>NZ_JAMYSF010000025.1:0-101403 GCF_040321775.1 Mesorhizobium sp. M0243 | reverse complement strand
ACCCCCCCCCCCCCCCCCCCCCCACAATCGGGCCGGCCCCGGGGCCCCCCCCCCCCCCCCCGCCCCCCCCCCCCCCCCCCCCCCCCCAAACCCCCCCAACCCTCACAAAAAAAAACCCCGCGCCGCCCCCCCCCCCCCCCTCTTTTGCGTCCAAGACGCGTTCCTGCCTCAGGCCGCCTTCGCTTCAGCCTCATGAAGGGCAAACGACCGTCCGTCAGCGTCGAAGATATGCAGGTCCTCGCCATTGGCGCTCAGCCGCAATGTCGAACCACGCTTGACCTCGACATTGCCGGGCAGCTTGGTCACCAGCGGCAGGTCGGCGCGACCGATGTCGACATAGACCAGCTGAACCTCGCCGAGCTGCTCGAGATAGTCGACCGTCCCCTCGAACAGATAGTCCGCGCCGCTGGCGATGATCAGGTCCTCCGGCCGCACGCCAAAGCTCACCGCAGCACCCTTCGCCGAAGCAGGCGTTGCGATCGGCACGGTTGCCTTGCGTCCGCCGACATGGCTGACGACGGTCGGATTGCCGGTCTTTTCGATGGTCGCGGGCAGGATGTTCATGGCCGGCGAGCCAATGAACTGGGCAACGAACAGATTGCCGGGCTTCTTGTAGAGGTCCATCGGCGTGCCGACCTGCTCGATATGGCCGTCCTTGAGCACCACGATGCGGTCGGCGAGCGTCATCGCCTCGACCTGATCGTGGGTGACGTAGATCATGGTCGTGTTGGGCATCGATTCCTTGAGCTTGGCGATTTCGATGCGGGTGGCGACGCGCAGCGCCGCATCAAGGTTTGAAAGCGGCTCGTCGAACAGGAACACCTTCGGATTGCGCACGATGGCGCGGCCGATGGCGACGCGCTGGCGCTGGCCGCCTGACATCGCCTTGGGCAGGCGGTCGAGATATTTGGTCAATTGCAGGATCTGGGCGGCCTGACGCACACGGCGGTCGATCTCGGCCTTGTTCTCTTTGCCGATCTTCATCGAGAACGCCATGTTGTCGTAGACGGTCATGTGCGGGTAGAGCGCGTAGGACTGGAACACCATGGCGATGCCGCGCTTCGACGGCGGCACGTCGTTCACCACTTCGCCGGCTATTCTAAGCTCGCCGGAGGTGATTTCCTCGAGCCCGGCGATCGATCTCAGCAATGTCGACTTGCCGCAGCCCGACGGGCCGACGAAGACGATGAACTCGCCCGACTTAATATCGAGGTCGATGCCGTGGAGAATGTTCAGATTGCCGTAGGACTTCTTCACTTGTCTTAGCGTGACATCGGCCATTGGTTTCCTCCAGTGATTGGAAATTCAGTCGAGACGCCCGAACCAGGCGCCGTAGCCGCCAAGCTCGATGGAACCGCTGTTCGCCTGCCCCGAAAATCCGTGCCCGGGCAGAGGTTGCAGCGATCGGCCGCCAAGGTCAACCTTGGCCGGCCCTGCTCCCAGATTGAAGACGCAGACGATCTGCTCGTTGCCTGCGCGGCGCGTGAAGGCGACGGTATCTCCCTCACTTTCGATGAAGGTGATGTCGCCCTTGGCGAGCGCCGGATGGGCACGCCGGAAGGTGAGAAAGCGTCGGTAGTGCTCAAGCAGCGAAGCCTCGTCGCCCTGTTGGACATTGACCGCTTGCGCTAGATGCTTGGCCGGCACCGGCAGCCAGGGCTTTGCTGGGGAGAAGCCGCCATTCTTGGCGCCGCCATCCCACACCATCGGTGTGCGGCAGCCGTCGCGGCCCTTGAATTCCGGCCAGAAGCGGATGCCATAGGGATCCTGCAAATCCTCGAATCGCAGCTCTGCTTCACCGAGCCCAAGCTCCTCGCCCTGATAGATGCAGACCGAACCGCGCAGGGACATCAGCAGCGCCGAGATGACCTTGAGATAGGCGGTCGGGTCGGCCTCATTGGCCGCCCAGCGCGAGGCCGGACGCATCACATCATGGTTAGAAAAGGCCCAGCACGACCAGCCATCGCTGGCGACCTTGCCGAAGGATTCCAGCACCGAGCGGACCTTGCCCGCGCGGATCTTTTCCGGCGCCAGGAAATCGAAGGAGTAGCACATGTGCACGCGCTTGCCGCCGGCGGTGTAGGCGGCAACCACTTCAAGCCCGCGCTGCGAATCGCCGACCTCGCCGACCGCTGCGGTTGCCGGATATTCATCGAGCAGGGTACGGAACCGTTCGAGGAAGCCGAGGTTCTCGGGCCGGCTCTTGTCGTAGAGATGGTCCTGGTAGTTGTAGGGGTTGACCGCCGGCGCGGTCTGGTCGTTGCGCTCTTCCGGCGGCAGCGGCGGATTGTTTTCCAGACCCTGGCTGTGGAAGTAGAAATTGATGGTATCGAGCCGGAAACCATCGACGCCGCGTTCCAGCCAGAAGCGGGTGACGTCGAGCAATGCGTCCTGGACTTCGCGGTTGTGAAAGTTGAGGTCGGGCTGTTCGGCCAGGAAATTGTGCATGTAATATTGCTGGCGACTGGTGTCCCATTGCCAGGCCGAGCCGCCGAAGATCGACAGCCAGTTGTTGGGCGGCGTGCCGTCCGGCCTGGCGTCCGCCCAGACGTACCAGTCGGCTTTCGGGTTGCTGCGGCTCGACCGGCTTTCCTTGAACCATGGGTGGTTGTCGGCGGTGTGCGACAGCACCTCGTCGATCATCACCTTCAAGCCCAGCCTGTGTGCCTCGGCGGTCAGCGCGTCGAAATCGGCCAGCGTGCCGAACATCGGATCGACATCGCAATAGTCTGACACGTCGTAGCCGAAATCCTTCATAGGCGACTTGAAGAACGGCGAAATCCAGATGGCGTCCGCGCCGAGTGCGGCGATGTAGGGGAGGCGGCCTATGATGCCCTTGAGATCACCGATGCCGTCGCCATTCGAGTCCTGATAGCTGCGCGGATAGATCTGGTAGATCACCGCGCCCCGCCACCAGTCGCGATCGATGGCGAGGTCAGGCTTCGAGCTGGCCTTCAAAGCGGATTGCATCGTCTCAGCCTCCTTTCACCGAGCCGGCAAGCAGCCCGCGGACAAAATAGCGCTGCAGCGAGAAGAACACGATCAGCGGCACAATGATGGTCACGAAAGCCGATGTCGTCAGAATCTCCCAGTCGCCGCCGCGCGAGCCCAACAGCGCGTTGAGCTTGGCGGTCAGCACGATCTGGTCTGCCTCTGTACCGAGGAAAACCATCGCCACCAGCAGATCGTTCCATACCCACAGGAACTGGAAGATGGCAAACGAAGCCAGCACCGGGAACGACAGCGGCAAGACGATCTTGACGAAGATCTCGAAATCGCTGGCGCCGTCGATGCGCGCCGATTCCATGATTTCGCGCGGCAAGCCGGCAATGTAGCTGCGCAGCAGGTAGATGGCGAAGGGCAGGCCGAAGCCGGTATGCGCCAGCCAGATGCCGAGATAGGTCTTCGACGGCATGCCGAAGAAAGCGCCGACGCCATTATAGAGTTTCAACAACGGGATCAGCGACATCTGCAATGGCACCACCAGCAGGCCGATGATAACCGCGATCAGCAGCGCCCGGCCGGGAAACCGCATCCAGGCCAGCGCATAGGCGGCAAAGGCGGCGATCAGGATCGGGATGATTGTCGCTGGGATAGTGACGGTCAGCGAATTCATGAATGACCGTCCGATGCCCTCGGAGAACAGCACGGTTCTGTAATTGTCGGTGGTGAATTTCGGCGGCGCCGATGAGGCATAGTAGATGCGCTGGCCGCGATCGCCTTCGAACGCTTTCGGGGACTGCATGACGAAGCTGCCGTCGGCATTGAGTTGCAAGGTCACGCCGTCGCCGAGATCGGCTGTCGTGCCGGAGGTATACTGCGTCGGCGCCGCCGATTTGACGCCGAAGGCGCTGATGTCGCGCTTGGCGCCGTCGCCGAAGATATTGCCTTCGAGGACGAACTTGCCGTCCTTCTCGGCTTGCGCCGAGGCGGGCGGCAGCCGGCCGGCTTCCGTCTGGGTGGAACTGGCGAACGAGTTCCACCATCCCGAGGCGATGATCTGGTTCTTGTCGCGCAGCGACGAGACCAGGATGCCGAGCGTCGGTATGGTCCAGATCGCGACGAAGATGAGCACGGCGATGTGGACGCCAAAGCGGCTGGCGAAGGAATTTCCGGTCGCGACGGCCATCTCAATGTCCTCCCGTCTCTTTGTTCGCCTGGCGGATGTTCCAGACCATGATCGGAATGACCGCGATCATGATGATGATGGCAATGGTGGCGCCGCGGCCGAAATCGCCGCCGCCGCGGAACATCCAGTCGAACATCAGATTGGCCAGCACCTGGCTGTTCCACTGGCCGTTGGTCATGGTCAGCACGATGTCGAACACTTTGAGCACCAGAATGGTGATCGTGGTCCAGACCACGGCGATGGTGCCCCAGATCTGCGGCACCATGATCTTCCAGAAGATCTGGAACGGATTGGCGCCGTCGATGACAGCGGCTTCCAGCGTTTCCTCGGGGATGCCGCGCAGGGCGGAAGACAGGATGACCATGGCAAAGCCGGTCTGGATCCAGATCAGGATGATCATCAGGAAGAAATTGTTCCAGAACGGCAGCGATATCCAGACCTGCGGTTGGCCGCCGAAATGCTGGATGATGGCGTTGAGGATGCCGATCTGCGTCTGGCCTTCGCCCCGATACTCGTAGATGAATTTCCAGATGACGCTGGCGCCGACGAAGGAGATCGCCAGCGGCAGGAAGATCAGGCTCTTGGCGATCGTGCCCCACCAGATCTTGTCGGTGAGCACGGCGATGATCAGCCCGAGGAAGGTGCAAGCTGCCGGCACCACCGCGAGCCAGATGATGTTGTTGAGGATCGAGTTGCGGAACTCGCGATCGCCGAACGCCCATTCATAGTTCGCCAGGCCGACGAAATTGATGCCGCTGCGATCGAGGAACGACAGCCGCAGCGTCTCGACCACCGGATAGATCAGGTAAATGGTGAGGATGATCATCGCCGGACCGACGAACAGCCATGGCCGGACCAGCCCTTGCCGGCGCAGATTGTCGATGGCCGCGGCACCGGCGACGCCGCGTGACGGGAATATCAGGTCGACCAGCCTGTTGGCGCCCCAGAAATAGGCGACGCAACCGCCGACCCCGATGATGATGACAGTTATGGCCGAGAAAATCTGAGCCGCCATGGGTCCCTCTCCCCCTGCGCATGATCCGACAAGGAATGACCTTGGTGACGGGGACCAGGCGCCGATTCAGTTGTTTGGAGCACGTCATCGGCGGTTTGCGCACATTGCCGATCGCGCTTCATGTCAATGCGCTCATGACGAAAGGCTGCGGCACGGGCCGCCGTCGGATCCGGGCCAGTAGGGCCCGGACCCAGTGCGAGAATGGTTGGTCGCTTACGTGCCGGCCGCTACTTGATCGCGTCCCAGCTCTTCTGGATGTCGGTGGCGACGTCCTGCGCCGACTTGCCGCCGACCAGGTCGATCATGCCGGTCCAGAAGGCGCCGGCGCCGATCTTGCCCGGCATCAGGTCGGAACCGTCGAAGCGGAAAGTCGAGGCATTGGCGAGGATTTCGCCCTGCTTCTTCAGCGCGTCGCTGGCATAGGCATCCTTGTTGACCGACTTGAGCGGCGTCACGAAGCCGCCTTCGGCCATCCAGATCTCGTGGGCGAGCGGCATCTTCAGGAATTCGATGAACGCGCGCGCACTCTTGCTGTCCTTGGTGATCATCGCCAGCGTACCGGCGCCGAGCACGGGCGTGCCCAGTTCAGGCTTGGAGGCATAGGGCGGGAAGTAGAAGAAGTCCGCGTCCTGGCCGACCTTGGTGCCTTCCGGGAAGAAGGTCGGGATGAACGATGCCTGGTGGTGCAGGTAGCATTTCGGCGGCACCGAAAAGAGACCCTTCGGACTGTCGCGGAAATCGGTCGCCGCAACCGCCTTGGCGCCGCCGTCGACCATCTTGTCGTCGGTCGCGATCTTGCCGAATATGTCGATGGCGTTGACCACCGCCGGATCGTTGAACGGAATCTCGTTCTTCACCCATTTGTCGTAGACCTCCGGAGGCTGGGTGCGCAGCATCAGGTCTTCGACCCAGTCGGTCGCCGGCCAGCCGGTGGCGCCGCCGGAGCCGAGGCCGATGCACCATGGCTTGCCGCCATCGGCGATGATCTTCTTTTCGAGATCGGCGAGTTCTTCCTGGGTCTTCGGCACCTTGTAGCCGGCTTCCTCGAAATTATCCGGCGAGTACCAGACCAGCGACTTCACGTCGGCCTTGTAAGGGAAGGCGAAGAAGCCCGGCTTGCCGTCTTTGTCCTTGAAGGTGCCGAGATCGACCCATGACTGGCCGGCGCCATAATTGTCCTTGACCCATTTGGCGGTGTCGTCACCGAGTGGCGTCAAAAGGCCCTTCGATGCCAGATCCTGGATCAGGCCCGGCTGGGGCAGCACGGCGATGTTGGGCGGGCTGCCGGCCTGTGTGTCGATGACGATCTGCTGCTCGTAATTCTCCGAGGAGGAGTATTTGATCTCGACGCCGGTGGCTTCCGAGAAATAGTCGAGAACGCCGCGCACCAGGCCTTCGTCCTCGCCGCGCCACGGCCCGAAGATCGACAGTGTCTCACCCTTGAGGTCGACTTTCTTGAGTTCTTCGTAGTTCGCCCAGTTGAAGCGCTTGTCTTCGCCGGGCTTGAACTTCAGTTCGGCCTGCGCGGGCGCGTTCAGGGCGAACGTGGCAAACGCAGCACCCAGCAAAAGCATTTTCTTCATCGGTATTCCTCCCAGTGGGTCTCACACACCGGACGGAACCTCCATTCCGCCCGCCGACGCCGCAGGACTGTGACTCAGTCGGAAAGGAACCGCAACCTTTCGAAGAGTCTTCCAAAGCGCTTTGGCTTTTTCGATCACGCCATTGAATTGCCAGGAAGTCAAGAGGCTGGCGAATTAATCGATTTAGGTTCGCGCATCTTAACTCCTGAAAGTGCGCTGCAGCATACTATTATGGCGATGCAGCAGCAATTTTTGTTTCAAACACGCCCAAACCGCGTCTATGGTTCGGCTTGTATGGCTCGGCCTCGGTGGCACTTGGGTCGATTCAATTTAAAAGCGCTTTGAGGGAATGGAGACTTTCGTGAACCTCAAGCAGCTCGCCCACATGCTGGCACTTTCGCAAACCACGGTAAGCCGCGCTCTGAACGGCTATCCCGAGGTCAACGAGGAAACGCGCAGGCGTGTCATGGATGCCGCCAAGCGCCATGGCTACCGTCCCAACCCGAGCGCGCGCCGGCTGGCGACCGGCAAGACCGGCATGATCGGCTATGTCCTGCCGACCGGTGCGTCCGTCGACATCGATCCGCATTTCGTCGAGTTCCTGTCCGGTCTTGGCGACTATGCCCGCTCGCACGAGCTCGATCTTGTGCTGTCGCCGGCCGACGCCGACGACCAGGAAACCACCTACCGGCGCATCGTCGCCAACCGGCAGGTCGACGCCGTCTACATCTCCTCGCCGCGGCCCGTTGACCGGCGCGTGGCGCTGGTCAACACGCTCGGCATTCCCTTCATCGTCCATGGCCGCAGTGAGGGCTTCGACTTCGACTATGCTTTTACCGACATCGACAATGAGGGCGCCTTCCACGAAGCGGCCAGGCTGCTGATCCAGCTCGGTCATCGGCGGCTGGCGCTGATCAATGGTGACGACCGCGAGACCTTCGCCATCCATCGAGAACGCGGCGTGCGCCGGGCGCTTGCCGCGAGCGGACTGACATTGAGCGAACGCCATGTCTGCTCGGTCGATATGACCGAGGAGAACGGCTATCGCGCCACCAGGCGCTTGCTGGAAGAGGACGACGCGCCGACCGCGATCGCCTGCTCCAGCCTGATCATGGCGCTGGGCGTCGTGCGTGCGGTGCGCGACCTCGGCCTGAGCATTCCGGGCGACGTGTCGCTGATCGCTCATGACGATGTCTTCCCCTGGCTGAGGCCGGAGAATTTTTCGGTGCCGCTGTCAACGACGCGTTCATCGATCCGTCTGGCCGGCGCCCGTGTCGCCGAGCGGCTGGCGGCACGGATTTCCGGCCTGGAGGAGGGTGCCCGCGGAGAGGTCTGGCCGGTCGACCTGGTGGTTAGGGGATCGGTGGCGGGGGCGCCTGTTTAGAACTGTCTCCCGAAGCGCTGCAAGCGCCGACCTTACTCCTTCGCAGCCCCTGCCGCCTTGATGTCCAGCAGCCCGTAGCCGAAATCATTGTCGCGTCCCTTTGGGCCGAGATCCCTGGCCGTCGCCGCGAGCGCTTTCTCGATGTCGTCGGCCGAACGATCAGGCGCGGCATGGATGAGATTGGCGATGGCGCCACTCACGATCGCCGCCGCAAACGAGGTGCCTGTGACCACGTCCGAACCGCCGCCGCTCGGCGCCACCATCTCGACGCCGGGCGCCGAGATGAAGACATAGGCGCCGCGATTGGCCTGCGGCATCAGCCCATCCTTGGCGTCGGTGGCGGTGACTGCGATGACACCATCGAAGGCCGCCGGATAGCCATAGGGCGCCTTCGGCCCGTTGTTGCCGGCTGCGGCGACCAGCACCATGCCGAGTGCGCGGGCATTGCGGCAGGCGACGCCGAGCAAATCGTTCTTCGGCCCGACGAAGCTCATATTGATGATGCGCACGTCCTGTTCCGCCGCCCAGTCGAGCGCCGACAGGATGACGTCCATGGTCGACTTGCCGCCCTCGAAGGCGCGGGCGTGATAGATTTTTGCGCCCGGCGCCATGCCTTCCAGCACGCCGACGCCGGCGATCAGCCCGTCGATCGACGTGCCGTGATCGCGCTTTTCGATCGGCACGTCGGGCATGGCGTCGAACTGCCCGGCAATGACGCCCGACAGCGCCGGGTTGGTGTCGTCGATGCCGGTGTCGATCACCGCGATGCGAACGTTTTCGCCGCTGGCCTGTTTGGAATCGAGCGCGATATGATCGAACGCATAGTTGACGATGCCGGCGGCCTGCTGCAGCGAATACACATGATTGGGCTCGCGCCGCTGTGTGCGGCCGTCGGCGGCCAGTTGCGCCAGCACGACGCCGACGGGCCGGCCGTCGGGAATGCCGAAGCGCACCAGCGTGGTGCCAAGCAGCCGCGACTGGCGCTGCGAGCGCACCTGCAGGCCGAAGGAGGCGGCGATCTGCTGCACGGCACCGGCATCGCCGTCGACGGTCACCAGCACCTCGTCGGGCACGAAATCGCCGACCACGGCGCGCCGCGGCTGAACGGCGATGAGATCGGTCGGCGAGACGATCGGGCCGCCAGGCGGGGGGCCGGCTTGAGTATCGGCAGGCAGCGTCGCGGGTGCCGGCCGTGGCGTCGGCACAGGGGTCGGAGGCGCCTCCGGGTTGGGAAACAGGTCGACGATCAGCGCCGGCAGGAAGACGGCGCCGGATTGGCCTGCGTCCGATCCGCCCTTTGTGTCATTGCCGTTCTTGGCGCAGTCGGCTCCCGCCGCATTGGTCCCGTCGCGGCAGTCGATTTTGGTCTGGTCTGGATTGGGGTCGTTGGTCTGCGCCGACGCGGGCACGGCGACGATTGTCATCGCCGCCGCAAGGATTGCCGCAAATCGAATGACTGCCTCAGCCGCCATCAACGGGTTTCCTTCCCTCGATCACAGTTTCCGTGAAAGCCTGGGCGGCAACAAGGCCGATTTGCTTGTTGTAGTCGGCAGCGGTCGGGGCCGGAATGCCAAGCCGGAACACGCCGTCGGCGGTCGGTCCGCCGATGATCTTCAGCCCGTTGCTGCCGAGGAAGGCGGATATGTCCGACATGTTGGCATCCGGCTTGAACTTGACCAGGGCGAACGGCATTTTCGCCGGATCGTTTTCCGCGCCGGCAATCTCGAAATCATTGCCTTTGCCGCCTGGTTCGACAAACGACTGCACCATGACCAGGGCCAGCAGAACCGCGGCTGCCGCCCAGGCGACACCGACCGGCACCGCCATGAAGCGGCCCCAGGCCTGCGCCAGCCAGGACGATCCTGCCGGCTTGCGCGCAGGCCCGGCCTCGGCGTCGAGTGCCTTGGCAAAGCGGCTGAGCGCATCGGCCGGCGGCCGGATTGCTTCGTTGGCGGCCGTGGCGCCGGAGAATTCGGCTTCAGCCTCACCAAGGGCGGCAAGTGCGGCCGGATCGCTGGCCAGCCATTCCTCGACCGCTTCCAGATCGGAACCTTCCAGCGAGCCGTTCAGGTAGAACGGCAGCAGCGTTTCCATTTCGTCGCGGCGCGACATCTTTTCAGCGGCGCTCATGGCCACCCCCTGTCGTAACCGGCGGCCTTGAGGGCCTCTCCGAGTTTCTTGCGGGCGTAGAACATCCGGGTCTTGACGGTGGCGACCGGAATGTCGAGCACCTCGCCGATCTCGCTCACCGACTGTCCGTGATAATAGGCAAGATCGATGACGACGCGATGCTCTTCGGGCAAGGTTTCGACGAAGCGCCGCAGGGCGGCGGCCTTGTCTTCCTTCATGGTGACGACTTCCGGCGTGTCGGCGCCGTCGGGCACCGCGGCGGCGGCCTCGTCGTCGATCCAGTCTTCCTTCTTCTTGCGCAGAAAGGACAGCGCCTTGAAACGGGCGATGCCGAGCAGCCATGTCGAGACTTCGGAGCGCCCTTCGAAGCCCGGCGCCTGGCGCCACAGCTCGAGGAAGACTTCGTTGGCGATATCGTCGGCCATCATTTCCGATCCCGTCTGGCGCGTCACGAAGCGGTAGACCCGCGCATGGTGACGCATGAACAGGAGCCGCACGGCGGCACGGTCGCCCTTCGCGACCCGGTCGACGAGAGCGCGATCGGTCTCCGTCGCTGCCGTCATGGCCGGTCGAGCCGCCTGGCTCCTGTCTGCTCTGTCGCTGATCGGTCCAAAAAGGTTCATCCTCCGCCAAGGAATTTTTAGGAGGCTAACCGAAGAGCGGGGCGGTTGCCAGAGCATCCCTTCTCCCCCGTCACTATACGGGGAGAAGGTGCCGGCAGGCGGATGAGGGGCGGCGCCGGCGTTCGCTGTTCATATGCCATGTTGGCGCTGCCCTCATCCTTACCCTCTTCCCGTAAAGGACGGGGAGAGGGGACGCCAACGGAGCGCTTGTCACCCCAAAAACGGCTTCGCCTTCATCGTCTCCGGTATTGCCACACCCAGCCGGCTCAGCACTGTCGGCGCCAGCTGCAGCTGGTCGAGCAGCGTGTCGGCCTGCGGACCCTTATCTTGTCCAAAATAGTACAGCGCGAAATCCTGCATCTCGTCGTCATGGCCGCCATGATGGCCACGATCGGTCTGGCCGTGATCGGCGGTGACGATCACCTCATAGCCGGCTTCGATCCAGCGCGGCAGGAAGGCCGCCAGCATGCCGTCCATCGCATAGACGGCATGGTCCATCTCGTGGCAGTCGTGGCCGAAGCGGTGTCCCATCGAGTCCAGCGTGCAGGTGTGCAGGATGCCATAGTCGATGCCATGGCGTTTCGTCAGCATCGTCAGCGTGGCGAACAGGTCGACATCGCTCGGCGTCATCTGGTTGCGGAGATTGTAACCAGTCATGGTGTGGAAGCGGCCATGCGTGATCGGCCCGCTTGGCTCGTCGAATTCCATATCCTCGACCAGGTCGAACGGATAGGCGCGGAAGAATTCCGACCAGTAGGAATGGGTCACCGCCCCCGTCTTGCCGCCTGCCTTGCTGACCTCGGAGAAGATATCGGGCTGCTCGACGCGGAACCGGTTCTCGTTGGAGAGAATCCCGTGCACCTGCGGTGAAACCCCGGTGTGGATCGACGCATAGCAGCAGGCCGAGGTCGACGGCAGCACCGAGCGCATTTTCCAGACGCGCGCCTCGCCCGATTGCACCCAGCCTTCGAGATTGCCCATCAGCCGGCGCCAGTTCCGGTAAGGCACGCCGTCGAGGATGATCAGCAAAAGCTTGGATTTGAGCGCCATGGGCGGCTCCTTGCGGCTTGGCAGTTGAAACGGAACGCCGTGTGCCGTCTTGGGCACACGGCGTTCTTGATAGATGAAATCGGACGATCAGAGTCCGCTCAAGCGTTGAGCCAGCACTCGGCAAGCGCGTAGCCGTCCATCATTTCGCCGATAGGGCTCTTGGCATAGCCGCCGATCTTGTTGGTGGCGGCCGCGTCGATGAACTGGTTGAAGAAGGGCACGATCAGCCCGCCTTCGTCACGCATCATCACTGCCATATCGTGGTAGATCGCCTGGCGCTTGGCCTGGTCGAGCTCGCCGCGCGCGGTAAACAGCATCTTGTCGAATTCCGGCCGCTTGAAGCGCGTGTCGTTCCAGTCGGCGGTCGAGACATAGCCGGTGGAATACATCTGGTCCTGCGTGGCGCGTCCGCCCCAGTAGGAGAGCGAGAAAGGCTGCTTGTTCCAGACCTCCGACCAATAGCCGTCGCCGGGTTCGCGCTTGATCTCGATCTTGATGCCGGCTTTGGCGCAGGACTGCTGATAGAGCTGTGCGGCATCGACGGCGCCCGGGAAGGCGACGTCCGAGGTGCGCAGCACGATCGAGCCGCTGTGGCCTGATTTCTTGTAGGCTGCCGCCGCCTTGTCCGGATCGAACTTGCGCTGCTCGATGTCGGCGGAAAACAGCGGATAGGCCTCGTTGATCGGGAAGTCGTTACCCACCGAGCCATAGCCGCGCAGGATCTTTTCCAGCATCTCGTCGCGGTCCATGGCTAGCTTCAGCGCCATGCGCAGATCGTTGCTGTCGAAGGGGGCGGTGTCGCAGAACATATTGAACGGGTAGTAACCCTTGCCCGAGACGTTCTCGATGGAAACGCCGGCGATGCGCTTGACGAGATCGACGACCTTGGGTTCGACGCGGTTGATCATGTGCACCTGGCCGCCCTGCAAGGCTGCAAGCCGTGCCGTCGCATCATTGATGACGATGATCTCGACCTGGTCGGCATGGCCGGCCTTGTCGCGCAGCCAGTAATTGGCGAAACGCTCGCCGCCATGGCGCACGCCGGGCTGGTTGACGCTAACTTTATAGGGACCGGCGCTGATGCCGGCGTTCGGATCGTCCTTGCCGCCATTCGGCTGGATGGTGAGATGATAGTCGGCCATCAGATAGGGGAAGTCGGCATCGGCGTCGCCGAGCGTGACGATGACCTCCTTGCCGCTCGCCTTGATCCCCTTGATGTTCTTGAGGATGCCGAGTGCTCCGGACTTGGACTTCTCATCCGCATGTCGCTCGATGGTGGCGGCAACATCCTCCGCGCCGACCGTCTTGCCATTGTGGAACTCGATGCCGTCGCGGATCTTGATTGTCCATGTCTTGGCGTCGGCCGAGGCGCCAATCTCCTCGGCAATCAGGTTGACCAGCTTGTTGTCCGGTGTGAGGCGCACGAGATACTCGCCCCAAAGCTTGCCGAAGCTGAAGGTAACCTGGCTGAGGTTCAACGCCGGATCGAGACTGTTGGTGGATTCACCGCCCTGCAGGCCGGCCTTGATGATACCGCCCTTCACCGCCGTCTGGGCAAATGCCTTGCCGGCCAGCGCCGGCATCAGGGCCGCCGATACGCCGAGCGCGGCGGCGCGCCCGAGAAAGGCGCGACGCGATATCCGGCCTTGACCGGCGAGTTCAGCGAGATAATCGAGTTCAGTCTTCATGTCCTACCCCTGTTTAAAAGTCGTGCGAGCGGCGCTTGTCCCGAAGGACGTGTGGCGTTCTAGTGTTGCATCCGGATGACGGTCGCCGGCGCCCCGATGTGGCGGCTTGATCTGACGCGATTTCCAGGGAAGCGCCCTGCATTTCTTCCGGGAGTACTGGTCTCCAGTTTTCCCGGAATTGCTTTAGTTCCCCGCGCTGGCCATGCGCCGTCCCTTGATTGCCTTTTCCAGCCAGCCGATTTCCATCTCTGGAACCGAGGAGAGCAGGAGGTCGGTATAGGCGTCGAAGGGCGGGCTCAGCACCTTGCTCTTGGGGCCATAGCGCACCACTTCGCCGCGATACATCACCGCGATCGAATCGGCGATAGACTTCACCGTCGCGAGGTCATGCGTGATGAACAGATAGGCGACGTTCTCTTCCTTCTGCAGCTCGAGCAGCAGCTCGAGAATGCCGTGTGCCACCAGCGGATCGAGTGCCGAGGTGACCTCGTCGCAGATAATCAACTTGGGCTTGGCGGCAAGTGACCGGGCGATGCAGACGCGTTGCTTCTGGCCGCCGGAAAGCTCGGCCGGGTAGCGATCGGAAAAGCCCTTGCCCATCTCGATCTTGTCGAGCAGTTCGGTAACGCGCCTGTCGCGCTCGCGGCCGCGCATGCCGAAATAGAATTCGAGCGGCCGGCCGATGATGGTGGCGACGGTCTGGCGCGGGTTCATCGCCACATCGGCCATCTGGTAGATCATCTGCAACTGGCGCAGATCCTCCTTCGGCCGGTCGGCCAGCCGGTTGGCCAGCGGACGTCCGTCGAAGGTCACCGTACCCGCTTCGGGTGGCAAAAGCCCGGTGATGGCGCGTGCCAGCGTCGATTTGCCGGAGCCGGACTCGCCGACCACGGCCAGTGTCTGGCCCGGATAGATGTCGACCGAGACGTTCTTCAGCACCTTGATGTCGCTGCGGCCATAGGCGGCGGTGACGTTCTTCACCGACAGGAACGGCGTCGTGCCGGGTTTCTGCTCCTGGTGTTCGATCTCATGCACCGAGACCAACGCATTGGTGTATTCCTGGCGCGGCTCCTTGATGATCTGCCTTGTGCCGCCCCATTCGACCAGCCTTCCATGGCGCAGCACCATGATCTCGTCTGAGACCTGGGCGACGACGGCAAGGTCGTGCGTGATGTAGAGCGCCGCGACATGGGTGTCGCGGATGGCGTCCTTGATCGCCGCCAGCACGTCGATCTGCGTCGTCACGTCGAGCG
The DNA here is from genome assembly GCF_040321775.1 of Mesorhizobium sp. M0243. Classification (NCBI taxonomy): domain Bacteria; kingdom Pseudomonadati; phylum Pseudomonadota; class Alphaproteobacteria; order Hyphomicrobiales; family Phyllobacteriaceae; genus Mesorhizobium; species Mesorhizobium sp. M0243. Next base: position 86,548 of record NZ_JAMYSF010000025.1, on the reverse strand, counting down.
CCGTGGTCGGCTCGTCGAAGACGATCAGGTCCGGCTCCGAGCACAGCGCCATCGCTGTCATCACGCGCTGCAACTGGCCGCCCGACACCTGGTGCGGAAAGCGCTCGCCGATGGTTTCGGGGTTCGGCAGGCTGAGCTTCTTGAACAGCGCAACCGCGCGCTTCTCGGCCTCGGCACGTGTCGCCGTACCGTGCAGCAGCGTGGCTTCCACCACCTGGTCCATCAGCCGGTGCGCCGGGTTGAAGGCGGCTGCCGCCGATTGCGCGACATAGCAGACCTCGCGGCCGCGTAATTTGCGGAAGCCGTCCTTGCCGCCCTTGAGGATGTCGCGGCCGTTCAGGATCACCTCGCCGCCGGTGATGCGCACGCCACCGCGGCCATAGCCCATCGACGACAGGCCGATGGTCGACTTGCCGGCGCCGGACTCGCCGATCAGGCCGAGCACCTTGCCTTTTTCAAGCGTCAGCGAGACATCGTGCACCAACACGATGTTCTTTGGCGGCTCGCCGGGCGGGAAGACGGTGGCTTCGATACGCAGATTGCGGATGTCGAGCAGCAGGCCTGATTTCGCTTTGGTGTCGGCCATCACCCGCGTCCTCCCTTGAGGCTGGTCGTCCGGTTGAGCACCCAGTCGGCAACCAGGTTGACGGAAATCGCCAACAGTGCGATCGCCGCCGCCGGGATAAGCGCGGCCGCGATGCCGAAGACGATGCCGTCCTTGTTTTCCTTGACCATGCCGCCCCAGTCGGCGTCCGGTGGCTGCACGCCAAGGCCGAGGAACGACAGCGTCGACAGGAACAGCACGGCATAGATGAAGCGCAGGCCGAGTTCCGAAACCAGCGGTGACAGTGCGTTGGGCAGGATCTCACGGAAGATGATCCAGCCGCTGCCCTCACCACGCAGTTTCGCCGCCTCGACATAGTCCATGACGTTGATGTCGACGGCGACCGCGCGCGACAGGCGATAGACGCGGGTCGAATCCAGAATGCCCATCACCAGGATCAGCGTCACCAGGTTGGTCGGTAGCACGGACAGCACGACGAGACCCATGATCAGCGTCGGGATAGACATCAAGAGATCGACGAGGCGCGACAGCAGCGTATCGAACCAGCCGCCGAAGACGGCCGCCGAGAAGCCGAGGATGGCGCCGAGCGAGAATGACAGCGCGGTGGCCAGCACCGCGATGAACAAAGTGATGCGGGCGCCGTAGATCATGCGCGAAAGCAGGTCGCGGCCGAGATTGTCGGTGCCTAGCAAATGAGCAGCCGACATCGGTTCCCAGACATCGCCGACGATTTCGCCATTGCCGTGCGGCGCGATCCAGGGGGCGAAGACCGCCGCCAGGACGAACAATGCCGTCAGCACGATGCCGATCAGAGCCGGGATGGGGATGCGTTTGATATCGAGCATATCCGCCCCCTATTTCGGGTGTCTGAGACGCGGATTGGCGACGATGGCCGCTATGTCCGCAATGATGTTCAGGCTGATATAGACGGCGGCGAAGATCAGGCCGACCGCCTGCACCACCGGCACGTCTCGCTTGGTGACGTGGTCGACCAGATACTGTCCCATGCCTGGGTAGACGAAGATCACCTCGACCACGACGACGCCGACGATGAGGTAAGCGAGGTTGAGCATGACGACGTTGATGATCGGCGCGATCGCGTTGGGGAAGGCGTGCTTGCGGATGACGTTGAAGGCCGACAGGCCCTTCAGTTCCGCTGTCTCGACATAGGCCGACTGCATGACATTGAGGATCGCCGCGCGTGTCATGCGCATCATGTGGGCGAGCACGACCAGCGTCAGCGCTGCCGCCGGCAGGGCGATCGCCTGCATGCGCTCGCCAAAAGGCATGCCGTCATAGACGGTCGAGATGCCCGGGAAGATTTGCCATTTCACGGCGAAGAAATAGACCAGCACATAGCCGATGAAGAACTCGGGAAACGAGGTCGAGGCCAGCGCCAGCCCGGAGATCAGCTTGTCGACCCAGCCATTGCGGTAGCGCACCGCGATCAGGCCGAGAATGATCGCCAGCGGCACGGCGACGATCGCCGCCCAGAAGGCGAGGAACAGCGTGTTCCACAGCCGCCCCTTGATCGACGTGGCGATATCCTGCCCGCTCGACATGGCCGTGCCGAGATCGCCGGTCAGCACACCGCCGAGCCAGCGGAAATACCTGATATAGGCCGGATCGTTGAGGCCGAGCTGCTCGCGCAGATTGGCGAGCGACTCCGGTGTCGCCGATTGCCCGAGAATGGCTTGCGCGACATCGCCGGGCAGGATCTGGGTGCCGGCGAAGATCAGGACCGAAACGGCCAACAAGAGGAGAATGCCCAGCGCAACGCGCTGGGCCACCAGTTTCAAGATGGGTGAGGACATATCCGCAAGGCCAAGCTCAGGCTTCGAGCCAGCACTTCGCCAGCGCGTAACCGTTCATCAGCTCCTGATGCGGATCGTCGACCCAGCCGCCGACCTTGGCGCCGGTAGCGTCGATGAACTGGTTGAACATCGGCAGGATCAGGCCGCCCTCGTCTCGTACCAGGACAGCCATGTCATGGTACATCTGCTTGCGCTTGGTCTCGTCGAGCTCGGCGCGCGCGGCCAGCACCATTTTGTCGAAGTCCGGGCGCTTGAAACGCGTGTCGTTCCAGTCGGCGGTCGACAGATAAGCGGTGGAGTACATCTGGTCCTGGGTCGAGCGGCCGCCCCAGTAGGAAGCGCAGAAGGGCTGCTTGTTCCAGACCTCGTTCCAATAGCCGTCGCCGGGCTCACGCTTCAACTCGATCTGGATGCCGGCCTTGGCCGCGCTCTGCTGGAACAACTGCGATGCATCGACAGCGCCCGGGAAAGCGACGTCCGAGGTCCGCAGCAGGACGGCGCCATCGTGGCCCGACTTCTTGAAGTGGAACTTGGCCTTGTCGGGATCGTACTTACGCTGCTCGATCTCGGTAAACAGCGGATAGGACGCATTGATCGGGAAGTCGTTGCCGAGCGAGCCGTAGCCGCGCAGGATCTTGTCCAGCATTTCCTCGCGGTCGATAGCCAGCTTCAGTGCCATGCGCAAATCGGCGTTGTCGAACGGCGCCGTGTTGCAATGCATGATGAACACGTAGTGGCCTGGACCCGCGTGGTTGCGGATGGTGACGCCCGGCAGGCGCTTGATCAGGTCGACGATCTTCGGCTCGACGCGGTTGACCATATTGACCTGGCCGCCCTGCAGGGCGGCCGTGCGCGCCGTCGCATCGTTGATGACGATGATCTCGATCTGGTCGGCATGGCCCATCTTGTCGCCCTGCCAGTAATTGGCGAAACGCTCGCCGCCATGGCGCACGCCGGGCTCATTGGTCGTGACCTTGTAAGGACCGGCCGAGATGCCTGCGTCGGCCTTGTCCTTGCCGCCATTCGGTTGGACGATCAGGTGATAGTCGCTGAGCAAATAGGGCAGATCGGCATTGGCTTCCTTCAGGGTCAGCACGACTTCCTTGCCGCTGGCCTTGATGGTCTCGATGCCCTTCATGTAGCCGAGCGCGCCGGATTTCGACTTCTCGTCGGAATGGCGCTCAAGTGTGGCGGCCACGTCCTCGGCGGTCACCGTCTTGCCGTTGTGGAATTCGACGCCGTCGCGGATCTTCAGCGTCCACACCTTGGCGTCGTCCGACGAGCCGATCTCCTCGGCGATGCGGTTCTCGAGCTTGCCTTCCGGCGAAAGCTCGACAATCAATTCGCCCCACATCTTGCCGAAGGCGAACGGCACCTGAGTCATGAACAGTGCCGGATCAAGGCTGTTGGTGGACTCGCCGCCGACAAGTCCGGCCTTCAGTGTGCCGCCCTTGACCGGACCTGCCGCGCGTGCAGCGCTTGAAAGCAGCGAATTAGCGAAGGGTGCGGAGATACCGAGCGCCGCCGCCCGGCCGAGAAAATCACGACGGCTCAGTTTGCCCGACGCGACACGCCGGCTAAGAAATTCCAGTTCGTTCGACATTTTGAGTTCCTCACTCTGTTGGTTCGACTCTGCGGTCGTTTTTCTTGTTTCTTGTGAGGAGAATAATGACCGCAAGGGAAAGCGGTAAGCAAGACCGAATGCGACATGCCGTGGCGTAAATCGTACGTCGCAATTGGACCAATGAAATCGGCGCTCAAAGAAGCGCGCGCGGCACCTTCTCCTCGAAATTGCGCTCGAAGACGAGCGTTTCGTCCTCATAGGCCTCGATTCTGGCGCTGACGATGAAGTTTTGCGCGTCCGATCGCATTTCGGCTGTCGTTTCGGTGCGTACCGACCATCCGTTTCGCGACAGGGTCTGTGTCCAGTGCGTCTTGCCCGAGGCCGACAGCGGATCGTCGGGATGGATCGTCCAGGTCTCGCGGGCAATGCTGCCATTGGCAAGACCGTGATCGAGATCGCGGACCTCACCGAAATCATCAATGATGAAAAGCGTCACGATTCCCGTCTTTTCGTCACGATCGATATGGCGCTCGGAATTGCTGGCGCGGATCGTCTCCGTTGCCCAGGGAGTGGCACCTTCCGGTTCGGCGAACGCCGCTTCGTCGTCTGTCGCCAGCGGCCGCAGCGGCAAGCGGAGCGTCGCCGCCGACAAGGTCAGCCGGACCGGCTCCGGCGACGGCCAGATGGCAGGCCAATAGGCGTTCGAAACGGCAACACGCAGGTGGTGGCCGGGCGGAACGCGATAGCCGCATTGATCGAGCACGACGCGCACGAACACGGTTTCGCCCGGCACCAGCGCTTCGGGAAATTCATGCGAATTGCGATGCGTCAGATTGAGCACGCCGTAGGAAATCAGCTCCGACGCGCCATCGGGATGCACGTCGCACAGCCGGATCGCAATGTTGGCCTGCGGACGGTCGGAGGACAGCCGCAATTCGACTTCCGGGGCGCCGACGATGTCGATGGCCTGACTGAGTTCCGGCTGGTCGAAACACACCGACAGCGCATCGTCGGGGCGCTGATCGCCTGGCAGTTCGGGGCCGAAGGTGAAGGGAAAATACTCGCCGCCAGCCAAGCCGCAGCTTTGCGGCGAGGCAACGATGGCGGGTTTTTCCGTTGCGGGGATCAGATCGACCGTCTGCGTCTTGATGGTTGGCGAGGGCCATTGCTGCTCGGCAATCCAGCGGCCGGGACGCTCGGGGTGCCAGCGCGCCGGACGCACGCTGTCCATGACATAGGCGCGGTAGGCCGGGTCGGACTCGACACCGGTTTCGACACTCTTGAGCCAGCGGTCCCACCAGCGCAAGGCCTCCTGCAGGAAGCCGATGGCGGGTTTTGGTCCTGCGTAATGCGGGTATTTGTGGATCCATGGCCCGATAATGCCCTTGACCGGGGCTTCGATGTTGCTGGCCAGATGCGAGACCGTGTTGCGGTAGCCGTCATGCCAGCCGCCGATCGACAGCACCGCGGCTTTGACGGCGGAAAAATCCTCACAGATCGAGCCGCGCTTCCAGTAGGCATCACGGTGCTGGTGCTTCAGCCACAGCGGCGCCAGGAAGGATTGGTTCTCCAGCCGGGTCAGCCACAGATCGCGCCATCTGTTGTCGCCGGCCAGCAGCGGGTCCGGCGGCCGCGACGAGTAGGACAGCATGGTCGAGGCCCAGCCGAAGTTCTCGATCAGCAGGCAGCCGCCCTTGTAGTGAATGTCGTCGGCGTAGCGGTCGACGGTCGAGCACAGGCTGATCACCGCTTTGAGCGCCGGCGGCTGCTTGGCCGCCACCTGCAGGCAGTTGAAGCCGCCCCAGGAAATGCCCATCATGCCGACATTGCCGTTGCACCAGGGCTGGCTTGCCGCCCAGGCGATGACGTCGCAGGCGTCCTGCAATTCCTGCTCGGAATATTCGTCGTCCATCAGCCCTTCGGAATCGCCATTGCCGCGCATATCGACGCGGATAGAGGCATAGCCGTGGCCGGCGAAATAGGGATGCGTCAGCTGATCGCGAAAGATGGTGCCGTCGCGCTTGCGGTAGGGCAGATGCTCGAGGATCGCCGGCACCGGATCATCGCCGGCATCTTCCGGCATCCAGACCCGCGCCGACAGCCGGCAGCCATCCGGCATGACGATGCCCATATCCGGGAACTCGACGACCTTGCGGGGAAATTCGGTGACTGTTTTCATGGCCCGCATAACGCCCCGCGGCGCGACGACTTTCAATCACCATTCGCGACTGGAGCAGCGAAAAATGCGACCTGTGCCGCTACCGCAATTCATCCAGCAGTTCAGGATGTTTTTCCAGCAGCGTCATCAATTGAATGGTCGGGCCACTCGGCTCGATCAGGCCCCTTTCATACTTGTCGAAAGCATTCTCGCCGACCTTGAACAGGGATCCTGCCTCGCGCTGCGACAGATTGAGCTTTGTGCGCATGCGGCGGATGGTTGCCGGGGCCGGCACGCCATCGATCCTCTCCTTGAGGGCGCGTAGTGCGGCATCGACGGCAGCCATGTCGCCTCCGATATGCACACCCTCGTCACCGGATGCTGGATAGTAACCCGGAAGGTCGACAATTATGCTCTCGCCCTTGTACGCCACTGTGAATGGACGCACGTCACGCGTGAGCGTTTCGCCGGTTTCGGGGGAAATCATGGTCCGATTTTCTTCTCTTGTCGCCATGGTCATTTCTCCTTGAACGACATGACCGTGAACTCGGTCACGACATCCGCTTGGAATTTCACGTAGAGGATCAGGTCGCGCACGGGCACGTGATAGGCATCCTGCCAGACCCGGTGATCCGCAAAGGTCGTCATGGATTTCACGAACATTTTCCTCGTCATGCCGCCGATTACCTCGACGGCGCCGGCACGGTCGAAGCCAAGGCCTGTGGCATCCCGCAGAGCGGACGTCGTGATCGCCAGCGTATCGACAGACCCGAACGTCGTCTTGATGGCATCAAGATCGGAGGTGGGCCTTTCTCCATGACGCAATATGCCACCATAAAGGTGGCAATTCAAGGGTGCCCCCCGGTAGGCCGAGAGCCCTAATTCAGCGGGATGTCGTTATCGTCCTTGTTCGCCTGATAGACGCCGGACAGATCATCGTAGCGCGCCGAAATCGCGCCGATGCGTATTTCCAGCCGTTGCCGCTCTACCTCGGGCAACGCTCGCACCAGCCTGCGGATAGAAAAGCTCTTCCAGTAGGCATTCTCGGCATTGTAGCCGCCGGGGTCGAGGGTGAAGACCTCTTTCAGGATCTTCAGATCGTGCGGGATGGCAAAACTGTCGCGCGAATCCTCGTGGCTGAACAGATAGTAGAAATTGTCGAAGCCAGTCCAGGTGATCGCCGACAGGCAGAGCGAGCAGGGCTCATGCGTGGCGAGGAAAATGGCGTCTCTTGTATCGACGCGCTCCGCCTTCGGCATTTCGTAGAAACGTTTCAGGCAGTGCACCTCGCCATGCCAGAGCGGGTTTTCCCTCTCGTTGTTGGTCTCGGCCAGCACCAGCGAACGGTCGTCCTTGCGCAGGATCGCCGCGCCGAACAGCTTGTTGCCATGGACAACACCGTCGGCCGTCTTCGGCACGATGTCGTGTTCGATCACGTCGAGCAGGCGGTCGATCAAAGAAATGTCGGTCATTTCAGGCTCTCCTGCTGCATGTCGCCCAAAAGTGCCCCGGTTTTGGGGTAACGACATGCACAAAAAATTAAGGGAGATGGATCTCGTAAGCATGCGAGAAATGGAATTCTTCGAGATTGGAGCCGTCGCCGCCCCGGTCGACGATCAGGAAGTCCTGAGGCTCGCCGAGCGGCGTCAGCACGCCATGCCAGAGATTGCGGGAATAGTTGATACCTTGTCCGGGTGCGGTGGTGAAGGCATGCGGCTCGCCCGGCCCCTCATCGCCATCATGGCAGACGACGACCAGGAATGGGCGCGGCGACAGCGGGATGAAGGCCTGGCTGCCGAAGGGGTGGCGCTCGACCATGCTCAACTTCAGCGGCAGTTCGTAAGGCGTGCCGCGCACCATCGAGATCAGCACGCGGGCATTCGGTCCGATCGCCTCGGCGGTCGCCAGATCGTGATAGCGTTCCGCGCGGCCGCCATTGATCGGGTAGTGGTTGTCGCCGCCCATATCGATGACGTCGCCGAACGGAGCAAAGCTCTCGCGGGTCAGTGGCCGCGCAATGATCCGCGTCACGGCGTCCGCCCGGGGACACCGGCGCCGCCGAGCTTGGCGTGCCGGTTCACGTCCTTGTAGAGCAGATAGCGGAATTTTCCCGGGCCGCCCGCGTAGCAGGCCTGCGGACAGAAGGCGCGCAGCCACATATAGTCGCCGGCCTCGACCTCGACCCAGTCCTGGTTGAGGCGATAGACCGCTTTGCCCTCCAGCACATAGAGCCCATGCTCCATGACATGGGTCTCAGCGAAGGGAATGACCGCGCCGGGTTCCAGCGTGACAATGGTCATGTGCATGTCGTGGCGCAAATCGGCCGGATCGACGAACCGCGTCGTCGCCCAGCGGCCTTCGGTGCCGGGCATAGGGGTTGGCGCGATCTCCTGCTCGTTGGTGAAGAAGGCTTCCGGCACATCGAGACCGTCAACCACCTCGTAAGCCTTGCGAATCCAGTGGAAGCGCACGTCGGCCTTGCTTTCGTTGCGAACCGTCCAGCCGCTGGCCGGCGGCAGGAAGGCAAAGCCGCCGGGCCGCAAGACATGCTTCTTGCCGGCAAGCAGAACCGTCAACTCGCCCTCGACCACGAACAGGGCGCCCTCGGCGCCGGCATCGGGTTCCGGCCGCTCGCTGCCGCCGCTCGGCGCGACCTCGACAATGTATTGCGAGAACGTCTCGGCAAAACCGGATAGCGGTCGCGACAAGATCCAGGCGCGGGTCTTGTCCCAGAACGGCAACGCACTGGTCACGATGTCCTGCATCACACCCCGGGGAATGACGGCATAGGCCTCGGTGAAGACGGCGCGGCCGGTCAGAAGCTCGCTCTGGCCGGGGTGGCCGCCATGTGGTGCGTAATAGGTTCGCTCGGGCATCCTGATCGTATCCATGGGTTCAAACCTATTGCGGAAGCATGTCTTTGAGGCGGAGCAGCGCGATGCGCTCGACCTGTTTGCAGGCGGTTTCGAATTCGACGCCGCGGCTGTTGCCGATGCGCGCCTCGAATTCCGCCAGAATCTCTTGCCTCGTCTTGCCCTTCACCGCGATGATGAAGGGGAAACCGAAAGTGGTGACGTAGGCGGCGTTGAGCTTGGAAAACAGTTCGCGCTCCTTGTCGGTCAGCGCGTCGAGGCCGGCCGAAGCCTGTTCCCTGGTCGATTCCGCCGTCAGCCGTTTGGCCTTGGCAAGTTTGCCGGCAAGGTCGGGATGAGCGTTGAGCACGGAAAGCCGCTCGGTTTCGCTGGCGGACCGGAAGACACGGCAAAGCGCATTGTGCAGGCCGCCTGAAGTGTCATGCGCCGGGCCCAGTTCCAGTTCGTAGGCGCGTTCGGCGATCCAGGGCGAATGCTCGAACACGCCGCCGAAAGTGGGGACGAAGGTCTCGAATTCCATCTTCGAGGGGCGGAGTGCCGCCGGTTGATAAGGATTGACCTCTTGCCAGTGGCGGGCGATGTCGATGCGCCGCGCCAGCCAGACCCTGTCGTGCGACTTCACATAGTCGACGAAGCGCTTCAGCGCCGCCACCCGGCCCGGCCGCCCGACGAGGCGGCAGTGCAGGCCGATGTTCATCATGCGTGGCCGGCCTGCCTTGCCCTCGGCATAGAGCGTGTCGAAGCTGTCCTTCAAATAGGCAAAGAACTGGTCGCCGGAGTTGAAGCCCTGCGGCGTTGCGAACCGCATGTCGTTGGCGTCGAGCGTATAGGGAATGATGAGCTGCGCGCCGCCATCATGCTCGAACCAGTAGGGCAGCTCGTCGTCATAGGTGTCCGACACATAGTCGAAACCGCCTTCTTCCGCCACAATCCGCACTGTGTTGATCGATGTGCGACCCGTATACCAGCCGGTCGGGCGCGCGCCGGTCACTTCGTAGTGCAGCTTGATCGCCGCCTCGAGGTCGCGGCGCTCATCCTCGGCGCTGTGGTCGCGGTAGTCGATCCATCTCAACCCGTGCGAGGCGATCTCCCAGCCGGCTTCCTGCATGGCCGTGACTTGATCCGGCGAACGGGCGAGCGCGGTGGCGACGCCATAGCAGGTGATCGGCACCTCGGCCTCGCTGAACAGCCGCAGCAACCGCCAGAAACCGGCGCGGGCACCGTATTCGTAGATGGATTCCATGTTCCAGTGGCGCTGGCCCACCCAGGGTGCCGCGCCGACGATTTCCGACAGGAAGGCTTCGGACGCCTTGTCGCCATGCAGCACGCAGTTCTCGCCGCCTTCCTCGTAGTTGACGACGAACTGCACGGCGACATGCGCGCCGCCAGGCCATTTCGGGTCCGGCGGATTGACTCCGTAGCCGCGCATGTCTCTGCTGTAACGCATCGTCCCTCCCGCCGGGCATGGCCCGAAGTATGATCAGAATATCGAAAGGGTGCTTCTCGCATTCCCCCGAAAATTTTTGAAAGTGTTTTTGTCGCACTCCGCTCGACCGGGACTTATGCATCGCCTTTAATTGGCGCACAATTCACTGTTGATACTTGATCGTACCGGGCCAATTCGCTCGTACCGGAAATGGGAGGCGGCCAATGGCAGAAACGTCGAATGCCGATGGCGGGCGTCTGACGACCCATGTCCTCGACACGGCGACAGGCAAGCCGGCGGCGGGATTGTCGATCGCGCTTTATCACCTCGAGGGCAAGGCGCGGACACATTTGAAGACCGTTGTCACCAATGCCGACGGCCGTTGTGACAAGCCGCTGCTCGCCGGCGCGGAGTTCCGCCCCGGAGAATACGAACTGGTCTTCGCCGCAGGCGACTATTTGCGCCAGCAGGGGTCGAGCCTGCCGAACCCCGCCTTTCTCGATGTGATACCGATCCGCTTCGGCATGGCCGAACCGCTGCACTACCATGTGCCGCTGCTCGTCTCGCCCTATGGCTATTCGACCTACAGGGGGAGCTGAGGCATGGCCAAAATTAGCATCCGCAATGAAATCCGCTTCATCCTCAACGGCAGGGACGTCGCGCTTTCGTCGGTGGCACCCGACGCGACCCTGCTCGACTGGCTGCGGCTCGACCGGTCGCTGCGCGGCACCAAGGAAGGCTGCGCCGAGGGCGATTGCGGCGCCTGCACCGTGTTGGTCGGCAAGCTCTCGGCCGGCGGGCTGGTCTATGAAAGCGTCAATGCCTGCATCCGTTTCCTCGGCTCGTTGGACGCCACCCATGTCGTGACCGTCGAGCATCTGCGCGGCGTATCAGGCCAACTGCATCCGGTGCAGCAGGCGATGGTCGATTTCCACGGCTCGCAATGCGGCTTCTGCACGCCGGGCTTCGTCATGTCGCTCTATGGCCTGTGGATGAAGTCGTCGAATCCGTCGAACGCGGATATCGAAAAGGCCTTGCAAGGCAATCTCTGCCGCTGCACCGGCTACGAGGCGATCATGCGCGCGGCCCAGGCCATCTCGAGCTACGGCAAAGCGGCAAAAGATCCGCTGGCGGCGGAGCGCAAGGCGATCACCGCCAGGCTCGAGGCCATGCATGACGGCGCCCGGATTGAGATCGGTTCGGCCAAGACGCGGCTGGTCGTACCGGGCAATGTCGACGATTTCGCCGCTGTGCTGGACAGGGACCCCAACGCCACCATCGTTGCCGGCTCAACCGATGTCGGCCTCTGGGTGACCAAGCACATGCGCGATATTTCGCCGGCCATTTTCATCGGCAATCTCGACGGACTTTGCACCATCTCGGAAGACAACGGCATCATTTCGATCGGCGCGGGCGTCACCTACACTGATGCCTTCGCGATATTGGCGAAGCGTATCCCGGCGCTGGGGCCGTTGTTCGATCGCATCGGCGGCGAACAGGTGCGCAACATGGGGACCATCGGCGGCAATATCGCCAACGGCTCGCCGATCGGCGACACGCCGCCGCCCTTGATCGCTCTTGGCGCAAGTCTCACCCTGCGCAAGGGCAAGAAGCGGCGCTCGATTCCACTGGAAACCTTCTTCATTGCCTATGGCAAACAGGACCGGCAGCCGGGCGAATTCGTCGAGGCCGTGCACGTTCCGGTTCCGGTCAAGGGCACGAAATTCGCCGTCCACAAAATCACCAAGCGCCGCGATGAGGACATCACCGCGGCCCTCGGCGCCTTCTTCCTGACGCTGGCCAGCGATGGCACGGTGGCGGAGGTGCGCATTGCCTATGGCGGCATGGCGGCGACGCCGAAGCGGGCGTCTTCTGTCGAAAAAGCGCTGCTCGGCAAGCCATGGACGGAGACCACGGTTGACGCGGCGATGGTCGAATATGCCAGGGATTTCACCCCGCTCACCGACATGCGGGCCTCGGCCGAGTATCGTGCGCTCGCGGCGCGCAATCTCTTGCTGCGCTTCTTCGCCGAGACCAGCGGTACCAGGGAGCCGATCCAGGTTTCGAGGCACGAGGCGGCATGATGAACAAGCACGCTCCCCCCAATCTGAAGGCTGAAAAGATCGCCGGCGGCGTTGCCACCGATCAACGCCATGACTCCGCCCACAAGCATGTCAGCGGCACGGCCGTCTATATCGACGACATGCCGGAACCGGCCGGCACGCTGCATGGCTGCCTCGGGCTTTCTGCCGCCACGCATGCCACGATTACCAGCATGGATCTCTCGGCGGTGCGTACAGCGCCCGGTGTTGTCGACGTGCTGACGGCCAAGGATGTGCCGGGCGAGAACGACATTTCGCCGACAGGCCGCCACGACGAGCCGGTGCTGGCCGACGGCAAGGTGCAATTCTATGGCCAGCCAATCTTTTGCGTCATTGCGCAGACGCGCGAGCAGGCGCGTCGCGCCACCAGATTGGCCAAGGTCGAATACAAGGAATTGCCCTTCGTCACCGACATTGGCGCGCTCGATCCGAAGAAGGACAAGGTCGTCACGCCGCCACTGACGCTGAAGCGCGGCGATGCCGCTACAGCGATCCGTCAGGCGCCGCGCCGGCTAAAGGGAAAAATGCGCATCGGCGGCCAGGAACACTTCTATCTCGAAGGCCATATCGCCATGGCCATTCCGGGCGAGGATCAGGACGTCACCATCTATTCCTCGACCCAGCATCCGAGCGAAGTCCAGCACATGGTGAGCCATGCACTCGGCGTGCCGAGCAATGCCATCACGGTGGAGATCCGCCGGATGGGCGGCGGCTTCGGCGGCAAGGAGACGCAAGGCAACCAGTTTGCCGCATTGGCGGCGATCGCCGCGAAGAAACACCATCGCGCCGTGAAGATCCGGCCCGACCGCGACGACGACATGATCGCCACCGGCAAGCGTCACGATTTCCTCGTCGACTACGAAGTCGGCTTCGATGACGAGGGCAACATCCTCGGCGTCGATTTCATGTTCGCGGCGCGCTGCGGTTTTTCGTCGGACCTTTCCGGCCCGGTGACCGATCGCGCACTGTTCCACTGCGACAACACCTATTTCTGGCCGGCGGTGCATGCGCAATCGGCGCCGCTCTACACCAACACCGTGTCGAACACCGCCTTTCGTGGTTTCGGCGGCCCGCAAGGCATGGTCGGCGCCGAGCGCGTCATCGACGAGGTGGCCTTCGCCGTCGGCAAGGATCCACTCGAAATCCGCAAGAAGAATTTTTATGGTACGTCAGACCGCAACATCACGCCCTACCACCAGACGGTCGAGGATAACATCATCCAGCGCATCGTCGCCGAGCTCGAGCAAAGCGCCAGCTATGCGCGGCGCCGGCGTGAGATATCGGCCTTCAACGCCAACAGCCGTTTCATCAAGCGCGGCCTGGCGCTGACGCCGGTCAAGTTCGGCATCTCGTTCACCGCCACGCATTATAACCAGGCCGGCGCGCTGGTGCATGTCTATACCGACGGTTCGGTGCATCTGAACCATGGCGGCACCGAGATGGGGCAGGGCCTCTACGTCAAGGTTGCGCAAGTGGTGGCGGAAGAGTTCCAGATCGACCTCGACCAGGTCAAGATCACCGCGACCACGACCGGCAAGGTGCCGAACACTTCGGCCACGGCAGCGTCGTCCGGCTCCGATCTCAACGGCATGGCGGCGCAAAATGGCGCTCGCCAGATCAAGGACCGGCTGATCGATTTCGCCGCTGAAAAATATCAGGTGCCGCGCGATCAGGTGCTGTTCCTGCCCAACCGGGTGCGCATCGGCAACCAGGAAATCGCCTTCGCCGACCTCATCAAGCAGGCCTATATGGCTCGCATCCAGCTGTCGGCGGCGGGTTTCTACAAGACGCCGAAAATCCACTGGAACCGCGACAAGGGCGAGGGCCGCCCCTTCTATTATTTCGCCTATGGCGCGTCGTGCTCGGAGGTCTCGGTCGACACGCTGACCGGCGAATACATGGTCGAGCGCACCGATATTCTGCATGACTGCGGCCGATCTCTGAATAGCGCCATCGACATCGGCCAGATCGAGGGCGGCTTCATCCAAGGCATGGGCTGGCTGACGACGGAAGAACTGTGGTGGGACGCCAAGGGCCGGCTGCGCACGCACGCGCCATCGACCTACAAGATCCCGCTCGCCTCCGACCGGCCGAAGATATTCAACGTCACCTTGGCCGACTGGCCGGAAGCGAGCGAGCCGACCATCCACCGCTCCAAGGCAGTCGGCGAGCCGCCGTTCCCGCTCGGCATGTCGGTGCTGCACGCCCTGTCGGATGCAGTGGCCAGCGTCGCCGACCACAAGATCTGTCCGCGCCTCGATGCTCCTGCAACGCCGGAGCGGGTGCTGATGGCGATCGAGCGGCTGAAGAAAGAGGCCAAGGCCTGAGTCTGGTCCCCGGCGTCGGCAACGCGTGCAATTCAGGCCGAAAAACCCTATGTTTCCCGCACGGGAATGCGAATGATGAATTCGAAAATGCAAAGCCTCAAAGACTTCCTTGCTAGGCAGGGCCGTATCGCTTTGATCGAGGTCGCCGGGACAAAAGGCTCGACGCCACGCGAGAAGGGCGCCTTCATGCTCGTCTCGCAATCGGCGATATCGGGCACGATCGGCGGCGGGCAACTTGAGTATATGGCCATCGACAAGGCCAGGCAGATGCTTTTCTCCCCCCTTGAGGGGGAGATGGCCGCAAAGCGGCCAGAGGGGGTCGGCAGAGGCAGCGCGCGACCTAAAGCGTCGAGCACTGCTGCGACGACCCCACCCGACGGCTTCGCCGCCACCCTCCCCTCAAGGGGGAGGGATATTCGCGCGACCCTCGACGTGCCTTTGGGCCCCGAGATCGGCCAATGCTGCGGCGGGCGCGTCGAAGTGCTGATCCGGCTCGTCGATGCAGCCCTTGCCGCCGATCTGGTTGCGGCTGCGGAAGCCGAGGAGGCTCACTTGCCGCGTGTCTACATCTTCGGCGGCGGCCATGTCGGCCAGGCGCTGGCGTCGACGATCGCACTTCTTCCCGTGCACGGCATCGTCATCGAGACGCGGGCCGAAGCACTGGAAGGCATGCCGGAGACCGTCGAGACCCGGCTGACGCCGATGCCCGAGGCCGAGGTGCGAAACGCTCCCGCCGGCACCGCCTTCGCCATCCTGACCCACGATCATGCGCTGGATTTCCTGATCGTCGCCGAGGCGCTGAAGCGCGGCGATGCCGCCTATGTCGGCATGATCGGCTCGAAGACCAAGAAAGCGACGTTCAGGACCTGGTTCCTGAAATCGGCGGACGGCAGCCAAGCTGAGTTTGCCCGCCTCGTCTCGCCGATCGGCGGCGACACCGTCAAGGACAAGCGCCCGCAAGTCATTGCGGCGCTGGCGGCCGCCGAAATCATGACGGCGCTGGTCGTTCACACCGCAGTGTCAAATCCCGACCGCCATGTTCCGCATGACAGGGTGATGGCGGGCTAAGCTGCGCCGCAGTTAACCGGCTGTTTCAAACCCAGTTGGTCGCGCAATGTGCGGCCCTCGTACTCCTTGCGGAACAGGCCGCGTCGCTGCAGTTCCGGCACGACGAGCGTGGCAAAGGCATCCAGTTCGCCTGGGAAATATGACGGCATGACGTTAAAACCGTCGGCCGCGCCACCCTCGAACCGAGCCTGCAGTTCGTCGGCGACTTGGGCCGCAGTGCCGACGATGCGCCAATGGCCACGCGCGCCGGCGAAATGCCGGGCAAGCTGGCGGATGGAGAGGCCGTCGCGGCGCGATTGCTCGATGACCAGCGCCTGCCGGCTTTTCATCCCCTCGCTCTCCGGCAGATCCGGCAGCGGCCCGTCGATCGGGTAGCACCACAGATCGGAGATGCTGAGATAGCTGGACAGCAGCGCAACGCCGACATCGTCGGGGATCAGCGCCTGCAATTCCTCATATTTTTCAAGGGCCTCCGCTTCGGTCTCCGCCACACCGGCGCGACGCCGGGCATGATCTTGATGTCGTCAGGCTCGCGCCCATAGGCCGCCAGACGTCCCTTGAGATCGTCGTAAAAGGCCTTCGCTTCCTCGAAGGTCTGCGCCGCGGTGAACACCACATTGGCGGTGCGGGCGGCAAGGTCGCGGCCGACATCCGAGGCGCCGGCCTGAACCATGACCGGGGCGCCCTGCGGCGAGCGTGGCAGATCGAGCGGGTCGCGAACCGAAAAGCTCTGGCCGTCGTGACCGGAGGCGCCGAGCTTGCCGTTCCAGAGCCCGGTGACGACTTCGGCGAATTCACGCGCGCGCTCATAGCGATCGGCATGGGGCTTGAGGCCGGTCGAGCCGAAATTGGCGGCCTCGATGGGGCTGGCCGAGGTGACCAGGTTCCAGCCGGCGCGGCCGCCGCTCAGATGGTCGAGCGACAGGAAGGTTCGTGCCAGCCCATAGGGCTCGTTGTAGCTCGTCGAGGCTGTTGAGACGAGGCCGATGCGGCTGGTCTGGACGGCAAGCGCCGAAAGCAGGCTGATCGGCTCGAAGCCGATCGAGCGCGAGGTCTGGCTGGCAATGCCGACATTGGCTTCCCGCAGGCCCGCGGCATCTTCGCAGAAGATCATGTCGAATTTCGCCGCCTCTGCCGTGCGCGCCAGCGCGATGTAGTGGTCGATGTCAGTGCCGGCGGTGACGTGCGCCTTGGCATGGCGCCAGGCGGCGATGTGGTGGCCTGTCGCCCACAGGAAGGCGCCGAGTTTCATCTGGCGAGCGGTCATCGGTCACCTCCGCCGGCAAGCCCGAGATGCGAGCGCAACGTCGTGCCGCGATAGTTCTCTCGAAACAGGCCGCGCTGCCTCAGTTCCGGCAAAACCAGATCGACGAAATCGTCGAGCGCTGAAAGCTGTGCCGGCATCAGGATGTTGAACCCGTCGCAGCCTCTCGCCCGGAATTCCTTTTCCAGCCTCTCGGCGAGGGCAGCCGGCTTACTATCGGCGGTAGGCGCGACGTTCGTCAGCACTTTCACAGCGTCCGGATCGCGTCCGCACGCCGTGACACGGCGCCGGATATCGTCATAGCGTTCTGTCGTGCCCTCCACCGGTCCGCCGTCCAGCAGGATGATATCGGCGGTGCGAGCGGCAATATCGAAGTCGGATTCCTGCAGGCCCGACAAGACGAGCACTGGCGTATCCTGCGGCGACCGGGCGACGTTCAGCGGTCCGCGCACGGAAAAGGACGCGCCCTTGTGCTCGAGCAGGTGCATTTTTTCGGGGTCGTGGAAGCGGCCGCCGCTCTGGTCGAACAGCAGCGCGTCCGCATCCCAGCCCTGCCACAGACCTTGCACGATGCCGATATATTCCTCACTGCGACGGCGGAAATCGTCAGGCGAAAATCCTTCGGGCCGGCTGAAATTGGCTGTTTCCCGTGGCGCCTGCGCCATGGTCGCGTTCCAGCCACTGCGGCCATGGCTGATGATGTCGAGCGAAGCGAAACGGCGCGCCAGATTGTAGGGTTGGTGGGCAATTGTCGAGGCAGCGGCAACCAGGCCGATCCTGCTTGTGACAGTTGCCAATGCGGCCAGCAAAGTGGTCGCTTCGAAGGGCATCGGACTGTTCGCGGCACCGCCGCCGGAAGCCGGCGCTGAATCGGCAAGCAGCACCATGTCCAGGCCCGCCGCTTCGGCCTTTTGCACTAAACCGGCCAGGCGGCTGAATTCCCGCCCCGGTGATGGATCGATGGTTCCCGGAAACAGCGAAACGGCAAGATGCATTGTGGCGCCGTTGTCCATCGATGGTCCCTGCGAGACGAAATACCACCCGAACTATGTTCGCCACATCCAGGGATGGCAACCGCTGGCGCTGGGCCAAGCGCCGGTCACGTGCCGGCCAGCATTATTTCCCAGCTAGCAGATCGTTGATCAGTCGCTGGCAGCGCTCGGCCATGAAGTCGAGCAGCAGCCGTACTTTTGGATCCTGCAGCTTCTTGTGCGGATAGACGGCGGCGAACTGCACCGGTGTCGGTGGCGTGCTGCTCAGGATCACCTTCAGCCGCCGGTCGCGGATGAATGGCTCGACCTCGAAGCGCGGCTTGTTGATGATGCCGCGCCCCGAAAGCGCCCAGCCGGTCAGCACGTCGCCATCGTCGGTGTCGTAGGGCCCGTGCACCTCGAATTTCTGCGGGCCTGTGGGGGTCTGCAGCGTCCACACATATTCGCGCGCGCCGGAATAACGCAGCATCAGGCAGTCGTGCTTCTTGCCGATCAGCTCCTGCGGCTCCAACGGTTCGCCGCGGGCCTCGAGATATTTCGGCGCCGCCACCAGCACGCGCTCGCATTCCATGATGCCGCGCATCCTGAGGCTGGAATCTTCGATGATGCCGAGCCGGAAGGCGACATCGATGCCTTCCTTCATGATGTCGACATTGTGGTCCGAAAGCCTCAGCCTCACCTCGATGTCTGGGTATTTGTCGTGAAAATCGGGAATGCCCGAGGCGACCAGCCGGCGGCCGAGGCCCAAGGGTGCCGTAACGCGGATGGTGCCGCGCGGCTGGCCGGAAAGCGCCGAGACCGCGGCTTCCGCCTCGGTGATCGCCTCCAAGACCTGCTTGGCGCCCCCGTAAAAAACCGTGCCATGCTCGGTCGGCATCAATTGCCGCGTCGTGCGGTTGAACAGACGCACGCCCAGGTGCTTCTCCAACTCCTTGATGCGGTTGGAGGCGACCGCCGGCGAAATCCGCATGTCGCGACCGGCCGCCGACAGATTGCCGAGTTCGACCACGCGAACGAAGACGGCAATGTTGTCCAGATAGGCCATGCGGTTTCGTGGCTTTCCTGAGGCCGCCTTCGGGCGGCTCCCATCCTGCTGCGTGTGACTACCCTAGTATTTTCCATTTTTTTTTGAAAGTCATCGTGCGCCTCGCCTCTTTCCGTTTGCGCTCCAACCCGTAAAGTCGCCCAATCGGCAGGGACGATTTCAATGATGGATTTCGCGATTTTCTGGGACTGGCTAAGTTTTGCCGTGCGCTGGCTGCACGTCATCACCGGCATCGCCTGGATCGGCTCGTCCTTCTACTTCGTCGCGCTCGACCTCGGCCTGCGCCAGCGTCCCGGCATGCCCGTCGGCGCCTTCGGCGAGGAATGGCAGGTGCATGGCGGCGGCTTTTACCACATCCAGAAATATCTGGTGGCGCCGGCCGAAATGCCCGAGCATCTGACCTGGTTCAAATGGGAATCCTACGCCACCTGGCTGTCCGGCTTCGCCATGCTGTGCGTCGTCTATTATGCCGGGGCCGATCTGTTCCTGATCGATCCCAACGTGCTCCCAATGTCCGTCCCGGTCGGCATCCTGCTGTCGTTGGCAACGATCGGCGTCGGCTGGGTGGTCTATGATCTGCTGTGCCGCTCGCCGCTCGGCAAAAGCGACACCGGCCTGATGCTGGTGCTCTACTGTGTGCTGGTGTTCATCGCCTGGGGGCTGACGCATCTCTTCACCGGCCGCGCCGCCTTCCTGCATCTGGGCGCCATCACCGCCACGATCATGTCGGCCAACGTCTTCATGGTTATCATCCCCAACCAGAAGATCGTTGTCGCCGACCTCATCGCTGGCCGCAAGCCCGATCCGAAATACGGCAAGATCGCCAAGCAGCGCTCGCTGCACAACAACTATTTGACGCTGCCGGTGCTGTTTCTGATGCTGTCGAACCATTATCCCCTGGCGTTCGGCACTGAGTTCAACTGGGTCATCGCCTCGCTGGTGTTCATCATCGGCGTGCTGATCCGGCACTATTTCAACTCGATCCATGCCCGCAAAGGCAATCCGACCTGGACCTGGATGGCGGCACTCGTCCTGTTCATCGTCATCATCTGGCTGTCGACTGCGCCGAAAGTGCTGACCGGCGAACCCAAGGAATCCGCGTCGGCGCAAATCTATGTCGCTTCAGCGCATTTCCCGGCCGTGCGCGACACCGTGCTCGGCCGCTGCTCGATGTGCCATGCGGCGGAGCCGGTCTATGAGGGCATCTATCATGCACCGAAGGGCGTGATGCTCGACACCGATGCGGATATCGCCAACCACGCCCGCGAGATCTATCTGCAGGCCGGTCGCAGCCACGCCATGCCGCCCGCCAACGTCAGCCAG
Organism: Mesorhizobium sp. M0243; assembly: GCF_040321775.1. Classification (NCBI taxonomy): domain Bacteria; kingdom Pseudomonadati; phylum Pseudomonadota; class Alphaproteobacteria; order Hyphomicrobiales; family Phyllobacteriaceae; genus Mesorhizobium; species Mesorhizobium sp. M0243. The sequence goes on along the minus strand of NZ_JAMYSF010000025.1, from coordinate 66,027 downwards.
ATTACCGACAAGGAAAGGGCACTGCTGGTGGCTTGGTTCGAAGGCGCAGGGAGATAGCATGAACTCGACACTTCTGCGCGGCCGCACGCTGTCCTTCGTGCGCTGGCCGCAGACCATCGACGATCATTCCGCCTGGCGCTACGAGGAGGATGGCGGCCTGCTGATCCGCGACCGCCGGATCGTCGCTGCGGGCACCTATGCCGATGTTGAAAAGCAGGCCGGCGAGACGGCGAAGAAAATCGACCACCGGCCGCATCTGCTGCTGCCCGGCTTTATAGATGCCCATGTGCATTTTCCGCAGATGCAGGTCATCGCCTCCTATGGCGCAGAACTGCTCGACTGGTTGAAAACCTACACCTTTCCGGAGGAAACGAAGTTCGCCAACGCCCAGCACGGCCGCCGCATCGTGCGGCTGTTCCTCGACGAAATGGTGCGCCACGGTACAACGACGGTCGCCGCCTACTGCTCGGTGCACAAGGCTTCAGCCGAAGCCTTTTTCGCCGAGTCGCATGACCGCAACATGCTCAACATTGCCGGCAAGGTGATGATGGATCGCAATGCGCCCGACGGCGTGCTCGACACACCGCAATCGGGTTACGACGACACGAAGGCGCTGATCAAGGAATGGCATGGCAAGGGACGGCAGCACTACGCCATCACGCCGCGCTTCGCCATCACCTCGTCGCCGGAGCAGATGGAGATGGCGGGCGCGCTGTGTCGGGAATATCCCGACCTGCACATGCAGACGCATCTGTCGGAAAACCACGCCGAAATCGCTTTCACGCAGGAACTCTACCCGTGGTCGCGCGACTATACCGACGTTTACGAGCACTACGGGCTGTTGGGCAAAAAGAGCCTGTTTGGACATTGCATCCATCTGTCGGAGCGCGAAGCGGATGCGCTTTCGGACTCGGGCTCGGTAGCGGTGTTCTGCCCGACCTCCAACCTGTTCCTCGGTTCCGGCCTGTTCGACTACCAGCGCTTCCGGCGCCGCGACAAGCCGGTCCGGATCGCCGCTGCCACCGATGTCGGCGGCGGCACCAACTACTCCATGCTGCGCACCATGGACGAGGGCTACAAGGTGATCGCGCTGAACGGAGAGAAGCTCAACCCGCTCCAGTCCTTCTGGCAGATGACGCGCGGCAATGCCGAGGCGCTGTCGGTGGCTGACAAGATCGGCACGCTGGATGAAGGCAGCGATGCCGACATCGTCGTGCTGGACGCCAGGGCAACGCCGGCGATGCGGCTCAGGATGGAAACGGTCGAGACGCTGGCGCAGGAACTGTTTCTCCTGCAAACGCTGGGTGACGACCGCACTGTCCGCGAGGTTTATGTGGCGGGGCGGCCAGCCAAGGCGGATATGATCGCGGGGTAAGAACCCTCACCCGGATTGCCAACCAAATTGCAAGGGCAATTCGGGGCAATCCGACCTCTCCCCGAGGGGAGAGGAGATCGCCAGTGCCGACGCTTTCCTCTTCTCCCCACCGGGGAGAAGGTGGCCGCGAAGCGGCCGGATGAGGGGCCGCTCCACGGAAGCTTGACCGAGCGGAGCTTGTCGTACACACGACGTGTGACGATTTCGGAGAAAGAAAATGGCCGTTGCTGACGACATCGCTCTGATCAAGAGACAGGAAGAGACCCTTGTCTTCGCCACCTTCGACGAGGCCGTCGCTTTCAAAATCGGCTCCGCCATTCGCGATCGTGCAATTGCCGAGAACCTGCCCATCATAGTCGACATCAGGCTGTGGGACCGGCCGCTGTTCTACGCCGCGATGCCGGGTTCGAACGCCTCGAACCCCGACTGGGCGCGGCGCAAGACCAATGTGGTCAAGCGGTTCCTGAGAAGCACCTACCGCATGGTGCTGGAACAGCAGCGCCCGGACCGCAGCTTCAAGATCGGCGAAGGGCTGGATATTGCCGACTACGTGCTGGCCGGCGGTGGCTTTCCGGTGACCGTCAAATGCGCCGGCGTCATTGGTGTGATCGCCGTCTCCGGACTGCCGGAGCGGGAGGATCATGGCGTCGTCGTCGATGCGCTGTGCGATCATTTGGGCGTCGACAAGCGCGGGCTGGCATTGCCTCGGGACGCCGAATGACCGTGCTCGATCCCAAGGCCTTCCTGACCTCCATCTTCAACGCCGCCGTTGCCGCCGCCGATCCGGAACGAACCATCCGGGATCATCTGCCGGCCAAGCCAAAGGGCCGTACCATCGTCATCGGCGCGGGCAAAGGCTCGGCGCAGATGGCGGCAGCGTTCGAGAAAGTGTGGGCCGGCCCGATCGAAGGGCTGGTCGTCACCCGCTATGGCTATGGCGCGACCTGCGAGCGCATCGAGATCATCGAGGCGGCTCATCCGGTGCCGGACGCTGCCGGTCTGGAAGCCTCGCGGCGCCTGCTCGCCAAGGTCCAGGGGCTGACTGAGGATGACCTAGTGGTGGCGCTGATTTCCGGCGGCGGATCGGCGCTGTTGCCGTCGCCCGCCGGCGGCTTGACGCTGGCCGACGAGATCGCCGTCAATGAGGCGCTGCTCGCCTCGGGTGCGCCGATCGCGGCGATGAACACCATCCGCAAGCACCTTTCCACCATCAAGGGCGGCAGGCTGGCAGCGGCCGCATGGCCGGCCAGGGTGGTGTCGCTGATCGTCTCCGATATTCCCGGCGACAATCCGGCAATGGTCGCCTCCGGCCCAACCGTACCGGATACAGGCAGCCGCGCAGACGCGCTGGCCTCGATATCGGCCTATGGCATGAAACTGCCGGCCTCGGTGATGGCGCATATCAATTCGCCGGCCGCCGATGCGCCAAGCCCGGATGACGAGCGCTTTTCGCGCAACGAGGTGCATTTGATCGCTTCGGCCGGGGTGTCGCTCGAAGCGGCTGTTGCGGAAGCGAAACGGCAAGGCGTTGAAGCCATCATCCTCTCCGATGCGATCGAGGGCGAAGCGCGCGAAGTCGGCGGCGTCCATGCCGCGATCGCGCGCGAAGTGGCGACGCGCAACCGGCCATTTCAAAAGCCGGTGCTGATCCTGTCGGGCGGCGAGACAACCGTGACGCTGCGCGCAAAAGGCAAGGGCGGCCGCAATTCGGAATTCCTGCTGGCCTTCGCCATCGGCATCAATGGCGTCGACGGCATTCACGCGCTGGCCGCCGACACCGACGGCATCGACGGTTCGGAAGACAATGCCGGCGCCTTCGCCGATGGCTCGACCGTATCGCGCATGCGCGCAGCCGGGGTGGACGCCAAGGCTATGCTTGCCGGCAACAATGCCTGGACGGCCTTCAACGCGGTTGGCGATCTTTTCGTACCCGGCCCGACCGGTACGAATGTCAACGATCTCAGGGCAATTCTGATCAGGTAGCTGAAGCAATTCCAGGAAGTGTGAAGCGGTTTTCCGTCTGGAATCGCGCAAAAACAAAACTGATCAGGCGGCCATCAGCCGCTTCACCAGCTTCATATCCTGCAGGAACCGTTCGCGTTCGGCTTCCTTGTCCGCCCGATCGTGGATGCGCAGGATGAAGGAGGGATGGATGGTGATGAACACGCGCAATCCGTCCTCGCGCTCGATCACTTGTCCGCGCATCTTTGTCACCGGGATCGCCTTGCCGAGCAGCGACATCGCCGCTGTCGCGCCGAGTGCCACGGCGAGGTTAGGCTTGATCAGCTCGAATTCTTGGTCGATCCACCAGCGGCAGGCCTGAATCTCACCGGAATTCGGCTTGGAGTGGATGCGGCGCTTGCCGCGCGGCTCGAACTTGAAGTGCTTGACTGCGTTGGTGACATAGACCTTTTGCCGATCGACACCGGCATCGTCCAGGATCGCATCGAACACCTTGCCGGCCGGACCAACGAAAGGTTTGCCGGCGAGATCCTCCTGATCCCCCGGCTGTTCGCCGACGAAGATCACTTTGGCATTGTCGGGGCCCTCACCGAAGACGGTCTGCGTCGCGTCGCGCCAAAGCGGGCAGCGACGGCAGCCTTTCGCTACCTCACGCAACTCGGAAATCGTGCTTGCGGCATCGTCCTCCGCCGTCTCGGCAGGCTGTTGCTTCGGCCAATGCCGTGCCTGCACCTTTGCGTGGTGCGGCGCGGGTGTTGTCGGCATCTTCGCAATCATGTCCTTGGCGGCCTTGTCCGCTCCTGCGATCATGTCTGGAATGAGCGAGGCCTCGGGAAGGTTCCGCCAATATTTCTTTGGCATCTCCCTTTGCATCGCCTTCACCTTCAGCCGCGCCGGGTTGAAGATGTTCTCGAAATAAGTCCGCCAGAGCGCCTCGGTGTCGTCTTGATCAGGCGCATCGCCCTTGGCAGCACCCGGCCCCATCGCCAGCCTTTCGCCATCCCAATCGGCGGAGGCATAGGGCGTCAGGATCGTCCAGCGCATGCCGGTGAAACGCCTGACGAAGAAATCGGCGTTGCGCTCGACGATGAAATGATCCGGCTCGAACCAGGCGACATAGCGCTCATCGGCACCGTCGCCGATTTTTCGGAAGCGCACGAAGGCGTGCATCTTGTGGCTGTCGCGCCGCACCGCCTTTTCCATGGTCTCAAGCCGCCTGGTGTCGGGATCCGACGCGATTTCCAGCAGTTTAGGCTCGTCGCGCAATCGCCAAAGCACTCTGTAGATAAAGGCAAACCGGCCGGAATCGGAATGGCAGAACGCCGTTTCGGCATGCCCGATGAAGTCGCGCGGCACGACGAGCTGCGCGCCCGCAGGCACTTCAGGCAATTCTGCCTGATCAGAGCCCGGCGCGACATGCCAGCCGACGTCCTCGGGCCTGACCTCATTCAGGGCGAGCCGCCGTGCCGCGTCACGCCAGCCGGCAAAATCCGTCTCGCTGTCGAGCCGAACTCTGTATCTGGCGAGATCGAGTTGCGCCGGCCGCATGATCAAAACAACGATAATTGTTCGCAGGAGTAGGCGATCCTGTCGCGCAGGCCGGCCTTGTCGGTCAGCGCACCAGGTGACCAGCCTTCGGCGATGATGAAGGGCCTGAGCTTGGCGACCGACTGGCAGATCCGTCCGACGTCCTCGAGCCGCATGCGCCGGTGCCGGCGCGTCTCCAAAATCTTCGCCACCACCTTGGTGCCGAGACCCGGCACCCGCAGCAGCGCTTCGCGGTCGGCGCGGTTGATGTCGACCGGAAACTGTCCCCGGTTGCGCAGCGCCCAGGCGAGCTTCGGGTCTATGGCGAGATCGAGCATGCCGTCGCTGCTCCCGGCAAGGATTTCCGGCTGTGAAAACCCATAGAACCGCATCAGCCAGTCGGCCTGATAGAGCCGGTGCTCGCGCATCAGCGGTGGTTTCAGCAAGGGCAGCGACGATGACGAATCCGGAATGGGGCTGAAAGCCGAGTAATAGACGCGCCGCAGATGATAGCTGCCATAGAGCCGCGCGCTGGTGTGAAGGATGCCGTCGTCGGATGTCTTGTCGGCGCCGATGATCATCTGCGTCGACTGACCGCCCGGCACAAAGCGTTCGCGCTTCTTGGTCTTCAAAGTCGGCTCAGCCTTCTCCTCCATCTTCTGGCGCAGCCTGGCCATGGAAAGCCGGATTGTCTCCGGCTTCTTCTCGGGCGCCAGCCGCTTCACGCCCTCATCGGTCGGCAGTTCAACGTTGATCGACAGCCGGTCGGCATAAAGCCCTGCCTTCTCGACCAGTTCCGCCGAACTTTCCGGGATCGTCTTCAGATGGATGTAGCCGGAGAACTTCTCCTCCAAGCGCAGCCGGCGTGCCACCTCGACCATCTCGCCCATGGTCTCGTCCGGTGAGCGGACGACGCCGGAGGACAGGAACAGGCCTTCGATATAGTTGCGCCTGTAGAAATCCATGGTCAGTTTCACCACCTCTTCGATGGTGAAACGGGCGCGCCGCACATTGGACGACGAGCGGTTGATGCAATAGCTGCAATCGTAGATGCAGAAATTGGTCAGCAGGATCTTGAGAAGGGAAATGCAGCGGCCATCCGGCGCGTAGGAATGACAGATGCCCATGCCTTCGGTGGAGCCGATGCCGCCGGATTTCAAGGAATCCTTTTTTGCAGCACCGGAAGAGGCGCAGGAGGCATCGTATTTGGCGGCGTCGGAGAGGATCGCCAGCTTTTCACGGACGGTAAGTGCGCTCATATGTTCATGATATGTTCTGAACAGGAGATCCGCTACCTCATTTGATGGAGGCGGCGAAAAAGTGATCGCCGCCCATCATGAATCCATCAAACCTCGTGCAGATAGAGGTGGTAATCCAGTTCGCTGACCGTGCGTGCCACCCGCAGATACTCGGACTGTTTGATCGCCACGAACGTCCGGTGCAGGTCCTCGCCGAGCGCGTTCTTCAGGAAGCTGGACGTCCGCGCCGCTTCTATCGCGGCGCGCCAGTCGACAGGCATGGTCGTGCGCGTGACCGCTGCCTCATAGCCGTTGCCGGTCGTTTCGGGGCCCGGATCGAGGCCTTCATCCATGCCCTTGATGATGCCGGCGAGCACGGTCGCGGCGATCAGATAAGGGTTGGCGTCGACGCCGGACGGGCGGTGCTCGATGCGCCGGTTCTTCGCGTCGCCTGCCGGCACGCGTAGCGCCACCGAGCGGTTGTTGACGCCCCAGGTCGGCGCCACCGGCGCATAGGATTGCGAGACGAAACGCCGCCAGGAATTGGCGTGCGGCGCAAACACCAGCATCGATTCCGCCATCGTCTGGATGAGGCCACCAAGCCCCTGCAGCAGCGGCAGCGACCAGCTCTCGCCGCCGGCTTCGGCAAAGACGTTTCGGCCGGCCTTGTCCTGCAGCGAGACGTGGAAATGCATGCCCGAGCCGGCATATTTCTCGATCGGCTTGGCCATGAAACAGGCGGTGACGCCATGGCGGCGCGCCTGCGCCCGCACAAGCCGCTTCAGCATGACCAGATCGTCGGCCGCCCGCATCACATCCTTGCGGTAGTTCAGCGTCAGTTCGTACTGGCCGGGCGCATATTCGGAAATCACCGTCTCGGCCGGAATGCCTTGCGCCTTGGCCGCGGCATAGATGTCGGAGAACAGCGGCTCCATGCCGTGCAGATGATCGACCGAATAGACTTCAGTCTTGCCCGAGACGCGGCCGTCGAGCACGGCGCGCGCGGGCTGCACCTTGCCGTCGGCGTCGCGTTCGTTGGCCAGCAGGAAGAATTCAAGTTCGAAGGCGCCGGCCGGATAGAGACCCTTGGCCGCCAGGATCTCCACCTGCCGAGCCAGCGCCAGCCGCGGATCCGACGACATCGGCCGGCCGTCGAGCATGTACATCGCCATCAGCAACTGGCCGCGCGGCGGGCTCGTGCCATAGAGCGGCACCAGCGTGCCGGGGATCGGCCAGGCCCTGAGGTCGCCGTCGCCGGTGGTCCAGATCAGCCCGGTCTCGTGTACATCCTCGCCTGTGATATCGAGGCCGAGGATCGAGATCGGCATGTGGCGGCCGCCCTCGAAGATGCTCTTCAGCTCATGCCGGCGCACGATCTTGCCACGGCCGACGCCATTGGCATCGGTCAGGACGATATCGAAGGCCTCGATCTCGGGATGGGCGTCGAGAAAGGCTTGCGCCTCGGCAGGTGTCGAGCCCGAAGGTGAGGTTATCATGGCATTGGGGTGGTCCATCGCCGCTTGTCTCATGCCGCAAGCTTCGCCGCAACCGCGCCGAAGGCGGTGATCAGCCGGTTGACCTGGGCAGCCGAGGTCGCCGGCGAGATCAGCATCATGTTGTGGAAGGGTGCGATCAGCACGCCGCGATTGACCAGCGCGACATGGATGGCGGCCTCCAGTTCCGGTGCATGCGCCATTTCCGCCTCGGCGCCATTGCGCAGCGGACCGGGCGCACAGATGAACTCGACGCGGGCGCCGACGCGGGAAACATGCCAGGGCAGACGATAGCGATCGATCACGCCGATCAGCCCGGCATCGAGCCGCCGCGCCAGATGATCCATCCGGTCGTAATTCCCCTCGGTCATCACCTCTTCGAGCGTGGCGCGCATCGCCGCGAACTGCAGCGGGTTGGCCGACAGCGTCGTGCCCATGCCGGAATAGCCCGGCTCCTTGGTCCTGTTGTAATCCGCGTAGCGTGAGGCAACGTCGTCGCTCATGCCCCAGACACTGGCCGGCACACCTCCGGCAATCGGCTTGCCCAGCACGAAGAGGTCCGGGTCGAGGCCATACTTCCTCGTATAGCCGCCGGGGCCGGTCGAGATCGTGTGCGTCTCGTCGATCAGAAGCAGCGTGCCGGCTTGGCGTGTCAGTTTGCGCAGGGCGTCATGGTAACCCGGATCGGCCAGCACCATACAGGAGTTGGTCAGCACCGGTTCGGCAATGACGCAGGCCACATCCTTATCCCTGAGCGCGGCTTCGAGTGCTGAAACATCGTTGAACTCGATGACCTTGGCCGTGCGGGTCAGGTCGCGGAACTCGCCGGCCAATCCCGGCCGGTTGACGGGCTTGCCGTCGATCAGCCGCACCATCGTCTCGTCGACCGAGCCATGATAGCAACCGTTGAAGACCAGGATTTTTTCGCGGCCGGTGATTGCGCGGGCGACGCGCAATGCAAAGCGGTTGGCGTCGGTCGCCGTCGTCGCGATCTGCCAGAACGGCATGCCGAAGCGCTGCTGCAGCAGCGACCCTATGGCCAGCGCATCTTCCGAAGGCAGCATATAGGTCAGGCCGCGTCCAGCCTGGCGGCGGATGGCGCGTGCCACCGGTGGCGGCGAATGGCCGAACATCGAGCCGGTGTCTCCAAGGCAGAAATCGTCGAGCTTGTTTCCGTCGATATCGGTGATCGTGGCACCCCTGGCGCTGTCGACCAGGATCGGGAACGGCGTCGGCCAATCGTTCATCCAGTGCATAGGCACGCCGCCGAAGAAGCCGGGCAGGCCGTTGCCGATCTTGGCTTGCGATTTTGGCCGCGCCTTGCGGAAGGCTGCCCCCTCGGTTTCGCGCAAATCGGCAATGCGGTCGCGGCCGATGCCGCCGATGGACGTCTTGGACATATCGCTGTGCATGAAAACCCCTCTGGTCGATCCCTCTTAGCCAATCCGTGTCCGCATCCGCAATTGGCCGCGCATCTGTCCTGCGTTGGCTCAGCCTTTGGCAGCGGCGCTTGACCGTGCTGCCGAAGTCAGCGCCAATATGAGCGGGATTTGAGGTGGAGGGGCAAAATGAGAACGATCATGTGTGTGGCAATGCTTCTGTCGTCGGCTGGCGCTGCCTTCGCGTCGGGTGGCATCTGGTGCTCCACCGAGGACACGGCGGCGATATTCGAGGTCGAGGCAGGCGTCACCAGAGGCATGGGCGGGCCGACCTTCAACTTTCGCGGCAACCTCGAAATTCTGAGCCGGCCTGCCGGCGACAGCCTGCGCAAGACCGTGTTCGAGGATTCCAACCTGACGCAGTACTGGCTCGACGGCAAGGAATTGCGGCTGAACATCTATCGTGAGCACGAGGCCGCGCAAAAGATCAACTCAGTTGAACTGACGATCCTGACCAAGACCAGCGACGAAGGCGTCTACGACGGGAACTATACGCTCGCCGTCTACGACGCCGCGGCGGATACGGACCAGGACGGCAAACCGGTTGAAATCAGCGGCAAAGTGTCGTGCGGAGCGGAGTGAGCGGGGTCAGGCCGTGATATCGATGACGCCGCAATCGCCGGCGGCACTACCGAAGGCGACCCGGCGTTCTTCCTTGTCCCACATCATCGAGGTGACGGCGCCCTTGCCCGGCCGTCGCAACAGCACTTCCTTGGCGTCGGCAAAACGCACCGCCATCACCATGCCGTCATCATAGCCGACGGCAACGACATCCTGGCTCGGGTGGCAGGCGACAGCCGTCACCATGGCGTTGCCGCGCGTGCCGAGCTCCAGCGGCGCCTTGCCCATCGGGCCGTCCTTGCCGGAAAACGGCCAGACGATCGCCGCCGGCGCGCCGGAACTCGCCAGCCACTTGCCCTTCACACTCCACGACAGGCTTTTGACCTTGCCGGGATAGCCGGTCATGCGCATGTGCTTGCCGTCGGCGAGCTTCCAGCCGTGCAGCGCGTTTTCCTGCATGGTGGTGACGAGGAAGGCGCCATCGGGAGAGAAGGTGACGCCGGTGTGGGCACCGGCCCATTCGAGTTCCACCGGCTTGCCCTCGGCCGCGGGGAAATGCAGCGTCGCGCCATTGTAGCGGGCAACGCCGAAGCGCATGCCCTTGGGCGAGAAGGCCAGCCCCTCCACCGAACGCGGATGGACGAATTCCCTGGTCTTGCCGTCGGCGAAGCGCACGAAGGCGGTCTTGCCTGAGGCATAGGCGATGGCGCCTTGCGGCCCGGCGGCAACGCTGGTGATCCACTTCTTGGCCGCGCTTGCCAATTCGGTGACCTCGCCGCCCGCCTTCACGGCAAACACCTTGCCGTCCTCGCCGCCGGTGATCAGCCGGTCATTGGCTGCATCATGGAAGGCGGCAAGCACCCCGTCATTGGCCTGAACTGTCTTGTGGCCATGGTCGAGCCGATGGACGGCGCCGTCGGCCATCGCAAAATGCGGCACGTCGCCGAGAAAGACGGCGGCGATGCAATGTCCCTGGAGATCAAGCGGGGCGACGGTTGGCATGGTTATCTTTATTCACCTAGACGAGATTGCAGAGACAACCCGGCGGCTTACTCGACGTTTGCGGTTCCGGCAACCATAAGGGTTGCCATCGAAGGATGTTCGATCGCGCTGTTTCGCGATCGACTCCTCGCGTTAAGCGGGTGCCGTTACAGTGTGTTTGGCAACGCCGCTATCACTTTGCGTAGCTTGGCGTTGGGCTTCGGCGGGCGTTCCAGCAGATCGAGGATACGCACGAAATCGGTGGCGGACACCCTCACTACCTCGGCGGCATCGATCGCGGGCTGGGCTTCATGCTCAGTCATGCTATCGGTCGATCTAGGCATCACTTGTTCCTACCCGAGCAAAATTACGCCTGGCAGGCGTCAAAGCTCTTCTTCAGCCGCTCGGCGTCGAGTTCACGGCCGATGAACACTAGCCGGCTCTCATGTTTCTCGCCGTCCTTCCAGGCGCGCTGGTGGTCGCCCTCGATGATCATGTGGACACCCTGGATGACATAGCGCTCGTCGTCGCCCTTGAGCGCGATGATGCCTTTCAGCCGCAGGATGTTGGGACCTTCCATCTGGGTGATCTTCTCGATCCACGGGAAGAATTTCTTCGGGTCCATCTCGCCACCGCGCAGCGACACCGACTGCACTGTCACGTCATGGATGTCGGACGCATGGTCGTGATGGTGGTGCCCGTCATGATCATGATGGTGATGATCGTGGCCGTCATGATCGTGGTCGTGATGGTGGTGATCCTCATGCGCCTCGAGGAAGTGCGGATCGTTTTCCAGTGCCCTCGACAGGTCGAAGGCCCCGCGGTCGAGCACTTCGGTCAGGTCGACGCCGGCTCGCGTCGTGCGATGGATCTTCGCCGCCGGATTGATGGCGCGGATCGTCGCCTCGACCTTGGCGAGCTCTTCTGATGTGACGAGGTCGGTCTTGTTGAGCACGACGACGTCGGCGAAGGCGATCTGGTCCTCGGCTTCCCTGGAATCCTTGAGCCGCAACGGCAGGTGCTTGGCGTCGACCAGCGCCACCACCGCGTCAAGCCTGGTCTTGGAGCGCACGTCGTCGTCCATGAAGAAGGTCTGCGCCACCGGCACCGGATCGGCGAGCCCGGTGGTCTCGACCACGATGGCGTCGAAGCGGCCTGGCCGGCGCATCAGGCCCTCGACGACACGGATCAGGTCGCCGCGCACCGTGCAGCAGATGCAGCCATTGTTCATCTCGTAGATTTCCTCGTCGGATTCCACGATCAGATCATTGTCGATGCCGATTTCGCCGAATTCGTTGACGATAACGGCGTAGCGCTTGCCGTGGTTTTCCGACAGGATGCGGTTGAGCAGCGTCGTCTTGCCGGCGCCGAGATAGCCGGTGAGAACGGTTACGGGGATCTGCGTCTGTGCGTCGCTCATGGCTTGCCTCGAAAGTGCTGGGCCTCGAAAATTCGGCCTGAGAAAAAGGGAATGTCGGCTCCATATAGGGTGTGTGTCGGGCTTTTGCACGGGGCAAACCGATGGGCCAAACCGGCTTGCCGACATTGCTGAATTTTCATTGGCGAGAGCCGCTGTGACCGCTTAGATCAGGATACGAGAGGCCAATTCGAGAGGCAAGATATGTCCGGCAAGCCATCCTCCTTCTCAATGAGCCGGCGCCAGGCGCTCGGTTTGATCGCGGTCACCGCCGGCGGTGGTGCCTTCCTGCCCGCCGCCGCGATTGCAGACCAGACTTTACCCTATGCCGGACTGGCCTTGTTCGAAAACGGCGCCGGTGTCTGCACCATTACGCCTGAAGTGACCGAGGGGCCGTTCTATTTCGACCCGAAACTCGAACGTGCGGACGTCACCGAAGGCAAGAAGGGCATAGCCCTTGGCGTTCGGCTGCAGGTTGTCGACGCGGACTGCCGCCCACTTGCCGGCGCCCGCGTCGACATCTGGCATTGCGACGCGCAAGGCGCCTATTCCGGCTATCCCAGACAGGGTGACGACCGCGACGTCGACACGTCGGGCCGGACCTTCCTGCGTGGTTGGCAAAGGACCGACGCGAGCGGCATCGTTTCCTTCGCCACCATCTATCCCGGCTGGTATCGCGGCCGCACCACCCATATCCATTTCAAGATCTTCCCTAACGACAGTTCGGTGATGACCGGACAGTTGTTCTTCCCCGACAGCCTCAGCGAGCAGATTTTCACCACGGTCGCACCCTACAACGACCGGCCGGGCAAGCGCGACACCTCGAATGCCGCGGACGGCATAGCCAGGCAGGCCGGACCGCAATCGCAGGCCGCGCTGCGCGAGCTGGAGGATGCCTATCAGGCGCTGATGATCGTAGCGGTGAAGCCTGGCTGAGCGGCGGTCACGCCACCACCCTGCTGGCGACGAAAACTCCGACGGGGAATTCGTTTGTCATCTAACTGAAATAAACATCTGGCATTAGCCACGGCGGACCACAATGCTTGCCGGCAAAGCTGTTTGAAGCACCGGAATCTTTTTGATCGTCGATTGCCAACCGGCCGGCTGCCTCTATGCTGCCCGCACCGGTACGGCCGAAGAGGGAAGACCATGGCCAAGGCGGACAAGACTGCGACAATGAGCCGGCTGCATTCGGCGGCAAGGCTGGCAAGAACGGCGCTGGCGGCGCGGCTTCTGGCGCACGGCTTCTATGCCGGCCAGGACCAGATCATGCTGTCGCTCGACCGTGAGGACGGCCAGACGCCTGGCAATCTGGCCGGACGCCTCGGCGTGCGCCCGCCGACCATCACCAAGACTATCAACCGGCTGCAGGCGCAGGGTTTTCTGGAGAAGCGCGCTTCGTCGGCCGATGCCCGTCAGGCGCATATCTTCCTCACCGACACCGGTCGCGACATCATCCACGCCATCGAGAAATCGGTGAAGAAGACCGAAAAGCAGGCGCTGAAGGGCCTCGACAAGAAGGACCAGAAGTCGCTGTTCAAACTGCTTGCCCGCATCGAGGCCAACCTCTCGAACGAGGAACTGGTGCTCATCGACGACGACGCCGAATCGGACGGCTGACCGGCGGATTGTCGCGGCAGGCGATCAGGCCGCCGCGGCAGAGCCCTGGATCAGCGACGACCAGCGTCCCGGTGTCATGCCGAACGCCTTCTTGAATTGCCTGATGAAATGGCTCTGGTCGCTGAAGCCGGCTTCGACCGCGATCTGTGCTAATGGTTCGCCGGCGGCGATCATCCGCCGCGCGCGCTGAAGCCGGCGCATCACCAGGAAGCGATGTGGACTGGTGGAGAAAGCGGCACGGAAATGCCGTGACAAGGCATAGCGATCAAGCCCGGTTACCGCTTCCAGTTCACCGGAGCGCACCGGCCGGTTCAGGTTTTCCGCGAGATAGTCGCGCGCCAGCGCAGCCGCCCGCCACGCCGTCCTGGTCATTGGCTTCGCCGACTGGCCGCCATGCCGGATCAGGCTTTGCATCAGTTGCGTCAGGAAGTCGTCGACGAACAACTCGTCGAGTTCCTGCTCCAGCGGACCCAGCGCCGAAAGCAGCGTTGCGCAAAAGGCGGCGTCCGTCACCACGCCATCCCTGACAAAAGGCAGCGAAGCGCCGCCAAGACAGGCGAGCATCAGCGACGGCTCCAGATAGAGCATTCGGTAGCGCAGGCCGTCCTCGGTGCCGGCGCCGCCGTCATGCACCTCGTCGGGATGCAGCACGATGATCTGGCCCGGAAGGCTGTGGCGCGCAGCGCCGAGATAGCGAAACGTCTGCACACCGTGCAGCGTCACCCCGATCGCATAGGTGTCGTGGCGATGCAGGTCGAACGCGCTGCCATGGAAGCGCGCCTCGATCCGCTCCATGCCTGCGGGATCGGGGGCGGAGATGATACGGTTTTCCGCCGCATCGACGCACAAACGTCCAAGACCCTTGAAAGCCTGGCTGTCTAGATCGTGCGACATCGTCTCCTTCAGCCTCGCATTGGGGCACAACCGAATGGCCAATGTCTCATGTTCGACACGAAATTTGCAATCGTGCTCGGGGAAGATCTGCCGGTCTGGCAGAAACTCAACGTCACCGCTTTCCTGACCAGCGGCATCGTCGCGCAGTTTCCCGATATCATCGGTGAACCCTATCGCGACCGCGCCGGCAATCTCTACAACCCGCTGTCGATCCAGCCGGTCATCGTTTTGTCCGCCGACCAGACAACGTTGGGGGCCATCCACCGGCGCACGCTAGAGCGCGGCGTGACCACCTCGCTCTATGTCGAGGAGATGTTTTCGACCGGCTTTGACGCGGCCAACCGTGCCGTCTTCGCCGAATTCGCGCCTGAAGACGCCAAGGTGGTCGGGATCGCGCTTCGCGCCGACAAGAAACTGGTCGATAAAATCACCAAGGGCGCCCGCATGCACGCCTAGCCAAGGCACTACGCCTGCCGGCGGCTCTTGTTGTGCCAGCAGGCTTTCACGTCGCGGCTGGCGACAATTGGCTTGCCGGGACCCGGCAATTCCCGCAAAGGTGGGCTCCAGCCTAGCTTCCCACCCGGCCTGCAAGTGAGTGCTCCCCAAAGACATGTAGAAAGCGCGACGCCCCCGGTGGCGATCCTGTGCATGCTTTCCACCTATGTCTGCTTCACCTTCCTCGACACATCAAGCAAATACCTCGTCCTTGCCGGCGTTTCCGTGCTGGTCGTTGCCTGGGTGCGCTTCGCCGTGCATGTGGTGCTGGTCGGCGCGCTGCTGCGCGGCTGGCGCGAACCGGTGCGGTTTCGTCCGGTCAACCTGCCGGCGCATATCTTGCGTGGCGCGTTCCTGTTCGGATCGACCATATTCAATGTCTTGGCGCTCAAATCCCTGCAATTGGCTGAGACAACCTCGATCTATTTCTTCGGGCCGATGGTGATCACGGCACTGGCCGGTCCGCTGCTTGGCGAGTGGGCCGGCTGGCGGCGCTGGCTGGCCATCCTGGCGGCCTTTGCCGGCGTCCTCATCATCACCCGGCCGGGCGTCGGCGTTTTCGGCATCGGACATCTCTTCGCGCTCGGCTCGATGCTGTCGAACTGCTTCTACGTCATCATGACGCGCCGCATGTCGGCGACCGAGACATCGGAAAGCCTCATCCTGTTTTCGGCGCTGGCGCCAGCGCTGCTGCTGTTGCCCCTGCTGCCGTTTTCGTTTTCCCTGCCGCATAATGGCTGGCACTGGTTCGTGCTGCTGATGCTCGGCGTGTTCGGCGGCGTCGGTCACTGGCTGCTGGTCCAGGCCTACCGGCTGGCGACAACCACGGCTTTGGCGCCCTATCCCTATTCGCAGATGGTGTGGATGATCATTTCCGGCTGGATCGTCTTCAAGCAGTTTCCCGACCGCTGGACATTGGTCGGCGCCGCCATCATCGTCGCCAGCGGTCTCTACATCGTCCATCGCGAGCATAGGCTTCGGCTGCGGAGCCGCGCGGCCTCGGATGTCGAGGCCGAAGCGTTGGCAAAAAAACTTTGATTTGCCCCCGATCGGTGGCATAACGCCGCCTTTAAACAGTTTAGGTCTGGAAGTTCAGGTCCGGGGAGCACACGTCGCTGGCACAAAAAATCAAGCTTTCGACGATCGCGGATGCGCTCGGCGTGTCCACGGCCACGGTCTCGCTGGCGCTGCGCGACAGCCCTCTGGTTGCCGGGACCACCCGTGACCGCATCAAGGAACATGCCCGCGCCATCGGCTATATCTACAACCGACGCGCCGCCAGCCTGCGCACCTCGCGTTCCGGCATTGTCGGCGTCGTCGTCCACGACATCATGAACCCATTCTTCGCCGAGATACTGCGCTCGATCGAAAGCGAGCTCGACCGCAGCCGGCAGACCTTCATCCTGTCCAATCATTATGATCAGCTCGAAAAGCAGCGCACCTTTATCGATACGCTTTTGCAGCTCGGCGCCGACGGCGTCATCATGTCGCCGGCGATAGGCACTCCGGCTTCCGACATCCTGATGGCCGAGGAGAACGGCCTCCCCGCTGTACTGATCGCGCGCACCGTCGAGGGTGCCGACGTGCCGGTGTTTCGCGGCGACGACTCTTACGGGACAGGTCTCGCCACCAACCACCTGATCTCGCTCGGCCACAAGCGCATCGCCATGATCGGCGGCACCGACCAGACCTCGACCGGCCGTGACCGCTACCAGGGCTATGTCAATGCGATGGAGGCGGCCGGGCTGGAAGTCAGGTCGTCATGGCGCATCGCCGGGCCGCGCACCAAGCAGGCCGGCTTCGAGGCCGCCGGACAGTTCCTGGCGCTGAAGGACAGGCCGACGGCTGCCTGCTGCTGGAACGACCTTGTCGCCATCGGCCTCATGAACGGCATTGCCCGTGCCGGCCTTGTGCCCGGCGTCGACATCTCCGTTACCGGCTATGATGACCTTGAGGAAGCGGCGATCGCGACGCCGGCGCTGACCACTGTCTGGAACGGCCAGCGCGAGGTTGGCCGCCGCGCCGCCAGCGCGCTGCTCGACAAGCTCAACGGCCAGACGGTGCGGCCCTCGCAGGAATTGATCAAGCCGGAACTGCATGTGCGTCAGTCGACCGGCAAGCCGGTGGAGCGTGTATGACCAAGGCCGAACAGCTGCAATCCGTCGCCATCCTGGTGCCGGGCGATTTCAACGACCATGCGGTCGACCGCATCAACCGCACGTTCAGGCGTGTCAGAATCGAACGCGCCGATCCGGCGCTCGTCACCGACGAGATGCGCAGTGATGTGCGCGGCATCGCTTCGTTTGCCGGCATCGACGCGGCGATGATGGATGCATTGCCCAACCTCGAGCTCATCGCCTCCTTTGGCGTCGGCTATGATTCGGTCGATGTCGGCCATGCCCGAGCGAAGAACATCATGGTTACCAACACGCCCGACGTGTTGACCGAGGAGGTCGCCGATACCACGATCGGGCTGTTGATCAACACCATCCGCGACCTGCCGCGCGCCGAAACCTGGCTGCGCGACGGCAGCTGGGTGCGCAACGGCAACTATCCGCTGAGCCGGCTGACCTTGCGCGGGCGCAGTGTGGGTATTTTCGGCATGGGCCGCATTGGGCAGGCCATCGCCCGGCGTCTGGAAGCTTTTGGCTTGCCGGTCGCCTACCACAACCGGCGCCGTGTCGAAGGTCTTCCATACCAGTACCATGCGACCCTGCAAGGACTTGCCGAAGCCGTCGATACGCTGATTTCGGTCGTGCCGGGGGGCGACTCGACGGAGAAGGCGGTCAATGCCGAGATCCTGTCGGCGCTTGGCGCCAACGGCGTCTTCGTCAACATCGGTCGCGGCAGCACGGTTGACGAGGCGGCGCTTGCGGCAGCCCTTGTCACCGGCACCATCGCCGCCGCCGGCCTCGACGTCTTTGCCTACGAACCGAACGTGCCCAAGGCGCTGCTCGATGCGCCCAACACCTCGCTACTGCCGCATGTCGGCTCGGCCTCGGACCATACCCGCCGCGCCATGGCGGATCTCTGCGTCGACAATCTGGTCTCCTGGTTCACCGAGCGCCGTCCGCTGACCCCGGTGCCCGAGACGGCGGAAGTCAAGGCGCGAGCTTGAGGCTGCCTCACTTATTAACGTCAGCTTAACCCTTTGGAATCATTCTTCAACCTATCCGTGTGCGTGGATGAAGAACGATGAAAACACTTTCCGTATTGATCGCTGCCGCAGCGCTGTTTGGCGGCGTTCAGCTGTTTCATCTAGGCAGCGGGGAAAGCGTGGCCAACGAGGCCACGCCGTCCAACAGCTACAGGCTGGTCGCCAATGGCGATGAGGCGGCCTGTGCAGTCAGCCGCGGGGCCGAAATTTCGGACGGCTTGTCGCTGCTCACCGTTGCTCCGAAATGCCGTCGGCTCTTGCCGGGCATAGAGCAGGCGAAGTTCTGGCGCGAGCAAAACGACGGCACGGTCGCCTTCAGCGTCAACGGTTTCGATCCGATCGTCACCTTCGCGGCTGCCGACGGCGACGGCTACGAATCCTATGCCCCGGCGCTGCCGCTGCTGTCGCTGGCGGTCACCGGCGATCCGAAATCGGGCGACTGATTATTCCGCTGCGGCCCGCGCGCCAGCCTTCGCTGCGGCGTGCAGGCGAACCGCATCGCCGAAGGCCCGGAATATTTTCACCGAGTTGCTGTCCGACTTGACCCAATATTCCGGGTGCCATTGCACGCCGACGGCGAAGGCGCGGGAGTCGCGCACCGAAACCGCCTCGACCGTGCCATCGCTGGCGACCGCCTCGATCTGCAGCTTCGAGCCGAGCCGGTCGATCGCCTGGCGGTGCAACGAATTGACCTTGATGTCGCCGGCACCGAACACGCCGGCCAGGCAGCTGCCTGGCTTGATCGAAATGGTCTGGTGGATGGCGAAGCGTTCGTCCTGTTTGTCGCTCACCGGCGCGCGGTGGTCGAGCGAACCCTCTCGCTCCTGGATCTCGGTGCCCAGCGTGCCGCCGAGCGCCACGTTCAATTCCTGGATGCCGCGGCAGATGGCGAGCAGCGGCACGCCGCGCTCGATCGCCCGGCGGATCAGCGGCAGCGTCGTGGCGTCGCGCGCCGGGTCATAGGGGCCATTGGCTTCGCTGGCGTCGCCGCCATAGAGCGAAGGATGCACATTGGATTTCGAGCCGGTAACCATGACGCCGTCGACTGACGACAGGAGCTCGTCGAAGTCGAGCCGGTCGCCGAACGATGGCACCAGCAGCGGGAACACGCCAGCGCCGGTGATCGCCGCTTCCAGATATTGCTGCGGGGCGGCATGCCAGGTGTAGTTGTCGAACTGACGGACGTCGGTCGATATGGCGACGAGCGGCTGGTGCATTTTGGCTCTGTGTTCCATTTGGGCAAGGGATGTCCTGCCTCTAAAATAGGCGATCCCTGGGTATTTTTCCATGCCAAGTTTCAGCGTGTCGCATGGGCCACGAAACATCTCGTTAGACTATAGTTGCAGGGCCGCGCGGCTTCGCCATCGAATCGGGCCAGCGTGCTGGACTCGACCTTTTGCCTGTGTATTGTTTTCCCCCAACCGACACGGGAACGAGGTATCCCGAACGTCGGTCTGTTGATCCAAAAGGGAGGAACTTCATGGATCGTCGTTCATTCATTCGTAAGGCCGGTGTCACCGGCGTCGGTGCCGCAGCGGCAGCGGCCACGCTGGCGGCGCCTGCAATAGCGCAGTCCAATCCCAAGGTGACGTGGCGGCTGGCGTCGTCCTTCCCGAAGTCGCTCGACACCATCTATGGCGGCGCCGAGGTGTTTTCCAAGATGCTGTCGGAAGCCACTGATGGCAATTTCCAGATCCAGGTCTTCGCCGCCGGCGAGCTGGTGCCGGGCCTGCAGGCCGCCGACGCCACCACGGCCGGCACGGTCGAAGCCTGCCACACGGTGGCATATTATTACTGGGGCAAGGACCCGACATGGGCGCTCGGTGCGGCCGTTCCCTTCTCGCTCAACGCGCGCGGCATGAATGCCTGGCACTACCATGGCGGCGGCATCGACCTGTTCAACGAGTTCCTCGCCACGCAGGGCCTTTTCGGCCTGCCTGGCGGCAACACCGGCGTGCAGATGGGCGGCTGGTTCCGCAAGGAAATCAACACGGTGGCCGACCTTTCCGGCCTCAAGATGCGCATCGGCGGTTTTGCCGGTAAAGTGGTGCAGAAGCTCGGCGTCGTGCCGCAGCAGATCGCCGGCGGCGATATCTATCCGGCGCTGGAAAAAGGCACCATCGACGCCGCCGAATGGGTCGGCCCCTATGACGACGAGAAGCTCGGCTTCTACAAGGTCGCGCCCTATTACTACTATCCCGGCTGGTGGGAAGGCGGCCCGACCGTCCACCTGATGTTCAACAAGGCGAAATACGACGAGCTTTCGCCGGCTTACAAGTCGCTGCTGCGCACCGCGGCACAAGCGGCCGACGCCAACATGCTGCAGAAATACGATTATCTGAACCCTGCAGCGGTGAAGCGGCTGGTGGCTGGCGGCGCGAAACTGCGCCCGTTCAGCCAGGAGATCATGGCCGCCTGTTTCGAAAAGGCCAACGAGGTCTATGCCGAAATGGAAGCCTCCAACGCCCCGTTCAAGAAGATCTGGGAATCGATCAAGGGCTTCCGCAAGGAGCATTATCTCTGGGCGCAGGTGGCCGAATACAATTACGACACCTTCATGATGGTGCAGCAGCGCAACGGGAAGCTGTAATCAGCCCATCGCATTGACGCAAAAGACCCCGGGCCTGCTCGCCCGGGGTCTTTCTTTTCAGGCCGGCGAGGAACTGACCTCGACCAGTATTCCGCCCGGCGCGTGGCAATAGAAGCTCGTCGAACTGACGCCGCCGCGCGTCAATTTTTGAAACTCACATCATCGATAGTCGCGAAATGTAGCCGAGAATATAGTTGGCAAATGTCTACCGGTTAGCTCATTCTCACCAACCAAAAATAGCTCTACCGCGATAGTTGATCGAAGGGGGTGGATTATGTCAGATCAAACGCCTGGACTTAGGAAATCATTTGTCGGCGACGAATCGACCGATGAGGTGTTTGGATGGCTAGATCAGGCACTTGATGACAACGCTCAACGACTTCCGATCGGAATCCGCATGAGCAACAGCCTGTTCAAGATGGCCGGCAAGCCGGATGAGTACCGCGGCGTGAAAATTGCGATGGACCCCGACCTCTATCCAGATGCAACCGTCAGCATTGTGTTCGAATAAGTGACAGATCGTGGGCATCTTCCGTTGGCCTCAGTTTTCTCCTATGTTTTGGACATGCAAATACATGCTTGGCGAAAAAGTATCTGCCTTGCGCTTATGCTTTCTGCCACGCCAGCGAATTCGCAAAACATCGTGGCCTTCATCACCGGCAACGATTTGAACGATTTTTGTATGCAGTCACCGATCCAAGTTTTCGGATACCTTGAGGGTCTGGTGGACGGAGAGGTTTTTGAGCCTCAGCATTATTGCCTTCCTGAAGGTGTTCAAATCCGGCAATTGAAGGAAGTCACTTGCCGGTTCTTACAAGATCATCCCGAGAGCCGACAACAGCCCGCTCCTAGCCTTGTCAGAATGTCTTTCCGAGCAGCTTGGCCGTGCCCATGAGAGCGGGAATCCATGCCATGATTTACGCTCTCCAATTTGCTGCCTTTAGGAGAGCGTTTTGAATATCGAGGCTATGAGCAGCCGACCGATCGCCGAGTGGACACTTTCCGATTTCGAGGCTGTAGCTACGTCCAACGTTCCCGAATCGCTAAAACTGGAATTCAAATCCGACTTTGAGCTAGGAACTCAAGAAAAGTGGCGTGCTCGGCAGGATCAAATCTCATCCAAAAGCAGAGACGCTTTGGCCGAGGAACTGGTCGCTTTTGCAAATGCCTTTGGCGGCGTTTTGCTGCTTGGAGTTCGCGAGAAGAAGCTAACTGACGGCGTCGCGGTCTCAGCCGGTGTGGGTGATCCCATCCCGTCGGTCGCCGAATGCGCCGAACGGTTAGAGAGCAGCCTTCGAGCTGTAATCGACCTCCACTAGCAATGCTGGAAGTGCGAGCGATAAAAACGAACGAAGACGGCGCCGGATTCATTGTGATTAAGGTTCCGCAATCGCTCTCCGCGCCGCATGGCGTAGGGCGGCCAGCAAGGGCATTCGTCAGACGTGGAGCGTCTTGTGAACCGATGACGATGCGCGACCTGCAGCACGTGTTCTGGGAAGCTCGAACTTCGATCGATCGAGTCAACCGCACCTTTGATCGTCAACGCAAGCAATTTGAGCAGGTGATCGAGCGGCGGTTTGTCCACTCTTCGTATCCGCCACATGTCTTCTTTCGATTTACGGTAGTGCCGGCGCTGAGCTTCCAAATTTCCCACCTGCCGTCAGTGGTTGGGCGTAGAGAATTTCAAGTTGCGGATGTGCCATTCCTCAGCAGTCAGCCGACGATGCTGACATTTCCTTCGCCACGTTGGAGACCTATTGCCGGGGCCATCAAAGCCGCCGACCAGGACGACGACGGGCGATTGAGGGAAATCACAATATGGACCGACGGCACAATGGAGCTATCGGGGATGCATGTTTCAAATGGTGACAAGACGAAGCACTACCCAGGTTGGTACGCTGTCGGCGCCATTTGGTCTTTGTATAATTCGTGGCGTCTGCGAAGACATTTAGGTCGAGTGGAAGTGCCGCTTCTGATGGAATGCGAGCTTCGGGCGTCCAAGGATGGGCAAGTCATCTTCAGCAATGGAGATGCATTCGGCGAAACCGTAGCTGCCTCGAGGTTCACGGCGTTGACCGATCGACTCGAACTGGGCGTAGATTCGACGTTCGATGACATTGCCCAACTGTTTGCCGAGCAAATTGGATGGGCATGTGGAATAGACGTCGATTTTTCAAAACTTCGACTGGGCCCCAATCTTTCTGTTCGATAGTTGGCGCTATCGAAAGTCGGTTTCCAAGCCTGCGCGCAAGGCTAGGCGACGGCCCAGCGCGGCACTACCAGCACCTTGATCTCGCCGGGCGCCGGCGGATTGGCGATCACCGCTGCCGCGTCTTCGAGCGGCACCTGCCTGGAGATCAGCCTGTCGATCTCGATCGCACCGGAAGCGATGAGTTCGGCGGCGCGGCGATGGGTGTAGGGATTGAGGAAGGAACCGAGCACCTTCAGTTCCCGGAACAGCAGGTCGAAGGGCTCGAATTCCGCTTTCATGCCTTGCGGCGTCACGCCGACAATGACGACCGTGCCGCCGGCCCGGGCCAGCCGCATCGACTGCTCGACGGTCTCTCGCACGCCGGCGCATTCGAACACCACGTCGGCTCCGCCCGGCACCAGGCCGGCTGACCCGGCGATGGCTTCGATGACATCGGTGGCGGTCGGATCGACCGAAGCCGTGGCGCCGAGATCCTCGGCGAGCGCGCGCCGCGAGGCTTGCC
Organism: Mesorhizobium sp. M0243; assembly: GCF_040321775.1. Lineage (NCBI taxonomy): Bacteria > Pseudomonadati > Pseudomonadota > Alphaproteobacteria > Hyphomicrobiales > Phyllobacteriaceae > Mesorhizobium > Mesorhizobium sp. M0243. The sequence goes on along the minus strand of NZ_JAMYSF010000025.1, from coordinate 42,564 downwards.
TGGTCGACAGGATGATGGTCGTGGCCCCGGCCAGTCTTGCCAGTTGCACGGTGAGCAGGCCGATCACGCCGCCGCCCAGCACCACAACCGTGGAGCCAGGGCTGATCTGTCCGAGGTCGATCGCGTGCAGACAACAGCCCAGCGGCTCGCAGAAGGCGCCATGTGTCGGCTTCAGATCGGCAGGCAGGACAAAAGCCTGCTTCTGCGGCAAGGCAAGATAGTCGGCAAAGCCGCCATCGCGATGAATGCCGATGGCGCGCAAATTGCTGCACAGGTTGACGCGTCCCGCGTGACAGTGCGCGCAACGCCCGCAGGCGATGTTGGGGTCGCCGGTCACGCGATCGCCGACGGCAAAGCCCGATACGGATTTGCCGATCGCCTCGACGATGCCGGAAAACTCATGGCCGGGCGTCACCGGCGGTGTGCACGGAAATTCACCGTGAAACAGATGCCGGTCCGTGCCGCAGACGCCGCAGGCTTCGATCCGCACCAGAAGCTCGTCCGGCCCGATGTCAGGCTTGTCGACGTCACGCAGTGCGATGCTGCCCACCGCTTCCAGCCGAACCGCTTTCATCATCGTCGCCATGGCCGTCTCAGTTGAAGCTTGGCGGCTGCGACAGGTCGGGTTGCGGTGCTGCCGGTTTGGCCGGCGGCGCGTCGCCCAAGCTCGGCGGCTGCGACAGATCGGGAGCGGCCGGCGCCGTGCCACCGCCGGTAGGCGCTGCGCCATCTGCCGGTGGAGTGCCGAGTGGCGACAGGCCGGGCACCTCCGGCACCTTGTAGTCGATCGTGCCGGGATCCACGACGGTGCCCTTGTAGTGCATCACCATTTGCGGGAAGGCGATGGTCAGTCCGATCATGATCACCTGGATACAGACGAAGGGCACCGCCCCCCAATAGATCTGCCCTGTGGTCACCGGCGCGATCTGTTTGCCGGTGAGGCGGTCGAGATAGGGCACGCGGGCGGCGACCGAGCGCAGGTAGAACAGCGCGAAGCCGAAGGGCGGATGCATGAAGCTGGTCTGCATGTTGACGCCCAGAAGTACGCCGAACCAGATCAGATCGATGCCGAGCTTGTCGGCGGCCGGTGCCAACAGCGGCACGATGATGAAGGCGAGCTCGAAGAAGTCGAGAAAGAAGGCGAGGAAGAAGACGAGCATGTTGACGCCGATCAGGAAGCCGACCTCGCCGCCCGGCAGCGACGTCAAAAGGTGCTCGACCCAGATATGGCCGTTGACGCCGTAAAAGGTCAGTGAGAACACCCGTGCGCCGATCAGGATGAACAGCACGAAGGACGACAGCCTTGTCGTCGAGGCCAGCGCCTGCTTGACGACGTCAAGCGACAAGCGCCCCTTGGCCGCCGCCATGAACAAGGCGCCGACCGAGCCCATGGCGCCGCCTTCCGTCGGCGTGGCGATGCCCAGGAAGATGGTGCCCAGCACCAGAAAGATCAGCGCCAGTGGCGGGATCAGCACGATGATCACCTGCTGCGCGAGCCTGGACATCATGTTGAAGTTCAGGCGTTTGTCGGCAATGGCGACGATGTAGATGAACAGCACTCCGGCCGTCGCGCCGAGAATGTCGGCATTGTCGCCATGCGCCGGCGCCAGATAACGATACGCCGCGTAGGAAACCGCTGATGTGACCAGCAAAGCCACCAGCAGCGACATCACGCCATGGCCGAGTGTACGAGCCTCGAGCGGCAGCGCCGGCATCGAGTTCGGCCGGATGATCGACATGATCAGGATGTAGGACATATAGAGGCCGGTGAGCACGAGGCCCGGGATCAACGCGCCCGCGTACATATCGCCGACCGAGCGGCCGAGCTGGTCGGCAAGCACGATCAGCACCAGCGACGGCGGGATGATCTGGGCAAGCGTGCCGGAGGCAGCGATGACACCGGATGCGAGCCGGCGGTCATAGCCATAGCGCAGCATGATCGGCAGCGAGATCAGGCCCATGGCGATGACGGAAGCCGCCACCACGCCGGTGGTCGCCGCCAAGAGCGCGCCGACGAAGATCACCGCATAGGCGAGGCCGCCTCGGATGGGCCCGAACAGCTGGCCGATCGTGTCGAGCAGGTCTTCGGCCATACCCGACCGCTCGAGCACGAGGCCCATGAAGGTAAAGAACGGGATGGCCAGCAGCGTGTCGTTCGACATCACCCGGCTGCCGTAGAAATTATCCGGCAATGCGTGCAGGAGCGGCCAGGCGAGGTTGATCGATCCTCCGGAATAGGGGGATAGCAGCACGCCGATGAAGAAGAACATCAAGCCGTTGGCGGCCAGCGAAAAGGCGACGGGGTAGCCGATCAGCAGGAAGATGATCAGCGAGGCGAACATGATCGGCGCCATGTTCTGCGCGATGAACTCCATCACGAGCGCACCTCGTCGGCCAGCGCCTTGGCTTCGAGTTCGGCCTGCTCATGCACCGATATGAAGGGATTGGGGTCGTCCATGTCTCCGCGCATGATGGCGATCTTCTTGATGATTTCGGAGATGCCCTGCAGCGCGAGCAGGAAAAAACCGATGAGCAGGATGGCCTTGGCCGGCCAGATGATCAGCCCGCCGGAATTGTTGGACATCTCGCCGCTGCGAAACGACAGCGACACATAGGGCACGAAATAGATCACCATCAGCGTCACGAACGGCATCAGGAAGAAGAGATGCCCGAGCAGGTCGATCCAGTGCTGTACGCGGCGTGAAAACAGGCCGTAGACGATGTCGATGCGGATATGTTCGTTCTGCTTCAGCGTATAGGCGGCGGCTAACATGAAGGCGGCGCCGAACAGGTACCATTGCAGCTCGAGCCAGGCGTTCGAGGATATGTCGAACACCTTGCGGATAATGGCGTTGGCGGCGCTCACCAGGATCGCCAGCAGGATCAGCCACGATATCCATTTGCCGATGAATTCGTTGGCGCGATCAATAGTCCTGGATAGAGCAAGAAGCCCTGCCATGCATTTCCTCCCTTGTACCGGAGGCGTGCCGGCTCCCCCCTTTTTTGTCCGTCACGCCGCGTGGTCCAACGGTATGCCGCGCGTGGACTGACGGGTCAACAAGCATAGAGGCAGCAAATATCATCGCATGGCAGACAGTGCCCGATACCGGCGATCTGCCCTCGCGTCATGCAACCAAAGTCTGACCTTTTCAGGCGATTTTGCCGGTGTCGCGGCCGGCGCCGATCAGGATCAGCGTCGTGACCAGGAACAGATACATCCACGCGTCGCGCCACTCGACCGGGAAATAGCCGGCCCACAGCGATTCGGCCATACCGAAGGCGGCCGCGCCGAGTGCTGCGCGCGGTGGCGAGAGATAGCCGCCGACCGCCGTCACGAACAGGATCTTCAACCCGTAGACGAGGCCCGAGCCGAAGCTGACATTGCCGTAATAGAGCCCGGCCATGACACCGGCCAGCGCGGCGCAGAAGCCGCCGAACAGCACCGCATGCCGAAACACCGCGCGCACGTCGACGCCGCACATCGCGGCTGCCTTGGGGTCGTCGGAGACGGCGCGCCAGCGCCGTCCGAAGCTCGACCGGGCAAAAGCCCGGCTGGCCAGCGCGATTGCCGCCACCACCACGGCGCAGTCGATGATCTGGATGAGCGTCAGCGTTGCCTTGAAGGTCGCGCCCTGCGCGAAAACGATGGGCTGCGCCAGCATCGGCGGGAGCCACAGATCATGCGTGTCGGCGGCGATGCGGCTCGCTTCGGACAGCAGCAGCAGGATGCCGAGCGTCGTCACCACGATCGCATTGGGTGTACGGTCGGCCAACGGTTCGAAGACGCTGCGTGACAGCACGTGGCTGATCAGCGCGGCATAAAGGAACGCGGCGACGACGCCGAGCGCCACCGCCGCCAGCAGCGTCAGCCACAGCACCTGATAGCCGAAGGCCGCGGTCAGGATCATCGTCTGGCCGCAAAAGGCGAACAATGCGCCATAGGCGAGATTGGTGCGGTGCAGGATGCCGTTGGTCAGCACATAACCAAAGGCGAGCAGCGCATAAAGCGCGCCCGAGTGCAGCCCGTTCAACACCTGCTGGAAGAAATAGAGCATGCAAAACCTCGAAGCATGCCGCCAAAAGTGCGAAGCGGTCTTGGCCAACGACATGCTCAAAAGGCTGCGGAGACCGCCGCATCCCGGAGTGAGGTTGCATCGCTGAATATAACTTGTCAAATACGATTTATCGGTTAGATTTTTGGCATGACAGTATCGTGGACCCCGCACCGCTTCACCGGCGGCTTGCTTGCGCTCGACACGGCGAACACCGTCGTGCTGCGCGGCGATCGGGAGCGGACGTTCGATCGCTTCGACGATCCGGCCGAGATTGCCCGCTTCGCCGATGCGGCGAGCCGCTTTCGCGCCGCCGAACTTGGCGAAAGGCCGTTGGCGGTATCCTCGGCGGTGGCGATCGCGCCCGTCGTGCTGTCGATCCGCGAGGCGACCGACCGGCTGTTCCGTGGAGCGGCGTCGAAGGGCGCGGTTGCCACCACTGATCTGCCCGGATTCCTGAGAGCCTGCGCCGATGGCCTTGCCGGCAGCCGGACCGAGATCGGTGCGCCGGGGAGGCCGTTCGGTGATCCCCTGACGCCGATCGCCTTCGAGGCGGCACTGGCGGTTTCGGCGCTGTCGCTTCTGCGCGACGACACCGTCGCGAGGCTCAGGATCTGTCCCAACTGCACCTGGCTGTTCGTCGACAGAAGCCGCAATTCCAGCCGCCTTTGGTGCGACATGGCGGTGTGCGGCAACAGGCAGAAGGCAAGCCGTCACTATCGTCGCCGTCGCATGGCGGAAAATGAGGTCAGGAATGCGTAGCGGCCTTTCCCGTTCGATCCTTGTCGGCGCGGCACTCATCGCGGCCGTTGCGCTCGGCGCCTGCCGCGATACCGGCAGCGACGAAGGGAAGCTGTTCGAGATTTCCGGCAAGATATTCGTCTTCAACTACCGCCTCGCAAGGGCGACCTATGTCGTGACCCTGCGGCCGCTGAAGCCGATGGGAGAGGGCCAGGTCGCGGTCGCCAGCTTCCAGGATCCCGCCGGCGGCGTGCCTCTGGTGGTCGAGCAGAAGGTCTGGCCGAAGCTCGACAAGGTGACGCTGGAGAGCCCGGCACTGACCTGCGTCGTCAAGAACAAGCCCTATGCGATTGCCATCAGCATCAAGGGCGCCGACGGCGCGGTCCTGCAGAAGATCGATACCACGCTGATGTCGACGGAAGACCAGTCGATCCTGCCCGACCGGCCGCTGGTCATCGATCAGCTCTACACCGCCAACCCCGATCTCGTCGGCCATCCCGACGGCAAGCTGCCGGGCGAACCGAAGCCGGATTGCTCGAAGGGCGGCTGACGCGTCGCGGCCATCCGGGCCGCAGCTGAAATTTTCGTGCGCCGGGCAATGTCCGCGGATCGTTTCATACCCTATTCAGGATGGCCGCGGACTGTTCGTTGCGCGTTGCCTGGCATCTGCGATTTTGTTTGACCTGCCTTGCAAGGGGAGAAAGGATGCGTCATCCGACCCCGACGTTGGCTGCCTGCCCCGCGTGGCCTCCGCAGAGGAAATGCCTGATGACGCTGCACGACGTCACGCTCGACGACAAGTTCGATCTCGCAAAGGAGCGCATCTTCCTGTCCGGCGCGCAGGCGGTCATCCGCATGCTGCTGATGCAGCGCGAGCGCGATCGCCGCGCCGGCTTGAACACGGCCGGCTTCGTCTCCGGCTATCGCGGTTCGCCGCTCGGCGGCCTCGACATGCAGCTGTGGAAGGCGAAGAAACAGCTCGCCCAGGCTGACATCGTCTTCCAGCCGGGTCTCAACGAGGAGCTTGCCGCCACCGCTTGCTGGGGCGCGCAGCAGACGGAACTGCTGGGCGAGGGCACCCATGACGGTGTCTTTTCGGTCTGGTACGGCAAGGGGCCGGGCGTTGACCGCTCAGGCGACGTGTTCCGCCATGCCAACCTCGCCGGCTCGTCGAAGCATGGCGGTGTGCTCGCCTTGATGGGCGACGACCATATGGCCGAATCCTCGACCAACGCGCATGCCACCGAATTCCTGTTCGTCGACACGATGGTGCCGATCCTCAACCCGGCCGGCGTCCAGGAGATCATCGACTACGGGCTCTACGGCTTCGCCATGTCGCGCTTTGCCGGCACGTGGGCGGCGATCAAATGCGTCAAGGACAACATCGAATCGACCGCCTCGGTCGATGCCTCGCTCGAGCGGCTGAACATCGTCGTGCCGGAGTTCGACATGCCGCCTGGCGGTCTCAACATCCGCCACGAGATCGACATGCTCGGCCAGGAGGAGCGGCTGCATGAGCATAAGCGCGCCGCGGCTTCCGCCTTCATCCATGCCAACGGGCTGAACCGCATCGTCTATTCGGGCGGCCGCAATCCGAAGATCGGCATCATCACGCTGGGCAAGAGCTATCTCGATGTCCGCCAGGCGCTGGAGGACATCGGCATCGACGAGGCGGCCGCCAACCGCATCGGCGTGCGGCTGTTCAAGGTCGGCTGCCCCTGGCCGCTCGACCTGCATCACATCGCCGATTTCGCCCGCGGCCTCGACACCATTGTCGTCGTCGAGGAGAAGCGCTCGCTGATCGAAGTGCAGTTGCGCGAAAGCCTTTATGGCACTGCCACCCAACCGGTCATTATCGGCAAGAAGGACGAGCGCGGCGACTGGCTGTTTCCGGCCAAGGGCGCGCTCGATCCCAACGACATCGCCATCGCGCTTGGCGAGAGGATCGTCAGGACCATCGGCCCGTCCGCAGAGATTTCGGCGCGGGTGGCAAAACTGCGCCAGTTCCAGGCAATGCTCACCGAGGCCACCGACATCGGCTCGCGCACGCCGTTCTTCTGCTCCGGATGCCCGCACAATTCGTCCACCAAGGTGCCGGACGGCTCTATCGCCGCGGCCGGAATCGGTTGTCACTTCATGGCGCTATGGATGGACCGCAACACCGTCGGCTTCACGGCCATGGGCGGCGAGGGCGCGCAATGGGTCGGCCAGGCGCCGTTCTCCAAGCGCGAGCACATCTTTCAGAATCTTGGCGACGGCACCTACAACCATTCCGGTACGCTGGCGATCCGCTTCGCGCTGTCGAGCGACGCCAACATCACCTACAAGATCCTCTACAACGACGCCGTCGCCATGACCGGCGGCCAGCCGCACGAAGGCGGCCTGACCGTCGACATGATCGCCAGGCAGGTGCGCGCCGAAGGCGTCGACCGCATCGCCATCGCCACCGATGAGCCCGGCAAATATGCCGGCAAGGCCGAATTCCCGGCCGGCGCCACCATCCATCACCGCGACGACCTCGATCTCGTCCAGCGCGAGCTGCGCGAGGTCAAGGGCGTTTCGGTGCTGCTCTACGACCAGACCTGCGCCGCCGAAAAGCGCCGTCGCCGCAAGCGCGGCACCTTCCCCGATCCCGACAAGCGGGTCTTCATCAACGAACTGGTCTGCGAAGGCTGCGGCGATTGCGGCGTGCAGTCGAACTGCGTCTCGATCCAGCCGGTCGAGACCGAATTTGGCCGCAAGCGCAAGATCGACCAGTCGAGCTGCAACAAGGATTTCTCCTGCGTCAACGGCTTCTGCCCGTCCTTCGTCACCGTGCACGGCGCCAAGATCCGCAAGGCCGAGGGCCTTGCCGGCAAGGCCGATCCGCTGGAAGGCGTGCCCGTGCCGGCGCAATTCCCGCTGGGCGAGCAGGGCTGGGCGGCGATCATCGATGGCGTCGGCGGCACCGGCGTCGTCACCGTCGGTGCGGTGCTTGGCATGGCGGCGCATCTCGAGGACAAGGGCTGCGGCATGATCGACATGGCCGGCCTCGCCCAGAAGGGTGGCTCGGTGTTCACGCATGTCCGCATCGCCCGCACCCCGGACGACATCCATGCCATCCGCGTTTCGGCCGGCAAGGCCGATCTGGTGCTTGGCTGCGATCTCGTCGTGTCGGGCGCCAAGAAGGTGCTGACCGCTGTGCGCGAGGGCCACACCATCTTCGTCGCCAACACCGCCGAGATCATGCCCGGCGAATTCGCCCGCTCGGCCGATTTTTCGTTGCCGACAGAGCGGCTGAAAAAGGCGATCCGCGCGGCAGCGGGCGACGACAAGGCGCATTTCTTCGACGCCACCCGCACCGCCACGGCACTTTTCGGCAATTCGCTCGGCGCCAACATGTTCATGCTCGGCTTTGCCTTCCAGCACGGCGGCCTGCCATTGTCGGCCGAGGCCGTCGAAAAGGCGATCGAGCTCAACGGCGAAGCCGTGGCGATGAACATCGCCGCTTTCCGCTGGGGACGTCGTGCTGCCTATCAGCCGGATTTCGTGCGCCGGCTCGTTGCCCAGCCGGGTCCGGCCGTGGCTGGAAAGGCCGACCAGGCCACGGATATCGCCGAGACGCTGGACGACATCATTGCCCGCCGCGTCGCCTTCCTAACCGCCTATCAGAATACGGCCTACGGCAAGCGTTATGCCGAAAAGCTGGCCGTTTTGCGCGCCGCCGAAGCGAAGGCCGTGCCGGGTTCGACTGCGGTGGCGCAGGCAGCCGCCAGGAACCTGTTCAAGCTGATGGCGATCAAGGACGAATACGAGGTGGCGCGTCTTTACACGGACGGCTCTTTCGTCGCCGAACTTGGAAAACAGTTCCAGAGCTATGAAAAGCTCGAATTCCACCTCGCTCCGCCGATCATGGGCCGTCGTGGCAATGACGGCAGCCCGAGGAAATCAAGCTTCGGTCCGTGGATGATGAAGGGCTTTCGGGTTCTGGCGGCGATGAAGGGCCTGCGCGGCACCGCCTTCGACCTGTTCGGCTACACCGCCGAACGGCGCATGGAGCGGCAGCTACTGGCGCGGTACGAGGCGGATCTGGAGCTCATCGCCGGATCGCTGGCCCCGGCCAGGGTCGATGCGGCGGCTGCATTGGCTTCGGTGCCTGCCCTCATTCGCGGCTACGGCCACGTCCGTCGAGCCAGCGCCGACAAGGCTTCGAGCGAACGCCAAAGGCTGCTCGAACGCCTGTCGAGTACGCCGGCGCGGCCCGAACTTCAGGCCGCCGAATGATCGATACGCCTTGTTTACCTGAACGACAGTTTCCTTGCTTTCCGTTACGTCACTCGGCTTGACGGCAGGAGCGCGGGGGTCTCTCTAAATCTTTCTTAAGGCGGATGTGGCACTGCTTGGCTCCCCAGGGTTGGGATTCAGGCGTTGAATCTGAGAAAAAAGAACGAGATTCCGGTCGACGTCTACATTCCGTTCGTGGAAACCTTGTTTCGCGACGGGCTGACGCTTTCGATCGGCATTCTCGCGCAGACTTTCCTGATCGGCCTTGTCTGGTGGAAGAACGGCGATCCGCGGTATTTGCTGGTCGCGATCTCGATGGTTCTCGTCGGTGTGTTCCGCATGAGAAACTTTCGAAAATACAACAGCATGCCTTCGCCGACGACCTGGGAAGAAGCGCACAAGCGTGAGAATGACTACATTCTCTATGGCTCCCTGCATGGCTTGACGCTTGGCGCCTTCTGCCTGCTCGGCATCTATTTCGCGCGCGACGGTTTCGCCGAAATCGCCTCCGTTTGCCTGACGCTGGCGACGGCGACCTCCATCGCCGGCCGCAACTACGGCTCGCCGCGCATGGTCACCATCCTGACCATTGCCTTGACCTGGCCGATCTCGCTGGGCTTCCTGCTGCGCGGCGACATCTACCATGTCCTCCTCGGGCTCCTGTCGGCGCCGTTCCTGTTCGCCATCCGGAAATTCGCCAACACCGTACGCGATGTGCTTTTTGCGGCCGTCTCGGAAGAAAAGAAGGCCAACCGCATCGCCCAGCGCTTCAATCGGGCGCTCAACACCATGTCGCACGGCCTTGTCATGCTCGGGCCGGACGGCCGCGTCGCGGTGGCCAATGCCGAGGCCGCGCATTTGATGTCGCTCAAGTCGCCGGATGCGCTGCTCGGCCGGTCGATCCATGGTCTGTTGATGCGCGGTGTCGCCGGCGGCATGCTGGCGCCCAAGGATTGCCGCTACATCGAGGCGCAGCTGACGCGTGCCCTGCGCGAGGGCCGCGACCGCAAGGTGCTGGTTTCCCTCGCCAACGGCCAGCATTATGAGTTCTCGGCTCGCGAAGGCAGCCAGGAACTGGGCGTGATCACCTTCGAGGACGTCACCGCCCGTGTCGAGGCGGAAGACAAGATACGCTTCATGGCACGTTACGACAACCTCACCGGCCTGCCCAACCGCGCCTATTTCCATGAACTGGTCGGCGAGGCCATGGCGTCCGGCGATCGCGATCGTCTCTGCGGCCTGGCGGTGCTCGACCTCGACGATTTCAAGAGCGTCAACGACACGCTTGGCCATCCTATCGGCGACGGCTTGATCTATGCCGTTGCCGAGCGGCTTGCCGCCATTGCCAGGCAAGATATCACGGTCAGCCGTTTCGGTGGCGACGAGTTCATGATCTTCTTCGACCGCGTCGAGGATGAGAGCCATCTGACCAGCCAGCTCGACGAGATTTTCGCCGGCCTGCAAGGGGAAGTCGACGTTGCCGGTCACGGGCTACGCATCCAGGCCAGCGGCGGCGCGGTACTGTCGCGGGTCAAGGATACCGATGTCGACGCCATGATCGTCAAGGCGGACCTGGCGCTCTACAAGGCCAAGGAACTCGGGAAGAACAGCTGGCGGCTGTTCGAAGCCTCGATGGATGCCGCTTTCCGCAACCGTCAGCTGATGAAGGCGGATTTGCGCACAGCCGTGGAAAGCAAGAGCCTGCGGGTGGTCTATCAGCCGATCGTGGCGATGAGCACCATGCGCATCGCCAGCTGCGAGGCGCTGTGCCGGTGGGATCATCCCGATCTCGGGCCGATCTCGCCCAGCATCTTCATTCCACTGGCCGAGGAAATGGGCATCATTTCCGAGATCAGCACCTTCGTGCTGCAGGCAGCCTGCGCCGAATGCGCCAAATGGCCCGACCAGACCAGCGTCTCGGTCAATCTCTCCGCCAAGGATTTCCGCAGCCGCGATGTCATCCAGAAGGTTCGCGATGCGTTGGCCGGCACCGGCCTCGCCGCCTCCCGGCTCGAGATCGAGGTCACCGAAACGGCGCTGCTCGACGACAAGTCGCTGACGCGCCAGTATATCGAGGAGCTGAAGCAACTTGGCGTGCGCATCGCGCTCGACGATTTCGGCACCGGCTATTCGAGCCTGAGCTACCTGCACAAGCTGCCGCTCGACAAGATCAAGATCGACCGCTCGTTCCTGATGGACGTTACCCAGAATCCCCGTTCGCTCGAGCTGCTCAAGGGCATCGTCAACCTGTCGCGGCCGCTGGGGCTTTCGGTGACCGTCGAAGGGGTCGAGACCTTCGAGCAGCTCAAGATCCTGGCGCTGCAGGTCAAGCCTGATCTTGTCCAGGGGTTCCTGTTCGGTTCGGCGCTCAGCGCTTCCGGCATCGAGACGATGTCGAACACCGTATGGCCCTTCGCCAAGGATATCAGGACCGCCAAAAAGGCGGTACGTCGCTGATTTGCGGCGTATGGCGCATGGTGCCCAGGCACTGAGAGCCCATCCCTGTTTCCTTCAAGAGGCTCGAGGTTTCCCTGCACGTCGCGGGCCATGCCAAAATTTCCGCCGCTTCCCGTCATGTTCGAGATATGCTCTTTCCCCGTCGCGACGCAGAAAATCAAGAAAAGCACTATTTTAGTCTTATTTTAGCAATCGTTAACCTTAACGACTGGTAAACGGGCTGCTTCCCATTTTCATCTTTTACATCCCAGGACCCTGTCGTAGTGTCGGATCGCGGCGGCAATGTACGGGGATTGAGTTGATGATTGTGCAGTTGAGTTCGCTTCGTCCCGTGACGGGCGAGGACGGCAAGGACACCGCCGACACCATGTCCAGCTTCGCCCGCAACGTCTCGGCGATGCTTGAGCGGACAGAGTACCGCCGCTGCGACAAGGGCGAAGATCTCGAGGACATCTACCGCCTCCGCTACAAGTCATATCGCTCGAACGATATGGTTCCCGACAACGAAAACCATACCATTCACGATGAGCTCGACGAGGCACCGAATGTCTACCGCTTCGGAGTCTATATCGACCAGGAACTCGTCAGCACGCTGCGTATCCATCACGTCACCTTGGCGACGCCGATGTCGCCTTCCACCAAGGCCTTTGGCGACATCGTCATGCCGATGCTTCGTGACGGGCTGAGCTTCATCTGCCCCAGCCGTTTTGCGTCCGATCCCGAATGGTCGCGCGTCTACCCGCAGATTCCTTACTTGACCCTGCGGCTGGCCGGCATGGCGTGCTTCCATTTCAACGCGCCCTACTGCCTGTCGACCATTCGTGAGGATCACGCCGGCTTCTACAAGCGTATCTACTACTCGGAGAAGATCAGCGAGTCGCGCGCCTATCCGGGCGTTTTCAACAAGGTCGTGCTCTACCGGGCCGACGTCAACGCCATCCGCGAGCGGTCCTTCTCACGGTTCCCGTTCTTCCGCTCGACGCCAATGGAACAGCGCATGCTGTTCGATACGCCGCATGTCGGAGAACTCGCGCCGCTGACCATCCTGCCCACGGCAAAGTACTATCACGAAGCCGCCTGATACGGCAGGATTCACACGATTTTGCAGGGCCGACAGGGAGCCTTTTGGCGACTTCGGCGTTCTGGGTGCGGCCACGAGCAGCGCTCCGGGTCGATTCTGAAGTTTTTGAGGGAACCCGTCATGACCATTTCCACACTTGCGCTCACCCCGCTCATCTCGCTGATCGCCGGCGTGCTGATCCTGGTCATGCCAAGGCTGTTGAACTACATCGTCGCGCTCTATCTGATCGTCGTCGGGTTGCTCGGGCTATTTCCGCATCTAGCCGGCTGAGGCGCCGGCTTAGGCCACGCAAGCGTCCGCCTTCGGAGCATCTTTCCGCATCAAGCACCGGAATCCAGCGATTGGACTCCGTCGCGCGTCGGCAGCCGGCTTCAACCTTTCTTTGAGGCAGTTGTCGGTTGTTGTGCGGCAATAGCGCCATTGCTCTCGGCCCGGCTTTTCGCTATGTGCCTGAAAGATGTCTTCGAAGGGGTATTCCTATGGCTGATCACTCGCCGACCGGTCCTGTCGAACTGGGCGCGAAGATGGACTATGCCGAGCATGACCGCACCTATGCGGGCTTCCTCGCGCTGGCCAAGTACGGCTCGCTGTTTTGCGGAGCCCTGCTTCTGGCGATGGCCTTCGGCTTCTTCGCGGGCGGCTTCTTCTCGGCGACCATTCTGTTCGTGCTGATTCTGGCTGTCGGCGCCTTTATCCTCCGATAGATTTTTCCGACACCTTGTCCATGGCGCCGCCGCGAGGCCGGCCGGCGTCTTGCGGGAAATAGCTTCCGGCCGAAAGGATCATGCGGTGGGACAGACGGTTTTCATCCCTCGTGAACTCGATGCCAACGAGCCGCGCGTCGCGGCCTCGCCCGATACGGTGAAACGGCTGGCGGCGTTGGGCTTCGACGTCGTCGTCGAGGCCGGTGCCGGTCTGAATTCGCGCATCGTCGATGCCGACTATGCGAGCGCCGGCGCCGCCATAGGCAAGGCTTCCGATGTCGCCAAGGCCGATGTCGTGCTGAAGGTGCGTCGGCCCGGCGATGCCGAACTGAAGAGCTACAAACCCGGTACAGCGGTCATTGCCATCATGGATCCCTATGGCAACGATGCCGCCGTGGCAGCCTTTGCCAAGGCCGGCGTCACCGCTTTCTCGATGGAATTCATGCCGCGCATCACCCGCGCGCAGTCGATGGACGTCTTGTCCTCGCAGGCCAATTTGGCCGGCTATCAGGCGGTGATCGACGGGGCTTCGGAATATGATCGCGCGCTGCCGATGATGATGACGGCTGCCGGCACGGTGCCGGCGGCGAAGGTCTTCATCATGGGCGTCGGCGTTGCCGGCCTGCAGGCGATCGCCACCGCGCGGCGTCTGGGTGCGGTCGTCACCGCCACCGACGTTCGCCCCGCCGCCAAGGAACAGGTCGCCTCGCTCGGCGCCAAGTTCCTCGCGGTCGAGGACGAGGAATTCAAGGCTGCGGAAACGGCCGGCGGCTACGCCAAGGAAATGTCGAAGGAATATCAGGCCAAGCAGGCGGCACTCACATCAGAGCACATCGCCAAGCAGGATATCGTCATCACCACGGCGCTTATTCCCGGCCGGCCGGCGCCAAAGCTGGTGTCGGCGGCGATGGTCGCCTCGATGAAGCCGGGCTCGGTGCTCGTCGATCTGGCGGTCGAGCGCGGCGGCAATGTCGAGGGCGCTGTACCGGGCCAGGTGGTGACAACGGCCAATGGGGTGAAAATCGTCGGCCATCTCAATGTGCCCGGCCGCATCGCGGCGTCGGCATCGCTGCTCTACGCCCGGAACCTGTTTGCCTTCGTTGAGACGCTGGTCGACAAGACGACCAAGACGCTTGCCATCAATCGCGACGACGATCTGGTCAAGGCGACGATGCTGACCGATGGCGGCAAGATCGTGCATCCGGCTTTCATAAAGGCCGACCAGCAGCCCCATGTCGAGCCGGCCGCAATCCCGGCCAAGACCATGGTCGCCGACGCTTCGCCCAAGAAAGCCGCGCCCAAGAAGGCGGCCGCCTCCAAGTCGCCCTCGTCGAAGCCGAAAGGGATCGCGTGATGGACCAGACCCTGCAGAAAGCCCTGGACCAGCTCGACCAGGCTTCCGCCGCCGTCCGGCTGGCGGTGCAAAACATGGCGACCGCGCCTGGTGGTGCCGACGCTGCGGGTGATGCTGCGCATGCGCTCTCCGGGGGCGCCATCGATCCCTTCGTCTTCCGCTTCGCCATCTTCGTCCTGGCGATCTTCGTCGGCTACTACGTCGTCTGGTCGGTGACCCCCGCACTGCACACGCCGCTGATGGCCGTCACCAACGCCATCTCCTCGGTCATCGTCGTCGGCGCGCTGCTTGCCGTCGGCATCGCCGCCTCCGGCATTGCCGCGGGCTTCGGCTTCGTCGCGCTGATGCTGGTCTCGGTCAACATCTTCGGCGGCTTCCTCGTCACCCAGCGCATGCTGGCCATGTACAAGAAGAAGGACAAGTAGAGCGCCATGAACGCCAACTTCGCGTCCTTCCTCTATCTGGTCTCCGGCGTTCTGTTCATCATGGCGCTGCGCGGCCTGTCGCATCCGACCACCAGTCGCCAGGGCAATCTCTATGGCATGATCGGCATGGGCATCGCCATCGCCACCACGCTGGCGCTGGCAACCCCGTCAGCGGGCCGCTTCGGCCTCATCGTGCTCGGCCTTGCCATTGGCGGCGGCGTCGGCGCCGTCACCGCGCGGCGCATCGCCATGACCTCGATGCCGCAACTGGTCGCCGCCTTCCACTCGCTGGTCGGCCTCGCCGCCGTCATGGTGGCGGCCGCCGCCATCTATGCGCCGGAAAGTTTTGGCATCGGCACGGATGGTGACATCCACGCCCAGGCGCTGATCGAGATGAGCCTTGGCGTCGCCATCGGCGCTATCACCTTCACCGGCTCGGTCATCGCCTTCCTCAAGCTCGATGGCCGCATGTCGGGCAAGCCGATCATGATCGGCGGACGCCACTTCATCAACGCGGCACTTGCCATCGCGCTCGTCGTGCTGATCGTGCTGCTGGTCACCACGGAATCGAAGCTGGTCTTCTGGCTGATCGTTGCCGCCTCGCTGGTGCTCGGTATCCTGCTGATCATTCCGATCGGCGGCGCCGACATGCCGGTCGTCGTCTCGATGCTCAACTCCTATTCGGGCTGGGCAGCTGCCGCCCTCGGCTTCACGCTCGGCAATCTGGCGCTGATCATCACCGGCGCGCTGGTCGGCTCATCCGGCGCGATCCTGTCCTACATCATGTGCAAGGGCATGAACCGAAGCTTCATCTCCGTCATCCTCGGCGGCTTCGGCGGCGAGACGGCAGCTCAGGCCGACGACGGCATCGAGCGCACGGTCAAGCAGGGCTCGGCCGACGACGCCGCCTATCTCATGATGAACGCCCAGAAAGTCATCATCGTGCCGGGCTACGGCATGGCGGTTGCCCAGGCGCAGCACGCGCTGCGCGAAATGGCCGACAAGCTCAAGGCCAATGGCGTCGACGTGAAGTACGCCATTCACCCGGTCGCCGGCCGCATGCCCGGCCACATGAACGTGCTGCTCGCCGAAGCCAATGTGCCCTACGACGAAGTGTTCGAGCTCGAGGACATCAACTCCGAGTTCGCGCAGGCCGACGTTGCCTATGTCATCGGCGCCAACGACGTCACCAACCCGTCCGCGCGCGACGACAAGTCCTCACCCATCTACGGCATGCCGATCCTCGATGTCGACAAGGCCCGCACCTGCCTGTTCGTCAAGCGCTCGCTCGGCTCCGGCTATGCCGGCATCGACAACACGCTGTTCTACAAGGACGGCACCATGATGTTGCTCGGCGATGCCAAGAAAATGACCGAAGAGATCGTCAAAGCGATGGACCACTGATCGGCGATCACTTGAGACACGCCAAGGAACGCCCGGCTCGCGTCGGGCTTTTTCTTGGCTTGATGGCGATTTCCAGGCTACGATGAAGAATTCCCGTCTCGCTGGCGGGATTGTCGTCAACGGAGACGTTGGTGCCCGACCCCATCATCGCATCGCCGCCCACCGGAAAACCGCCGCGCAAGCCTGGCCAGGCGGTGGTGATCGTGCATGGCATGGGCGAACAGCGGCCGATGGATACGCTGCGCGGCTTTGTCCAGGGTATCTGGAGCCATGACCCCAGCCGCGCGCCGTTTTATGCCCGTGTCGCCGATCCGGCCGACCCCGCCGGCGCGAAGATCAACCAGAGCTGGATCACTCCCGACAGCCGGACCAATTCGTACGAACTTCGCCGCGTCACCACGCCCTACGATGTCGATGGGCGCCGCACCGATTTCTACGAGCTTTACTGGGCCGACATCACGCAGGGCACGACGCGGGGCCGACTTGCCGCCTGGGTGACAAATCTGCTTTGGCGCAAGCCCGCCGACATACCACCCGACGCCCGAAAGCTCTATCTGGTCACGCTTCTGGCCGTCATCATCGTTCTGGTCGCGGCTCTCGCGCTTGCGACGTCGGTTTGGCAGCAGCAAATTTCGTGGACCGTCGGCGCGCTCGTCACCATCCTGGCCTCGTTCGTCATCTGGTCGGTGGACCGTTTTGGCCTTCCCTATTTCGGCGATGTCGCCGTCCATGTGCGCGCTGAAGCTGCAACCGTCGAGAAGCGGGCTCTGATCCGCAGCCGTGGTCTGAAGCTGCTAGAGCGTCTGATGATGGACGATACCTACGATCGCATCGTGCTGGTCTCGCATAGCCTCGGCTCGATGATCGCCTATGACCTGCTGCAGATCTTGTGGGCCGATTTCAGGCCCCGAAGACTGGAGGCCATCCGCGACAAGGCGAAACTGAAGGCGATCCACGCCATCGACAAGGCGACGCTTGTTGCCGACGGCTCGGCATGGCCCGGCAGCCTTGACGATCTTGCCGGGTTCCGGCGCGATCAGTGGGAACTCTATCGCCAACTGCGCACCAAGGAGGACAACCATGGGCCTTGGAAGATCAGCGATTTCGTCACGCTTGGCAGCCCGCTGACCCACAGCGAATTTCTGGTGACGCACAATCTCGCCGAATTCAGACGCGGCATCGCCGAGCGTCTGTTCTCGGCATGTCCGCCGGTCGCCGAGGGAGCGGCGGCCGGTGGCACATTGCTTTATCAGGAAGGGCGCAACCGTTCTTCGGGCAAGCCGCAGCGCGCGGTGCATCATGGCGCGGTGTTTGCTGCGACGCGCTGGACCAATATCTTCGACCGCGGCAACGGTTGGCTGACGGGGGATCCGATCTCCGGGCCGATGGCGGAGAATTTCGGCCCGGGCGTGGAGAACATCCAGGTCGAGCTACGCGGTTGCCTCGGCCGTGTCTTCACCCACACGCTGTACTGGTCGTTGGCGGCGACCGGTGTCGAGGTCGCCGCCAACGATCGGCCGCGCTCGCATCTTGCCGTGCTGCGCGACGCTGTCGACCTCGGTCGCAAACTGGAGCCGAGCCAAGCGGAAACGCCGACGATTCCTGCCCGAAAATAGGAAAAGATTTCAGCGAACGCGGCCGAGGCAGCGCCGCATGACAATTCAGAGCAATGTCCACTCCGGGCGGTCCGGAGTGGACTCGCCTTGCAAGTGCAGTTCAGCGGCTGGTGAGAAAAACCGCTTCCTCATCGTCGCGCTGCCTGCCTCCGAGGGCTGCGGCGGCACTGGCGATAAAGGCGCCGATGGCCAGCGAGAGCGCACCAAGCAGCGCAAACGTCGCACTGGCCTTCCTGGCGGTGTCGGCGGCCTGCTGCGCCTTGACTTTGGCGTCCTGAGCCCTGGCGATGATCGCATCCACCCGCGCCTTGGCATCTGCTTCCGAAAGACCGGTGCGGGCGGCGACGAGTTGCGACAGATACGTTTTGTCGTCTGCGGAAACCTCACCTGCCGCTGCACCGGCGATCAGGATGCGCGAGGCCTGCCCGGTCGCAGCCGCATCGCTGTCCGGATTGGCGGCAGCCAGCCTGCCCGGATCGGCCGGACGGAACAGCGAATCCACCAGGTAGGAGGTCGCATTGTCGGCCGATGTGCTGCCGGCATTGGCCGAAGCCCCCGCCGATGCGCCCATGGCCGCGCCAGACGCGATGGTGGACACCGCCTGCACGCCTGAGCCTATCGCAGCGGAAAGCGCGGAGCCAAGCACGCCGACGACGAGCAACGTGGCCAGCGCCCAGGCAAGAAAGCCGTGTGCGGTGTCCCGGAAATAGACTTCATCGGTGTGGATGCCGACCCATTTGGTGCGCAGGCGTCCGGCAAGATAGCCGCCGACGCCGGAGGACAGCCATTGCACGATGACAAGCCAGATCGCGGTGGACGCCGCGAAAGTGGTGACAGATGCGCCCGATCCCGACCATGGCGACACCATGGTCAATCCCAGCCCCGAACCGAGCAGCATGAGGATGAGGGTCAATGTCGAGGCCGCGAAGGCTCCGGCGATGATCGGTCCCCAGCTGACGGCGGTGGAGGAGGACTCGGTTGAGGCGGAAACATCGGCCGCCGACAGGGTGGACTGCATGGAAGCCCCCTATCGTACGAACAGCATGATCAGAATGATGATCGGAATCGGAATGCCGAGCAACCAGAGCAAAATGCCACGTCCCATGGAGGCCTCCTGTTAGAATATTGTGAATCGATGTTGTCACAATGTTCCAAGGGAACTTCCGTTCCGGCGCGTTGTAAAATGATTTTCTTGCCGCCAGCGGAACATTGGCGCGCCGCAGCGCGCCAATTCAGATTTGATGTCCAGATCAGATGTCCAGATTGGCGACCGACAGCGCGTTGTCCTGGATGAACTCGCGCCTGGGTTCGACCTCATCGCCCATCAGCCGCGAAAACAGCGAATCCGCATCGGTCGCGTCATTGACCTTGACTTGCAGCAGCGAGCGCACGTTCGGATCGAGCGTGGTTTCCCACAGCTGTTCGGCGTTCATCTCGCCGAGACCCTTGTAGCGTTGCATCGTCAGGCCCTTGCGGCCGGTCGCAAAGACCGCGTTGAGCATCGCCAGCGGCCCCGAGATGGTTTCGGAGACATCCTTGCGGCGCAGCACCGGCGGCGACCCGTAGACCTCGCTGAGGCGCTGTGCGTAGCGGTCGAGCTGGCGTGCGTCGGCCGAATTGATCAGCGCCAGGTCGAGATGCGCGTATTCCTTGACGCTGCGCACCGTGCGCTCGAACACATAGCCGCCGACGCCTTCATTCGAGGTCGACATGCGGCCGGTCCAGCCGCGCTCGGTGTCCTCGGCGATGATGTCGAGGCGTTTTGCAATCCGCTCCGCCATGTCGTTGGCGCGGCCGAGATCGGTGAACACGTCCGGGTTGAGCCCGCCGGCGATCGCCGCCTGCTCGACCACGCCTCTGTTGTAGCGCGTGTGCAGGCCGTTGATCAGCTGGCGCACCGCCAGCGCGTCGTCGATGGCTCCGCGCAGGTCCTGTCCGATGCGAACCTCGCCCGAGCCGAGGGTAAGCGATGCTTCCTCCAGTCCCGAGCCGATCAGGAACTCCTCGAACGCGCTCTCGTCCTTGATGTATTGCGAGCTCTTGCCGCGCGTCACTTTGTAGAGCGGCGGCTGGGCGATGTAGAGATGGCCGCGCTCGATCAGCTCCGGCATCTGCCGGAAGAAGAAGGTGAGCAGCAAGGTTCTGATATGGGCGCCGTCGACGTCGGCGTCGGTCATCAGGATGATCTTGTGGTAGCGCAGCTTGTCGGCGTTGAACTCGTCCTTGCCGATCGAGGTGCCGAGCGCCGTGATCAACGTGCCGATCATGTCGGAGCCGAGCATGCGGTCGAAGCGCGCCCGCTCGACATTGAGGATCTTGCCGCGCAACGGCAGGATCGCCTGGTTCTGGCGCGAACGCCCACCTTTGGCCGAGCCACCGGCGGAATCACCCTCGACGATGAAGATTTCGGATTTCGCCGGGTCGCGTTCCTGGCAGTCGGCCAGCTTGCCGGGCAGGGAAGTGACGCCGAGCGAGCTCTTGCGGGTGATATCGCGCGCCTTGCGCGCCGCTTCGCGCGCCGCCGCGGCCTGGATCACCTTGTCGACGACCACCTTGCCTTCGCTCGGGTGTTCTTCCAGCCAGGTGCCGAGCGCTTCGTTGACCAGGCCTTCGACGACAGGACGGACTTCCGACGAGACCAGCTTGTCCTTGGTCTGCGAGGAGAATTTCGGATCTGGAACCTTGACCGACAGCACCGCCGTCAGACCTTCGCGGCAATCGTCGCCGATCAGCGAGACCTTTTCCTTCTTGGTCAGCCCTGAAGATTCGCCATAGCCGGTGATCTGGCGCGTCAGCGCGCCGCGAAAGCCGGCCAGATGCGTGCCGCCATCGCGCTGCGGGATGTTGTTGGTGAAGGCCAGCACGTTCTCATGGTAGCTGTCGTTCCACCACATCGCCACTTCGACGGTGATCCCGTCGCGCTCGGCCTTGATGGCGATCGGCTTGTCGATCAGCGGTTTCTTGACCCGGTCGAGATATTTGACGAATTCTTCGAGGCCTCCATCATAGTGCAGTTCATGGCGCACGACATCGGCGTGACGGGCATCGGTCAAAATGATGCGCACGCCGGAATTGAGGAAGGCAAGCTCGCGCAGCCGGTGTTCCAGCGTGCCGAAGTCGAACTCGACCATGGTGAAGGTCTCAGACGACGGGAAGAAGGTGATCTGGCTGCCGCTGCGGCCCTCATAGGTGCCCGGCTGCTTGTCCTGCTCATAGCTGCCGGTCGCCCTCAGCGGTGCGTCGGCATTGCCATGCGTGAAACTCATCTCGAAGATCTGGCCGTTGCGGCGGATTTTCAGCTTCAGCCACGCCGACAGCGCGTTGACCACCGACACGCCGACGCCATGCAGGCCGCCCGAGACCTTGTAGGAATTCTGGTCGAACTTGCCGCCGGCATGCAGCTGCGTCATGATCACTTCGGCCGCCGAAATGCCTTCTCCGGTGTGGATATCGGTCGGAATTCCGCGGCCATTGTCGATCACAGTGACCGAACCGTCGGGGTTGAGCGTCACGGTGACGAGGTCGGCGTGACCGGCCAGCGCCTCGTCGATGGCGTTGTCGACCACCTCATAGACCATGTGATGCAGGCCCGAACCGTCGTCGGTATCGCCGATATACATTCCGGGGCGTTTGCGGACAGCATCCAACCCCTTCAAAACCTTGATGGAATCGGCGCCGTATTCGGCTTCAGCGCCGTTGTTGTTGTCGATCTGATCGCTCATGAAAACCTGTTGTCTGGATGCCGCTTGCACGGCGCGAAAAACCCGCTCCGAATCGCGCCTCTGATATGCACTAGATATAGGCGCAAAAGGCGGTTTTTCCAAGGTTTGCAGGCATTTCACGGGGAATGAGCCGGCTGTCCATGACAGCCTCCCGTCAGGCCCTATTTCACTTTGGCCAGCCGGTCCCTGAGAAACTTGATCATGAACTTATATCGCGGCGCCAGCCGCCCGCTGCGGTCGAGCTCCAGCGTCATGTCCAGCGCCTGGGAAAGCACGGCCTTGGGGTTCTTGGCGACCTGAGCGTAGTCGATCATGGCCACCACCAGGTCGCGCTGCCAGGTGGCGTTGTTTGGGTCGGACCGGGCGAGCTGCTGGCGGATGTCGAGACTGTCCTGGAAAGCCTGCCGCGCGCCTTTGACGTCGCGCTGCTTGGCCTTGAGCATGCCGATCTCGGACAGAGTGATCGACAGGTCGCGTTGCCAGTCGGCATTGGCAGGGTCGAGCTTGGCCAGCCGGTCGGCGATGGCGAAACTATCTATATAGGCCTTGAGTGCTCCGGCGCGGTCGCCCTGAATCGCCAGAATGCCCGCTACTTTTTCCAAGCTGACCGAGAGGTCGCGTTGCCAGTCGGCGTTGGCAGGGTCACTGGCCGCCAGCACGCGGGCTATCGAGAGGGCTTGCCTGTAGGCGGCGAGGGCTACCGGCCAGTCCTCTTGATCGCTCAGCGCATTGCCGATCTTTGCGTTGCCGACCGACAGGTCGCGCTTCAGCTCACTGTTGTCGGGGTCGCGGCCCACCAATTGTTCGACGATCGCATGGCCCGCTTTATAGGACGCGAGTGCGCCCGCCGCATCGCCGCGCTCGCGCTTGAGATCGCCGATCGTATCATGGCTGACGGAGACATCGCGTTGCCGCTCGGCGTCCCGCGGCTTCTTCTCGGCCAGCGCCAATCGGACCTTCAGGCTCTCCTCGTAGGCCATCTGGGCGTTGTCCAGTCGCCCCATGACCCGGGCAAGGCCGCCGATCTCGTCATAGGTGATGGTCAGGTCGCGCTGCAGCTCGGCGCGCTCCGGTTCGTTATCGGCAAGCTGCTTCTTGATCGACAGGCTTTCCTGGTAGACTTGCGCGGCGCCGGCCAGATCGCCTTGCGTCACCAGCACGTTGCCGATCTTGTCGTCGGCCATGGCGAAGTCCCCCAACCATGGCAGGCGATCAGGCTCGGCCTTGGTCAAATCCCGCAGCATGGTTCTGGCGGTCTGATAGTTTTCCAGCGCTTCCGGCAGGTCCCCTTGCGCCAGCCTGATGTTGCCGAGCTTGATGTGGCTGACGGCAAAATCGCGCTTGACGCTCGGGTCGGTTTCCCGGGCCGAACGCAGCTCGAGATTGGATACCAGCGCTGCAAAGGCGCGGCCTGCCGCATCGGTGTTGCCGACAAGGGTGTAGAGCTTGCCGAGCTCGTCCAGCGTGCGGATCTGGCGGTCGGCGTGGTCCAGGGTCAGATCGGTCTGCCCGGCCTCGCCGTAAAGGGCCAGGACCGATTCATAATCCTTGATGGCCGTGGCGTAGTCGAGGTCGGCGCGCGCCGCACCGCCGGACAGGAAACGCGTCGCCGCCTCGGACAGCGTGCGGTTGACGAAGTTGGCCTTCAAGGCGTTGCGCGAAACATTGTCGATGTCGGCGGCCTTTGCGAGGATGGCGCGAGCCCCATCGAAGGCGCCGAGCGAAAGCTGCTCCTCGGCCTGCCGGCGCAATTCCGTCACCTGCGGATCATCGGAGGCCAGCGTCCTCATTTCGCCGCGCACTTTGACGAAGGCGTCGGCCGCCTCGCGCAACCGGGCATTCAGGCTTTCCGCCGAAAGGTGGCTGGCGTCGGAGCTGATCAGCACGCCGTAGAGAGGCGCCAGCGGCATGTCGGCATCGCTGGCAACCTGCTCGACCTCACCGCGCATTTCCGGCGTCACGTCGGCCATGGCAAGCAACAGGCGCTCGCGCTCCGGCAATTGTTCCTTGGCGGCCGCGGCAAAGAACAGCTTCGGCAGGCCGCTCTCGACGTAAGGCAGCTGTTTGCCCCGCGACAAATCGTAGACCTCCTGCTGCACCAGCGTCAGCACCGAGCGGATTTCGAGCCCGCTGGTGCCGAGATATTTGGTCAGCGCCGTGGTGAATGGCGAGTTCTGGCCGGTTCCGTCGGCCGCCGTCTCGCCGGGTGCTGCCGAGAAAGCGAACAGGATGTTTTCGGCGCGGCCAGTCCGACCAAGCCCCGGCCGGACATTCTCCACGACATCCTTGACCAGCGACGTCGCGCCGCGCCCGTCACCCACCGTGCCCGAAAACGGATCGCTCCGGCAGGCGTCGAGCATGATCAGGCCGACCTTGGCGGTGGCGGCCACGGTCTTGCGCACCTCCTCCAGAGGCAAGCTGGTCTTCTCCAGCGCATCGAGCGAAGAGGGGTCGGCATCGACCGGCAGCAGCCGGTTATCGCCCGAGATTTCCACGCCGTGGCCGGAGAAGTAGACCAGCGCCACGTCGGCGCCTTTGGCATCCTGGCGAAAATCGTCGAGCGCGCGGCGCATGCGCCTCAGGTCGCGGTTGGTTTCGAGGACGACCTCGAAGCCGAGCTTCTTCAGCGCCGCTGCCATCGCCTCGCCGTCATGGACCGGATTGGCAAGCGGCCGGATCAGGCGGTAGTCGTCGTCGGCAATGATCAAGGCCACGCGCCGCTCAGCCACCGCGGCGGCGGTGCTCATGAGCATCAGCAGCAAGGCAAAAAGCAAACGCAAGTCGAACCGCCCCCCGGCTTGTCCATTTGCGCGAACATTCCACCTCTTTATGCCATGAGCAAGCCGGGCTTTTTGCGGAAGACCAGCGTTTTCAGGCAGCCCGCATCGGCTTCAAAGCCTCGCTCCAGCGCAACAGCTCGTCGAGCATGGTTTTGGCTCCGCCCTGCACCTGTTCGCCGGCGTTGAAAGCGCCATTTTCGTCGAGCAGTTTCTGGTACATCGGCAGCGCGACGCCTTCCGAGATCGGCATGACACCCACCGAGGTCAGCAGCGGCTTCAGCGCTTGCGCCGCGCGCAGGCCGCCGGAGACGCCGCCATAGCTGAAAATGGCGGCAGGCTTGTACTTCCATTCACGCGAGAGATAATCGATCGCGTTGACGATCGCCGGCGCCACGAAATAATTGTATTCCGGCGCCACGAAGATGAAGGCATTGGCGGCATCGATCGCTTTCGACCAGGCCTTGGTATGGTCGTTCTGGTAATTGCCGAGTCTTGGATGGTGCGGTTCGTCCAGCACCGGAAGCTTGAACGTGTCGATGTCGGTCAGTACCGGCTCGAATTTTCCATGCTCGCGCGCGAACGTCTCCAGCCACTCGGCAAAAACCGGCCCTGCGCGGCCTGGCCGCGTGCTGCCGATGATGATGTTCAACTGGTGCTTCAAGCTGGGCTCCTGCGATAGCGGTATCCATTGGTGACTGCCACCTAGGGCATGCCGCTCGGGGCAACAAGAAGGCACCTCACGGTAACCGGTCACGTTCCGGAGAGCAGGGCCTTGCCGTACGGTCACATGGACGCCTGCTTTGCGGCCCACTACATTGGGTCATCAGCGGAGCACAGCATGGACATCCAGCCCGCCCCCTTCATTCCCCCGGCGCCGAAGCCGCGCACGACGCCGCCCTCGACGCTGGAGATGATCCGCATCGTCTACCGCAACCCGCTCGAATTGTGGGGTGAACACACCTACAACGAGCCTTGGATTTCGGCCAATGGCGTTGGCGGACATCTGATCGTCGCCAACGATCCCGGCCTGATCCGCCATGTGCTGGTCGACAACGCCAGGAACTACAAGATGGCGACGGTGCGCCAGAAGATCCTGCGGCCGATCCTGCGCGACGGCCTGCTGACCGCCGAGGGCGAGGTCTGGAAGCGGTCGCGCAAGGCGATGGCGCCGGTGTTCACGCCGCGCCACATCTTCGGCTTCGCCCAGCCGATGCTGAGACGCACGCTGGACTTCGTCACCCGCTATGAAGACGGCGGCACGTCCGACATCGCTCATGACATGACGCTGCTCACCTACGACATCCTGGCCGAGACGCTATTTTCCGGCGAGATATCGGGCGAGCCGGGCAGTTTTGCCAACGAGATCGACCGCCTGTTCGAGACCATGGGCCGCGTCGATCCGCTCGATCTGTTGCGCGCGCCCGACTGGCTGCCGAGGCTGACCCGCATCCGCGGGCGCAAGACCATGGCCTATTTCCGCAAGATCGTCACCGACACGGTCAAGATGCGCGAAGCGAAATTCAAGCGCGACCCTGATGCCGTGCCGCAGGATTTCCTGACACTGCTGCTCAAGGCCGAGGGACCCGACGGACTGACACGGGCCGAGGTCGAGGACAACATCATCACCTTCATCGGTGCCGGCCATGAGACGACGGCGCGTGCGCTCGGCTGGACGCTCTATTGCCTGGCTGAATCACCGTGGGAGCGCGACCGGGTCGAGCACGAGATCGACCAGGTGCTGGCGCGCGAGCCCGATCCGACGAAGTGGCTTGACGCCATGCCGTTCACGCGTGCGGCTTTCGACGAAGCGCTCAGGCTCTATCCGCCGGCGCCGTCGATCAACCGCGAGCCGATCGAACCGGAAATGTGGAAGGATCTTTATATTCCGAAGCATGCCGCCGTACTGGTGATGCCCTGGGTCGTGCATCGCCACAGGAAACTGTGGGACAGGCCAGATGCCTTCCTGCCGGAGCGCTTCCATCCGGGAAACCGCGAAAAGATCGACCGCTTCCAGTATCTCCCGTTTGGCGCCGGCCCGCGCGTCTGCATCGGCGCCAGCTTCGCCATGCAGGAGGCGATCATCGCGCTGGCGATCATGCTGTCGCGCTTCCGCTTCGACACCACCGCCGAAACCAAGCCTTGGCCGGTGCAGAAACTCACCACGCAGCCACAAGGCGGTCTGCCGATGCGGGTGACGCCAAGATAGGCGTGACCCCTTCAGGTAGCTGTAACGACTATGCTGCAGGCTTGCGCTGCTGGAACTGGCCGGCGGCGCGGTAGCGCCAGAGATAGCTGGGCAGGATCGTCGCGATCGATTGCGGCTGGATGCCGAGCCCCGCAAGCGTCCGGTTGGCCTTGGCGGCCGCGTCCGAAACGATGTTGTGTTCGCGCAGCTGCATCACCTGGTCCTTGGTCAGCAGCGGATTGGGCAAGAGGCCGAGGATCGAGGCCTGGATGTTGGCCACCCACCACGGCACCGGCACCAGCAGGCGCTTGCGCTCGATCACCTCGAGCAGCTCTTCCATGCATTCCTTGAAGGTGAGCACCTTCGGCCCGCCGAGTTCATAGATATGGCCGCCATCCACCTTGCCGTCGACCGAGCGCGCCACCGCTTCGGCAACGTCGCCGACATAGACCGGCTGGAACTTGGTCTGGCCGCCGCCGATCAGCGGCAGCACCGGCGAATAGCGCGCCATGTTGGCGAAGCGATTGAAGAAGCCGTCTTCGGGTCCGAAATTGATCGACGGCCGGAAGATCACGGCGTCCTTGATCGTCTCCAGCACAGCCTTTTCGCCAAGCGCCTTGGTGCGCGCGTAGTCCGATTCGGAGTCCAGATCGGCGCCAAGCGCAGAAATGTGGGTCAGGCCGGCGCCGACCGAGCGCGCGGCCTCGGCCACTGCGCGGGCGCCGAATTCGTGCACGGCGGAGAATTTCTGCCGGCCGCTCTCATGCAGGATGGCGACCAGATTGACGACATGGTCGGCGCCTTGCACGGCGCGGTCTACCGACCAACGCACGCGCACATTGGCCTGGACCGGCTGGATCTGGCCGACATTGCCAAGCGGCTGCAAATGGCCGGCAAGATCGGGCCGCCGGCAGGCGACCCGGATGCGATAGCCGCGCTTGGCCAGCGCACGCACGACATGGCGCCCGACAAAGCCTGACCCGCCAAAGACGACGACGAGCTTTGGGGTCTGCAGGATTTCGGTCATGGCTGGCTCCGGCGCTCGCAAGCTTGGCTGAAGCCGTTTCATAATCCGTTTCGTGCCAAAGGCAAAGGGCGACGCGTCGTCGCTATCAGCCTGTCAGAACGCTTTGCCGATACGGGCGTCGACCGAATGGCGGTTGCCGCCGCGAATGACGAAGAAGAGCAGGATCGCCGCCCACAGCAGCGACTTCTCCGCGCCCGAATAACCCTGGTCCATCGTAACCCAGTGGAACCAGACCGTGACCAGCAGCACGAACAGGCCGGCAAAGGCGGCCGGCCGCGTCAAAAACCCGATGGCGATGAAGATGCCGCCGAAGAATTCAGTGCAGGCCAAAAGCAAGGACCACAACGCACCCGGATAAAAGCCGAGACCCTCGACCATCTCGGCGGCGCCGAAAGGATTGGTGATCTTCTGCGAACCGTGGATGGCTAGAAACCCACCGGCGACGACGCGAAGAACCGTTTCGGCACCATCGTGCAGAGCGGCGTAAACCCTGCCAAGGGCCGGAATGATAAGGGCGTTGCGGGGATTGTCCGTGCTTGCCGACATTGTAGCTCCTCTGTTTTGCTTGATCAGCGCAAACGGCCGATCAGGTCGGACGAAGTCAAATAAACAAAAGTTGACCAAACTACGAATGTTTTAACATTGCGCGGCCAAACGCAGAAAACCCCGCAGAAGCGGGGTTTTCCGGGCGACGTCCATGTGAAGTCAGGGGCCGACGGAGCGGCCTGACCTGAGACGGTATCAGGAGGGCGTGAAGCAAGTACGCCCACCCCAGCCCTGAACATCCGACATGGTGCCACCAACCTTCTTGCAGGCGGCGACGAAATCGGCGCTGCAATTGGCGAATTTTGCATGGCCGTTCTTGCAGTAGTGATCTTCGGTGGCCCCGCCGCTCGGGGCAGTGATGACACCCGGGCTGGACGGCTTGGCCGGCGCGGCCTTCAAGGTGGCTGCCTGTGTGGCACCCATGAACGAGCCGAGCAGAAGGACGGCGGTCAGCATGGTGATCTTGGTGTTGGTCATGACAATTTCCTTTGATTTGGGTTGAGTTTCCGAGGCGCGAAGGACCGGCCATCGCGTGATGCAGGCTTTCGATTTCGGTTTGGTGCTTCCCCCGGTGTGGATCGGGCAAGCTCGCCTTGCCCTGGACAAAGCTGTGTCGCAGCAAGGCGCGGAAAGGTTCAGCGGCGCGCAAAGAAAATCGCACCGCACCGCGCCTGGGGCGGGCTGATTTCAGATAACCAATTGATATTTAATTATTATTCAGGAAGAGTAGCGTGCGGCGAATTCGGAAATGCGCTGCACCACCGCCTTGGATGCGGTGATGCCCCGCGCTTGCGCCTTCTCTGCCGCCTCTGCACGGGCGCGGCCCGGCACGTGCACGCCGAAGCGCCGCCGCAGCCGGTCGAGTTGGTCCTTCATCCGCTGCTCGAAATCCGGATCGAGCAGCTTGGGCTCGACGGCAAGCACGAACAGGCCGGTGCCGGGACTGTCCGGCCCGCCGCTGAACCATGGCGCGTCGAGCGACCAGTTGGCGCCTGACAGGCCGGCTGCCAGCACTTCGACCATCAACGCGATGTTGGCACCGCGCTGGCCGCCGAAGGCAAGCATGGCGCCCTTCATGGCGGCGGCCGGATCGGTGGTCGGGTTGCCGCTGGCGTCCAGCGCCCAGCCTTCCGGGATTGTCTTGCCCTCTTCGGCCGCTTTGCGGATGTTGACGAAGGCGGTGGCGCTTGACGACTGGTCGATGACCAGCGGCGCGCCGTCGGCGGCGGGTGCGGCAAACGACATCGGGTTGGTGCAATAGACCGGCTTGACCGAGCCCGAGCCGGCAAGCACGGCCGGGCCGTTGGTGGCGGCGAACGACACCAGTCCAAGTGCTGCCAGCCTTCCGGTGAAATAGCCGAGCGCGCCGCATGTATAGGCGTTCTTCTGCGAGAAGATGGCGACACCGAACAGCTTTGCCGCCTTGGCGAGGTCGTCGATGGTGCGGTCGAAGCCGGTATGCGCCAGCCCGCCGCGTGCATCGGAGAGATAGACCGCAAGCGCCGGCCGGGTGATCACCGGATCGGCATTGCCGTCGATGCGTCCGGCTTCCAGCGCCTCAAGATAGTCGATGAAATGCGACAGACCGACCGAGGAAAGCCCTTCGGCCTCGGCTGATATGATCGAAGCAGCGAGCGATTGTGCCGCTTCCTCATTGGCGCCGGCGCCAAGTGCCGCCATCCGGCACAGTCCTTTTGCCTGGTCGAGACTGAGTTGCATCATGGCCGTCCTAGGGGAGTAAGGGAATAGGGGAGTACGGGAGTAGGGGACAGTGAGCAGTGAATAGCGAATGGGGATGGAAATGTGAATGTGGATAGTAGCCGGATACTCCCCTACTCCCCTACTCCCCTACTCCCCTACTCCCCTACTCCCCTACCCCCTCTAACCAATCTTGTTGGGGATCCGCGCTTCTATCCTGCTGAACGCAAAGACCAGAATACCGGTGATCATCATGTAGATCAGCGCCAGCAGCAGCAGGGGTTCATAGGTGAGATAGGTGTCCTGCCGCACCTTGGACGAAACGGCGAAGATGTCGATGACGCTGATCGTCGCCACCAGCGGCGTCGATTTCAACTGCAGCACGGTCTCCCCGGTCAGCGTCGGCAACGCCCGATAGATGGCTTGCGGCAGCCAGATGCGCCGGAACGCCTTCCAGCGGCTCATGCCGAACGCGCGGGCGGCTTCGAGTTGCCCCTTCGGCACGCCCGCAAAGGCGCCGCGCATCACCTCGCCCTCATAGCCGGCGAACGACAGGGTCAACGCCAGCACGCCATAGGGCCAGGCTTGCCGCAGATATGGCCACATCCAGGATTCGCGGATCCAAGGATATTGCGGGAACAGCGAGCCCAGGCCGTAATAAAGCAGCCATAGCTGGATCAGCAGCGGCGTGCCCCGGATCACCGTGCAGAACACCTTGGCGGGCGCGGCGAACCAGAATGAGCCGGCGGCTTGCGCCAGCCCTAGCGGCACGGCCAGCAGGAAGCCCAGGACGCAGGTGACGGCCAGGATCCACAGCGACCGCCAGATGCCGATCAAGCCCATTTCATAATATTGCGGCAGCCAGTCCCAGCGCATGAAAAAGGCGGCCGACAGAACCAGGCCGAGTGCGATCAGGATCAGCACGATGCGGTGCGGCTGCAGCCACAGCGACGTTCGCGCGACGACGTTGATGATGGCAGCCTCGTTGGCCATCAGCGCGCCTCCTTGAGCGAAGGCATGCCGCGCCGCGACCAGGTCTCGACACGGCCGATGACGAGGTTGGAGAACAGCGACAAAAGCAGATAAAGCACGCCCGCCGCGAAAAAGAAGGTGAAATAGGCTTTGGTGACACCCGCCGCCTGCCGCGTCGCCAGCGCCAGCTCGTAGAAACCGACGACCGCCAGCAGCGCGGTGTCCTTGGTGGCGATCAGCCAGAGATTGGCGAGGCCCGGTATGGCGAAGGGCAGCATTGACGGCAAGGTGATGCGCCGCAACATCAGGCCCGGAGACATTCCATAGGCGCGGGCGGCCTCGATCTGGCCCTGCGGAATGGCCAGGATCGCGCCGCGTATCACCTCTGTCGAATAGGCGCCCTGGACAAAGCCGAGCACGGCGATGCCGGCGGCAAGGCCACTCACGTCGACGCGCTGATAGCCCATGGCCGTCAGCGCCTGATTGATCAGGTCGGTTCCGGCGTAATAGAGCAGCAGGATCAGCACCAGTTCGGGCACCGCGCGCACGATGGTGGTGTAGACCGCCAGGAGATCGCGCACCACCGGCCCGCCATAAAGTTTGCCATAGGCGCCGCCGGTGCCGATCAGAAGGCCGAGGCACGTGGCGCCCAGCGCGATCTCGATCGAATGGAGCAGCCCAACCAAAAGAGCCCCGCCCCAGCCTGGCGGGTAGGGCGAGAGAAGCTCGGTGATGCCGGCCGCGGAGGCCGAAAGAAGTGCGTCGATCAGCGTCGCCCCCGAAGTGCTGGCCAACCGCCGACGGCTGCGTCGGCGGCAAACATGCCTGGGAAAGATCGAGCAGGGGGCATGGCGCTGGCGCCATGCCCCACCGCTCATACGAGGATCGTCAGTTCGACTGTGCGCCGCCACCGCCGTAAATGTCGAAATCGAAGTATTTCTTCGAGATCTCGTCATATTTGCCGTTGGCGCGGATCGCCTTGATGCCGGCGTTGATTTTGCCCTTCAGTTCGGTGTCTTCCTTGCGCACGCCGGCGCCGACGCCCGGTCCGAGCACTTCGTCGTCAGGAGCGACCATCCCCTTCAAGTCGCAGCAGGCCTTGCCCTGGTCGGATTTCAGGAACTCGCCAAGCGCGATGGAATCGGCCTGAACCGCATCGAGGCGGCCGGCGGCCAGATCGTTGTTGGCCTCGTCCTGGGTCTGGTATTCCTTGATCTCCGAGGCTGTGCTGCCAAAGTGCTTCTTGGCGTAGACAGCGTGCACCGTCGAAACCTGCACGCCGACGATCTTGCCCTTGAGGTCGTCCGGGGCGGAGCCGAATTTCTGGTCCTTGGGGCCGATGATCGCGGTCGGCGTGTTATAGTACTTGTCCGAGAAATCGATCGTCTTCGCGCGTTCGGCGGTGATCGACATCGAGGAGACGATGAGGTCGATCTTCTTGGTCGTCAGTGCCGGGATGATGCCGTCCCAGGCGACCGGGGTAATGACGCAATCGAGCTTCTCCTCGGCGCAGACGGCATCGATGAAGTCGATCTCCCAACCGACCCACTTGCCCGAAGCATCGGGCGAGGTGAAGGGCGGATAAGGCTCGGCGGCGACGCCGATCTTGACCGGATCGGCCTTGGCCACGCCCATGGCGGCGACGCCGAGCAGCAGCGCTGCGGCGAATGTTTTCAGAACAGTCTTCATGTCACGACTCCCAGTTTGTTGTTGGTTCCCGGTTTTCTTCCGTCCCGGCCTGTCCTAGCCGATGTTGCGGATGAACTGCTTCAGCCTTTCGGATTTGGGCGCGCCGAAGATCTGCTCCGGCGGGCCTTCTTCCTCGACCAATCCATTGTAGAGATAGACGACATGCGTCGCGACCTCGCGGGCGAACTTCATCTCGTGGGTGACCAGCACCATGGTGCGGCCTTCGCGCGCCAGGTCGCCGATCACCTTCAGCACCTCACCGACCAGCTCGGGATCGAGTGCGGAGGTGGGCTCGTCGAACAGCATGACGCGCGGATTGATGGCCAGCGCCCGGGCGATCGCCGCGCGCTGCTGCTGGCCGCCCGACAGATAGGCCGGATAGACGTCGCGCTTTTCGGCCAGACCGACACGGGCGAGCAGTTTCTCGGCCTCGCCGATCGCCACATCGCGCTTGATGCCAAGCACATGTACGGGAACCTCGATGACGTTTTCGATCAGCGTCATGTGGCTCCACAGGTTGAAGTTCTGGAACACCATGCCGAGCTTGGAGCGGATGCGCTCGATCTGCTTGCGGTCGGCCGGGACCGTGTGGCCATGGCTGTCGGCCTTGAGCTTGATCTCCTCGCCATTGACGCGGATGATGCCGCTGGTGGGGTTTTCCAGGCAGTTGATGCAGCGCAGCAGGGTCGATTTGCCTGAGCCCGAGCCGCCGATGATGGCGATGACCTCGCCGTCGCGCGCCGACAGCGAGACGCCCTTCAGCACATGCAGCTCACCGAATCTCTTGTGCAGGTTCTCGACATGGATGGCTTCGGCGGCGCCGTCCTGCGCCGTATGTTTCAATGCGGGTGCGGCGCTTTGCGCTGTCATCCCGGATGCGGCGCTTATGGCCGTCATTCCTTCCACGCTCCGCGGAGCGTTCGAGCTCGTCGCTGCTGGTATCTTTTACCCATTACCCGTCACTGGACAGAGTTCCCATGCTCAGGATGGACCGTTCCGCTTGCCTCCGTCAACCATGGTTTTTGGACTATTGATCACAGCTTGCTGTAGTGGTTAGTGGCGCCAACCGACGTTCAGGGAGAATTTAGTGGGCAAATCATACGGGTCGCAGTCCATGGCCGGACCCCTGAAACGCGTGTTGATGCGGTCCGCCACGAGCGCCATGCGTCATGCCAGGGCACAGGAATGGCACTATGGTCCGGGGTTCGATCCGCAGAAGGCGGCGGCCCAGCATGAGCAGTTGACCAGCATGGTCGCGGCTTCCGGCGCCGAGATCGAATGGCTGACGGACGCCGATGACGGGCTGGCCGATTCCGTCTTCACCCATGATCCGTCGCTGATGACCGATCATGGCGCGATTATCCTTTCGATGGGCAAGGCGCTGCGCCGTGCCGAGCCCGGTCTGCACGAGGCAGCTTACAAGCGCATGGGGATACCCATTCTCGGTCGGATCGATGATCCGGGGCAGGTGGAAGGCGGCGACTGCGTCTGGGTCGATGCAACCACGCTGGCCGTCGGTCGTGGCGTACGCACCAACCAGGACGGCATCCAGCAGCTTTCGAACCTGCTCTCGCCCAAGGGCATTTCGGTCTTCGGTTTCGACCTGCCGCTCTGGCACGGCGAGGAAGCCTGCCTGCATCTGATGTCGGTGATCAGCCCGCTCGCCGACGATTTGGCGCTGGTCTACCCGCCCTTGCTGCCGGCCCCCTTCTACCAGATGCTGCGGGGTCGCGGCATCAAGCTGGTCGAGGGCGATGCCGACGAGTTCTTCGCTTCCAGCGGGCTCAGTCTCAATGTGCTGCCGACCGCGCCGCGCCAGATCATTGCCGTTGCCGGCTTTCCCAGGACGGCGGCCGCCATGGAAGCGGCCGGCTGCACGGTCGCCACCTTCGATGCGGATGCGCTCTGCATCGCCTGCGAGGGCGGTCCGACCTGCCTGACGCGCCCGGTGCTGCGCCAATGATCGCCACTGGGACCACCACTGGGACGACCGTCGGCGAGGCGTTGATTTCGCTGCTTGAAGCGCATGGCGTCGACACGGTGTTCGGCATTCCGGGCGTCCACACGGTCGAACTCTATCGCGGGCTGGCGCGCTCGAAGATCCGCCACGTCACGCCGCGCCACGAACAAGGCGCCGGCTTCATGGCCGATGGCTACGCACGCGCCAGCGGCAGGCCGGGCGTCGCCTTCGTCATCACCGGACCGGGGCTGACCAACACCATCACCGCCATGGGGCAGGCACGCGCTGATTCGGTGCCGATGCTGGTCATATCCGGCGTCAACGCCATGCCGACGCTGGGCAAGGGCCTCGGCCATCTGCATGAACTGCCGGATCAGCGCGGCATGATGGAGAAGGTGGCGCTGTTTTCGAAGCGCGTCACCGAGGCCAGCGAATTGCCCGCTGCTCTGGCGCAGGCCTTCGCCCTGTTTTCATTGGCCCGGCCCGGCCCGGTGCATATCGAGATCCCGACCGACGTCATGGTCAAGCCGGCGGATGGCATCGCTGCCATGCTGAGCAATGTGACGCCACCCGCGCCGGAAGGTGCCGCAATTGCCAGCGCGGCCAAACTCATCGCTGCCGCGCGCCGCCCGCTGATCCTGGTCGGCGGCGGCGCCAAACGCGCCGGGGCGCCATTGCGGCGTCTGGCCGAGCGGCTGGGAGCGCCGGTCGTCCAGACCACCAATGCGCGCGGCCTGCTGCATGGTCATCCGCTTTGCGTGCCGGCCAGTCCCAGCCTGAAGACAGTACGGGCGCTGATGGCCGAAGCCGATCTGGTCATTGCCGCCGGCACCGAATTCGGCCCGACCGACTATGACGGCTACAGCGATGGCGGCTTCGTCCTGCCCGCCAATCTGATCCGCATCGATATCGGCGCGGACCAGATTGCCCGCCGCCCGGCAACCGTTTCGATCCAGGCCGATTGCGCCGAGGCGCTCGAAGCGCTGCTTCTGGAAACGGGCCATGTCCGGGCAAGCGAGGGCGGTCCGTCGCGCGCAGCTGCTACACGAAAAGCAGCCTTTGCCGAGCTCAATCCGACCCTGCAGGCGCAAGTGCGTGCCGTCGAGATGATCCGCGACACCTTGCCGGGCGCGCTCATCGTCGGCGATTCGACGCAGCCGATCTATGCGGCCAACCTCTATTACGACCACGACCGCCCAGGCGGCTGGTTCAATGCCGCCACCGGCTTCGGCGCGCTCGGCTATGGCCCGCCGGCGGCGATTGGCGCGGCCCTTGCGATACCCGATGCGCCGGTTGTCTGCCTGACCGGCGACGGCGGCTTCCAGTTCACGCTGCCGGAGTTGGGCGCCGCGCTCGATGCGCGGGCGCCGGTCATCTTCATCGTCTGGAATAACAGAGGCTACCGCGAGATCGAAACCTCCATGCTCGATGTCGGTGTCGAGCCCGTCGGCGTATCGCCGGCGCCGCCCGATTTCTGCAAGCTGGCCGAGGCCTATGGCATCGGCGCCGAACGGCTTGCCGATATCGACGCTCTCGCGGACGCGTTGAAGCGCGCCCGGGCCACCGGACTGCCGCGCGTCATCGAAATCACGGTTGACTGAAGGACGGTGCTACGTATTTCCCGTCTCGACGGCCCTGAACCACGGCCGGCCGGTGGGCGGACGCATGCAAAGACGCGACAACTGCCATGTCGAGATGTCAATTGAGTGATGGCGCAAAAGGCGCGACGCTTCGCGTCGGCGGCACAGAAACGACCTAACGACAAAAAAATGACAGGAGCGTCCAAGATGACGGAAACACTTGAAGGCAAGCATATCGTCGTGACCGGTGGAACCGGTGCGCTCGGCGGTGCGGTTGTCGGCAAACTGCTGAGTGACGGCGCGATCTGCCATGTGCCCAACGCCCATGCTGCCGCCCCCACGCATTTCCCCTTTACCACGCATGACCGTGTCCAGCTGGTGCACAACGTCGATCTCTCGGACCCTGCCAAGGTCGAAGCGTTCTACAGCCAGGTTCCAGGCCTTTGGGGCTCGATCCATCTGGCCGGCGGCTTCACCTCGGCACCTGTTGAAAAGATCGAGTCGGCGTCCTTTGCCGAGATGATGGACACCAATGCGCGCACAGCCTTCCTGTGCTGCCGCGCCGCGGTACGCTCTATGCTCGCATCGGATACCGCGGGCCGTATCGTCAACGTCACCGCGCGCGCCGGGCTCGATCCGCGACGCGGCGCCGGCATGGTCGCTTACGCCGCCAGCAAGGCGGCGGTGGCAGCCATGACGGTGGCGATGGCCGAAGAGCTGAAGCACAAGGGCATCCTGGTCAATGCCGTGGCGCCGTCGACACTCGATACGCCGGCAAACCGCGCCGACATGCCGGATGCCGATGTCACCAGATGGGTCAGCCTCGAAGCCGCCGCCGAGGCCATCGCCTATCTGGCATCGCCGGCCAATCTGGCGATGAGTGGTACGCTGGTGCCGCTTTACGGCAGGGCGTAACCTTCCACCCTTTACCGCGGTCAAAGAAAAACCCCGCCGGATTGTTCCGGCGGGGTTTTGTTTTCGAGCCTGTGCGAAAACTTCGCTTCGAAGGGCTTCGCGGTGCGAAGGGCTTAGCTGCCCTGCTTCTTCAGCGCGGCACCCAGGATGTCGCCCAGCGAAGCGCCGGAGTCGGTCGAGCCGTACTGAGCGACCGCTTCCTTCTCTTCGGCGATTTCCAGCGCCTTGATCGAGACCTGCAGCTTGCGGGTCTTCTTGTCGAAGGCGATGACGCGCGCGTCGACCTTCTGGCCGACGGTGAAGCGCTCGGGGCGCTGCTCGTCGCGGTCACGGCTCAGATCGGAGCGCTTGATGAAGGTTTCGATGCCGCTGTCGACCAGCCGCACTTCCAGACCGCCATCCTTGACGCCGATGACTTCACAGGTGACGACCGCGTTCTTGCGCAGTTCGCCTGAAGTCGCCGCTTCGCCGACCGTATCCTTGGCCAGCTGCTTGATGCCGAGCGAGATGCGCTCCTTGTCGATGTCGACATCGAGCACCTGCGCCTTGACCATGTCGCCGCGATTGTACTCTTCGATGACCTGCTCGCCCGGACGGGTCCAGTCGAGGTCGGAAAGGTGGACCATGCCGTCCACGTCGCCTTCGAGGCCGATGAACAGGCCGAACTCGGTCTTGTTCTTGACCTCGCCCTCGACCTGGCTGCCGACCGGATGGCTCGAGGCGAAAGCCTGCCACGGATTCTCGAGCGTCTGCTTGAGGCCGAGCGAGATGCGGCGCTTGGCCGGATCGACCTCGAGCACCACCACGTCGACTTCCTGGGTCGTCGACAGGATCTTGCCGGGATGCACGTTCTTCTTCGTCCACGACATTTCCGAAACGTGGATGAGACCCTCGATGCCCGGCTCCAGTTCGACGAACGCGCCGTAGTCGGTGATGTTGGTGACGGTACCCTTGATCTTCTTGCCGATCGGGAACTTGGTGCCGATCTCGGACCACGGATCGCTCTCGAGCTGCTTCATGCCGAGCGAGATGCGGTGGGTTTCCTGGTTGATGCGGATGATCTGCACCTTGACCGTCTGACCGATGTTGAGGATTTCGGTCGGATGGTTGACGCGGCGCCATGCCATGTCGGTGACATGCAGCAGGCCGTCGATGCCGCCGAGGTCGACGAACGCACCATAATCGGTGATGTTCTTGACGACGCCTTCGACAACCTGGCCTTCTTCGAGGTTCTGCACGATTTCCGAACGCTGTTCGGCGCGGCTCTCCTCAAGCACGGTACGGCGCGACACCACGATGTTGCCGCGGCGGCGATCCATCTTGAGGATCTCGAACGGCTGCGGGTTGTGCATCAGCGGGGAGACGTCGCGGATCGGGCGGATATCGACCTGGCTGCGCGGCAGGAAGGCCACGGCGCCGTCGAGGTCGACGGTGAAGCCGCCCTTGACCTGGTTGAAGATGACGCCTTCGACGCGCTCACCCTTGGTGAACTTCTCTTCCAGGCGGACCCAGCTCTCTTCGCGGCGGGCCTTTTCACGTGAAAGCATCGCTTCGCCAAGCGCGTTTTCGATGCGCTCGACATAGACTTCGACGGTGTCACCAACCTTGAGGGTGGTGTCCTTGCCCTTGACGCCGAATTCCTTCAGCGGCACGCGGCCTTCGACCTTGAGGCCGACGTCGATGATAGCCATGTCTTTTTCAATGGCGGTGATGATGCCCTTGACGACCTGACCTTCGCCGGAATGGCCGGCGGTAAAAGATTCTTCGAGCAGGCTCGCGAAATCGTCGCGAGTGGGATTTGCAGCTGACATTGTTTCTCCTGGAGTGCCCCGCATCTAAAAGCGGGACGGGCGCCGTGGGTTAGCGTTGCGTTTGGCCTACCGGCGTTCCGGGCTACAAAAACCCTGGGCCGCTCTTTAAACGGCAATTCCGGCGCATGAAGAATGCTGGCAGGCTGGTTCGTGCCCGATATGGGTATTTTCTTCGCCTCCGACAACGGAAATACGAGGGAAAACCCGGATTAGGCGTTGTCTCTTTTGGCCAGCACGTCGTCTATGATCGCCATGGCTGCAAGAAACGCGGCTTCTATAGCCATTTCGCTGGTATCAAGCAAGTGCGCGTCGGCCGCCGGCTTCAACGGTGAGTCCGCTCGACTCATGTCGCGTTCGTCGCGGCGCACGATATCGGCGAGGATTTCGGTGAAATCGGCGGTCCCGCCGATGCTCTCGATCTCCGACAGCCGGCGCTGTGCCCGCACCTCGGCGCTCGCTGTCACATAGAGTTTGATGTCGGCGTCGGGGCAGACAACGGTGCCGATGTCGCGCCCGTCGAGCACCGCGCCCGGCGGCGTCTTGGCGAAGTCGCGCTGCTTTTCGACGAGGATGCGCCGCACCGTCGGATACACCGCGACCTTGGAGGCAGCCTCGCCGACGGCATGCGTTGACAAGACCGCCCGGTCGAGCTTCGCCAGATCGACCTGGCGGGCCGCGGTTTCGGCGGCCGAGACATTGTCGAGCGGCAGCGCGTGCTGGATGAGCGCATAGGCGACGGCGCGATAGGTGAGACCGGTGTCGAGCAGGTTCAGCCGGTAGTGGTCGGCGAGCCGCCGGGCCAGCGTGCCTTTTCCGGCGCCTGCGGGGCCGTCGATGGCGATGGTGAAGGTGTGAGTCATTGGCGGGCCGCCGCGATTGACAGGTGCGATGAAGAAGACGGGCGCCGAGATTCTTCACACCCCCCTCTGTCCTGCCGGACATCTCCCCCGCAAGGGGGGAGATCAGCCATCACCGCTGACTTAGCCAATCGCCAATATTGCAGGATTGAATGGAGCGCCAAAGCCGCCAATCTCCCCCCTTGCGGGGGAGATGTCCGGCAGGACAGAGGGGGGTGCTGTCCCGCCAGCGTTGCAGTCTGGTCCCAAGCCATCGACTAGCCGATCTCCGCACCCAGCCCCGTCATCAGCCCCATGAACTCCGGAAAGCTCGTCGCAATCATCGCGGCGTCATCGATCGTCACCAGCTTTTCCGTCGCCAGCCCCATGACCAAGAAACTCATGGCGATGCGGTGGTCGAGATGGGTCTGCACGGTCGTGTCCTGGCCGTTCGGATGGCCACCCAGCCCCTTGCCGCCCGGTTTTCCGCGCACGGCGAGCGAGGCCTCGCCCTCGGTGCAATCGACGCCGTTGAGCTTCAGCCCGTTGGCGACGGCCGACAGCCGGTCGGATTCCTTGACGCGCAGCTCCTCCAGCCCCTGCATCAGCGTCTCGCCCTCGGCGAAGCTCGCCGCGACCGCCAGCACCGGATACTCGTCGATCATCGACGGCGCCCGCTCGGGCGGCACGGTGACGCCCTTCAACTCGGAGTAGCGCACGCGCAAATCGGCGACGTCCTCGCCACCGGCGTTGCGCGGGTTCAAAATGTCGATCTTGCCGCCCATTTCCTGGAGCGTCAAAAGCAGGCCGGTGCGGGTCGGGTTCATCAGCACGTTCTCGATTGTGATGTCGGAACCCGGCACGATCAGCGCGGCCACCAGCGGGAAGCCGGCCGAGGACGGGTCGCCCGGCACGGCGATGGTCTGGCCGGTCAGTCTGCCCTGTCCTTCGATGAAGATGTGGCGCACGCCGCGCTCGTCGGTTTCGACCGACAGGTTCGCGCCGAATCCTCTGAGCATCTTTTCGGTGTGGTCGCGCGTCATGACGGGCTCGATGACGGTGGTGATGCCCGGCGTGTTCAGCCCGGC
This sequence comes from Mesorhizobium sp. M0243, assembly GCF_040321775.1. NCBI lineage: Bacteria > Pseudomonadati > Pseudomonadota > Alphaproteobacteria > Hyphomicrobiales > Phyllobacteriaceae > Mesorhizobium > Mesorhizobium sp. M0243. Next base: position 1,658 of record NZ_JAMYSF010000025.1, on the reverse strand, counting down.
AAGCAGCACCGCCGACTTGACCTGCGCCGAGGCCATCGGCACACGATAGGTGATCGGCGCGGCATGCTTTGGCCCATGCAGCGTGATCGGCATGCGGTCACCCGGTGTCGCCTTCAGCACCTGCACGCCCATCTGGCGCAAGGGTTCCAGCACGCGGCCCATCGGCCGGCCCGACAGCGAGGCGTCGCCGATGAAGGTCGTCTCCATGTCATAAGTGCCGACAAGGCCCATGGTGAGCCGCGAGCCGGTGCCGGCATTGCCGAAATCGAGCGGGCCTTCCGGCTGCAGCAGTGCGCCATTGCCTGTGCCGCGGATCACCCACTCGTCGCCGTTCTTCTCGATATGTGCGCCCATAGCCTTCATGGCAGCACCTGTGCGCATCACGTCCTCGCCTTCGAGCAGGCCGGTGATGCGGGTCTCGCCCGAGGCGAGGCCGCCGAACATGAAGGAGCGGTGCGAGATCGACTTGTCGCCCGGCACGCGCGCGATACCAGAAAGGGCTGGGGATTGGCGGGCGGTGGCCGGCTTGGGCGCGGCGGCGTGAGACATGGAATTTCCCTGGACGGAATGCCGGCGGGCCGGCGCTTTTCATTTGTTGCGGCGGTCTCGTATCACGGCGGGCCGAAATGGTCATCCCCCATGGTCGTCACTGACGCGACGCCTTTCAACGTATGGTTTTGTGACGCCGGCTTTTCGCTTTGACAGCGCTGCAAACTGTGGTTAAGGGGACCACTCTTTTATTGACGAGGCTTGCCGTGGCAAAAACCGAACTTGGCACAAAACGTATCGACCCGGAGACGGGCCGAAAATTCTACGACCTGAACAAGGACCCGATCGTCTCGCCCTACACCGGCAAGACCTATCCGCGTTCCTATTTCGAGGAAGGCAAGATTGCCGCTCTCGAGGAGGAAGAGGAAGTGGCCGAGAAGGAAGTGGACGCCGAGGAAGAAGAGGGCGTTGAGGTCGTCTCGCTTGAAGAGGCCGACGAGGACGCCAAGGGCGACGACCTGCCGGATCTCGGCGACGACGAGGATGACGTCGACCTCGGCGACGACGAGGATGACACCTTCCTCGCCGACGAAGAGGAAGAAGATGACGACGTTGCCGACATGATCGGCGTCGGCGACGACGACGACGAGGTCTGATCGGCCTTGAAAGCGGGCGTTTGCAGGCTTTCGTAGCCTGCGAAGAAAAAGCGGCTCTTGAAGGCTTGATATTGACGAAAGGCGGGGTTAGAAGCCGCCTGCACTAACGGCGCGGTCTCCAACCCGCGCCGGATCTCTTCGCCGGAAACGGCGCCGGTTGACTGCCGGAAGTGGGGCCATAGCTCAGTTGGGAGAGCGCTTGAATGGCATTCAAGAGGTCGTCGGTTCGATCCCGATTGGCTCCACCAAACAGTCCCTCTGCAATTCGCAGCCGATGAATGTGTGGTACTGCGGTCATCTGCGTTTGATGGTCAGTTCAGGCAACGCCGCTGAAAGCGCCCCCATCAAACGGAACGAACCAGCCATTTCTCGAGAGCAACTGTTCGCCGGACAAAGTCTTCACTGTTCATGGAGCGCTTAGAGCGTTTCATATTTTGACGGAAGCGTAGCCTGCGTTTTCGAAGTAGTTCTTGCATTCGGCTGCCTCGATGGTTTCGACGAGGTGGCCGATGT
>NZ_JAMYSF010000024.1:0-102069 GCF_040321775.1 Mesorhizobium sp. M0243 | reverse complement strand
AGAATTAAAGGCACGCGGCAGCGTTCCCTCCCCCTTGTGGGGAGGGTTAGGGTGGGGGTTCTTCTTCGCAAGAATCCATATGCGATAGCCCTGCCCACGAGGGGGAGATTGGCAGCTTCGCCGCGTTCGCCAAACACAGGCGCCGCAAAGAGAAGGGCCGACTACCGCCAGCCCTTTATGCTCTCAAGCCCGTGCCAACCAGCTCAGCTGGACCTTAAGCCAGGAGTTAATTTGCCGGCTAATTACCGATCCTGCTTCAGCCTGCGGCACAGCTCATCAAGCTGTTCCAGCGACCGGTACGAAACCCGCAGCACGCCGCCTCTGCCCTTGTGATCCACCGACACGATCATGCCGATCGTGTCGGTCAACAGTTTTTCCAGCGCCAGCGTGTCGGCGTCCTTTTCGTCAGGACTTGGCGCCGGCTTGGCTTCCCTGGCGCTGCTGGTGCCGGCCGGCATCTGCGCCAGCGCTTCGGCCTGGCGCACCGAAAGGCCCTCTTCGACGATGCGCTTGGCAAGGCCGGCCGGATCTTCCGCCGTCACCAGCGTGCGGGCATGACCCGCCGACAGCGCGCCGTCGACCAGCATGTCGCGGATCACGTCGGGCAGCTTCAAGAGCCTGAGCGTGTTGGCGACATGGCTGCGGCTCTTGCCGATCACCTGGCCGAGATCGGCCTGGGTGTAGCCGTGCTCGTCGATCAGCTGCTGATAACCAAGCGCCTCCTCGACCGCATTGAGATCGGTGCGCTGGACGTTCTCGATGATCGCCAGTTCGAGCGCGGTGCGGTCGTTGACCTCGCGGATGATGACCGGAATCTCGGACAGCCCGGCGCGCTGCGCCGCGCGCCAGCGCCGTTCGCCGGCAATGATCTCGTAGCGGCCGGCCTGCGTCGGCGAAGGCCGCGCCACCACCGGCTGGACGACGCCGTGTTCGCGGATCGACTGGGCAAGGTCGGTCAGCTCGGCATCGCCGAAATGCCGGCGCGGATTTTTCGGGTTGGGGGTCAGGAACTCGATCGGCACCTTGCCGTCGGCGCTCATGCCAGGCTTTTCGGGGACTGCCGGACGATCGATCTCTCCGATCAGCGCAGCCAGTCCACGCCCCAGTCTCTTTCTTGAAAGGTCTTCGCTCATCTTTATTCCAGTTGGCTATTCCAAATCGTTTCGGTATCGAATCGGGTCTTAGCTATGCATCCGGCCTAATCAAGCGGCGCGCAACTTGCGCTCGCGGCGGATCACTTCCGACGCCAGTTGCAGATAGGCCTGGCTGCCGGAGCACTTCAAATCATAGAGGATCGCCGGCTTGCCGTAGGACGGCGCCTCGGACACCCGCACATTGCGCGGAATGACGGTCTCGTAGACCTTGTCGCCCATATGCGCCCGCACATCCTGCACCACCTGGTTGGCGAGATTGTTGCGGCCGTCATACATGGTCAGCACGATGCCCTGGATGGTGAGATCCGGATTGATCGAGCGGCGCACCTGCTCGACAGTCTCCAGCAACTGGCTGAGACCTTCGAGCGCGAAAAACTCGCATTGCAGCGGCACAAGAACAGAATCGGCCGCGGCCATTGAATTCAAAGTCAAAAGGTTGAGCGATGGTGGGCAGTCGATCAGCACATAGCCGAACGGCGCGCCGCGGGCGGTCGCGGCGCGCAGCGCATTTCGCAGCTTGAGCACGCGGTCGGGCGCCGAGGCGATCTCCATTTCAATGCCGAGCAGATCAAGCGTCGACGGCACGATCGACAGGCCGGGCACCGCCGTGGGGATGGCCGCGGCCTCCAGTTCCAGTTCGCCGGTCAGCACGTCATAGGAGGACACCGTGCGGTCCTTGCGGTCGATGCCGAGACCGGTGCTGGCATTGCCCTGCGGATCGAGATCGACGATCAGCACCTTTTCGCCGATCGCGGCCAGCGCGGTCGCCAGATTGATGGCGGTCGTTGTCTTGCCGACACCGCCCTTCTGGTTGGCTACGGTGATGATTCGGGGGCCATTCTTCATCATGGGTCTATGCCAGAAGTTCATTTTGGGATCGCCAAAGCGTCTGACACGTCGCGGATCAGACAGGTCGCAGGTTGGACAGTTCAAGGATGACCCCATGCGGGTCGGTCACACTTGGATGTTCTACCAGATCGAAGGACCATCGGTGAACGCTTTCTTCCACTTCGGCGCGGTAATCCCGGCCTTTGTGGAACAGGCCGCGCGCGCCTGACGTCAGCCATGGCGCCGACAGGTCCAGCAAGGTCGAAAGCGAGGCCAAAGCCCGCGCCGTGACAACTTGCGGTGTCGAAACAAGCGCATGGCTGTCATCGATGCGGCGCGCCACGACTCGCGCCGGCAGCCTGAACTGCCCGACGACGGTCTGCAGGAAGGACGCCTTTTTGCGATTGCTTTCAACCAGGTCGATGCTGGCGCCGTCGCGCTCGGCAAGCAGGAAAGCCATGACAAGGCCGGGAAATCCGCCGCCCGAACCGAGATCGACCCAGCGCGTCGCCCGAGGCTCGATTCGCGCCAACTGCGCGCTGTCCAATATATGGCGCTGCCAGACATCGCCCGACGTGGATTGCGCCACGAGATTGATGCTGCGATTCCATTTCTGGAACATCTGCTCGAAGGCCACCAGCCGATCGAATGTTTCACGTGAAACCGGGCCTGCCGCGTCCTGCAGGCTCTCTAGGGAAATAGAACTCACGCAACTTCCTTTTGTGGGCGCTGGGTGCTTTCCGCGTGACGGACATGCGCGACGATGATCGCCAGCGCCGCCGGCGTCATGCCTTCCATGCGCTGGGCATCAGCGATGGAGCGCGGCCGCCGCGCCTGCATCTTCTGCTTCAGCTCGTTCGACAGACCCGGCACTCCGGCGAAATCGACCGTCTCGGGGATAAGCCGGCTCTCCTCATGCCGGATTTGCGCCACGTCAGTCTTCTGGCGGTCGAGATAGACAGAATACTTCGCTTCCGTCTCGAGGCGCTCCGCCGTCTTGCCGTCGATCGCCGCAAAGCGCGGATCGACGCCGACCAGCCAGGCGACATCGACGTCAGGATAGGACAGCAATTCATAGCCGGACCGGCGCACGCCATCCCGGTTGATGTCCAGCCCGTGTCGCGCCGCCTCGTTCGGCGTCAGGGCGAGCGACTTCGCCAAGTCCCGCGCCTCATCCAGGCTTTGCATGACCTGCCCGTAGCGTTGCATGCGCTGTGCCGAAGCGATGCCCAGCTTTGCAGCCAGAGGCGTCAGTCGTTCATCCGCATTGTCGGCACGCAGCGACAGCCGGAATTCGGCCCGAGAGGTGAACATCCGGTAGGGTTCGCTGATGCCGCGGCTGGTCAGGTCGTCGACCATCACCCCAATATAGGCTTCGGTGCGGCTGAGCACGATCTGCTCGCTCCCCGCCGCCCGCCGCGCCGCATTGAGGCCTGCGAGCAAGCCTTGCCCGGCTGCTTCCTCATAGCCGGTCGTGCCGTTGATCTGCCCGGCGAGGAAAAGACCCCTGATGCGCTTCGTCTCCAGCGTCTGATGCAGTTCGCGCGGATCGACGTGATCATACTCGATGGCATAGCCGGGCTGCAGCATGGTTGCGCGCTCCAGCCCCGGAATGGTTTTCAATATATCGAGCTGTACGTCTTCGGGCAGCGAGGTCGAAATACCATTGGGATAAATGGTATCGTCGTCCAGCCCTTCCGGCTCCAGAAAGATCTGGTGCCCGTCCCTATCGCCGAACTTGACGATCTTGTCCTCGATCGACGGGCAATAACGCGGCCCAACGCCCGCAATCGAGCCGGAATACATGGCCGACCGGCCAAGATTGACGCGGATCAACTCATGCGTGGCCGTCGTCGTGCGGGTGATGCCGCACTCGATCTGCGGCGTGGTGATGCGGTCGGTCATCAGCGAGAACGGCACAGGATTCTCATCCGCCGCCTGGCTTTCCAGCGACGCCCAGTCGATGGTCCGGCCGTCGAGCCGTGGCGGCGTGCCGGTCTTCAGCCGACCGAGCTTGAAGCCGGCGCGGTCCATCGTTGCCGACAGACCAAGACTGGCCTGCTCGTTCATGCGGCCGGCAATAATCTTCCTCTCGCCGATATAGATAAGCCCGCGCAGAAAAGTCCCGGTCGTCAGGACGACAGCGCCACAGGCAAGCCGCCTTCCATCGGCCAGGAGAACGGCCGTGATCCGCCCATCGGCGATTTCGAAGTCCAGAACCTCGCCTTCGACCACGTCGAGATCGTTCTGCTGCCGAATCGCTTCCTGCATGGCGAGGCGATAGAGCTTTCGGTCGGCCTGCGTGCGCGGCCCGCGCACGGCGGGACCCTTGCGGCGGTTGAGCAGGCGGAACTGGATGCCAGCCGCATCCGCCACGCGCCCCATCAGGCCATCCATGGCATCGATCTCGCGCACCAGGTGGCCCTTGCCGAGCCCGCCGATCGCCGGATTGCACGACATGACCCCGATCGTGTCAAAGCGCAGCGTCACCAAAGCGGTTCTGGCACCGGCGCGTGCGGCAGCACTGGCCGCCTCGCAACCCGCGTGGCCGCCGCCCACCACAACCACATCATAGTGATTGGTCATCACAAACTTCCCAGACTCAATGAATGAGGGACACATGTCCCCGTAGGGCGGTGCTGTCAAGAAAACTCCGCAGGGAGTTTCACGTGAAACAGCCTTGGACGTGCCCTCACGCGTGTTTCACGTGAGTCATCGGGCAGATGTTTCGCGTGACTCGCGCGAATGATGCTGCGCGGGTTCAGTGGATTCGAGGACGGCAGCCGAGTTTCATCATTGCTGTGGCCACCATCTAGACATTCGTGACCGCCGAGGCCGCCACGCCCTCGTCATCCACGGGCGGAGCAAGGAGCGAAGTGACGCGGCGAAGACCCGAGGATGACGAGACGTTAAGCGTTTCCGCCAGTTGCCAACGCATGCAATCCGCAAGCGCCATCAAGCCTCTACGCCAGAAAGCAACTCCTGTTCGAGGACCACTGTTTCACGTGAGTCATTTCCCTATGCAGAACTGCGAAAAGATGACGTCCAGCATGTCCTCGACATCGATGGCGCCGACGATCCGGCCCAGGCGATCCGCGGAAAGCCGCAACTCTTCGGCGCGCAATTCCTGCCCGACAGTCTGGCCGTCGGTCGCGCGAAGCAGGTGCCCATTCGCTGCGCCAAGCAATTCGACGTGGCGCAGGCGCGATGGCAAGACATCACCGACGCTGCCGGCTGCTTCCGCAGCTCGCCGGCCGATTTCCGCCAGCAGTCTCTCCACGCCCGTCCCGTTTTTTACCGAAATGACAAGGTCGTAGTCTTCCGTCGCGCCGCTCGCCGCGCGGTCCTCCAGCAGATCGAGCTTGGTGCCGACACGCAAGATCGGCGCTTCGGTCGGTAGCGAACCGATCTCCCTGGGATCGGCGACATCCCTGAGCAACAGCAAGAGATCGGCGCCATGCGCCTTGGCCCTCGCCTTCTCGATGCCGATCGCCTCGACCTTGCCCGGCGCATCGCGTAGCCCGGCCGTATCGGTAAGCCGGACCCGCAGCCCCTGGAGATCAAGTGTCACTTCAAGCAGATCCCGCGTCGTGCCGGGTTCATCCGTTACTATAGCGGCATCCCGCCGAGCCAGGGCATTGAACAGACTCGACTTACCGGCGTTGGGCGCGCCAAGGATCACGACCTCGAAGCCGTCGCGAATGATCTCGGCGGCGCGAAACCCGGCGATGTGGCGATCGATCTCGCCGATCATCGTCCTGACATCGGACCAGACCGTATCCGAAACGGAACCGGGGACATCGTCCTCATCGGCGAAATCGATTTCCGCCTCGATCATGGCGCGGGCATGGATTAGCCTGCGACGCCAGCCGAGATAGAGGTCGCTCTGAACGCCTTCGGCATTTTGAACGGCAAAACGCCGCTGCGCCTCGGTCTCGGCGTTGACGAGATCCGCCAGTGCCTCGGTCTCGACAAGGTCGACCTTGCCGTTGAGAAAGGCGCGGCGCGTGAATTCACCTGGTTCCGCGTGTCTAACGCCGTCAAGGCCTGCGATCGTCTCCATCATTTTTGCCACCACGGCACGACCGCCATGGACGTGGAATTCCGCGACGTCCTCGCCGGTGAAACTGGCCGGACCGGGAAAGAAAACGACCAGGCCGGTGTCGAGCACGGTTCCGTCGGGTGCCCTGAATCTGCGCAGAACCGCCGAGCGGTCCTTAACCATGCCGCCGGCAATCGTTTCGACTACGAATCGAGTCTGTGGGCCGGAAATACGGATGACGGCGACGCCGGCCGGGAGCCGGCCGCTCGACAGCGCTACGATGGAACCGCCTGAAACCATTTGCCCGCTCTACCGAACCGCCCTAGCTTTACGCCTATCCGACCCATCCGAGTTTGCCCATCGTGACGTTGCCCGCGCAAAACCTGCTCGCTGAAGAAGCAAGCCCCTATCTGCAGCAGCACAGCGGCAATCCCGTGCACTGGCGCGCCTGGTCGCCGGCTTCGCTCGAGGAGGCGAAGGCGCTGGACAGGCCGATCCTGCTCTCGGTCGGCTATGCCGCCTGCCACTGGTGCCACGTCATGGCGCATGAAAGCTTCGAGAACGATGGTGTCGCCGCCGTCATGAACCGTCTGTTCGTCAATATCAAGGTCGACCGCGAGGAGCGTCCCGACATCGACCAGATCTATATGGCTGCACTCTCCGCCATGGGCGAGCAAGGCGGCTGGCCGCTGACCATGTTCCTGACGCCGGACGGCAAGCCGTTCTGGGGCGGCACCTATTTTCCGCGCGAGCCACGCTATGGCCGCCCCGGTTTCATCCAGGTGATGGAGGCGGTGGACAAGGCCTGGCGCGAGAAGCGGGCGAGCCTCAACCAGAGCGCCGACGGCCTGGCCACACATGTCGAGGCGCGGCTCGCCGGCTCGCATGCCAGAACCGTGGTCGACCGCGACACGCTGGCGGAATTGGCCAAGGGCATAGACGGCATGGTCGACCGCGATCTCGGCGGCCTAAGCGGCGCGCCGAAATTCCCCAATGCGCCGTTCATGCAAACGCTGTGGCTGTCCTGGCTGCGCGACGGCAACGCCAGCCATCGCGACGACGTTCTCAACAGCCTCGAACAGATGGTCAGCGGCGGCATCTACGACCATATCGGCGGCGGGCTCAGCCGTTACTCGACCGACGCCGAATGGCTGGTGCCGCATTTCGAAAAGATGCTTTACGACAATGCCCAGCTGATCCGCTTCTGCAACTGGGCCTATGCCGCAAGCGGCAACGAGTTGTTCCGGGTCCGAATCGAAGAGACGATCGACTGGCTGCTGCGCGAAATGCGCGTCGACGGCGGCGCCTTTGCCGCCAGTCTCGACGCCGACAGCGACGGCGAGGAAGGGCTGTTCTACACCTGGAGCCAAGACGAGATCGAGGCCGCACTTGGCGACGATTCCGCCTTGTTTGTCAATCACTTCACGCTCTCCAGCCCGCATGGTTGGGAAGGCAAGCCGGTTGTCCACCAGACGAGGGCCCAGCAATCGCAATATGTGATCGATCGCGAAGAGGTCAGCCCGCTCAAGGGGAAACTCCTTGCAGTCCGGGAAGAGCGGGTCAGGCCCGGCCTTGACGCAAAGATCCTCACCGACTGGAACGGCCAGATGATCGCAGCCTTTGCTGAGGCCGGTCGGTCGCTGGCGCGGCCTCACTGGATCGACGCTGCGGCAAAAGCCTTCGCCCATATCTGCTCTGCCAGCCGCGGCGACCGCTTGCCGCATTCGATGCTCGGCGCCAGAAAACTGTTTCCTGCTTTGTCCAGCGACTATGCCGCCATGACCAACGCAGCCATCTCGCTGTTCGAGGCCACTGGGGATTGGAGCTATGTCGACCAGGCCGGCCAGTTTGTCGAGCAGCTCGACCATTGGCACGCCGATACCGAAAAGGCAGGTTATTACCTGACTGCCTCGGACAGCACCGACGTGCCGATCCGCATCCGCGGCGATGTCGACGAGGCCATTCCGTCCGCCACCGGCCAAATCATCGAAGCACTGGTCCGGCTCGCGTCCGTCACCGGCGATCTCGAGCTGCACGAGAAAGCCTGGGAGGTCGCCGAACATGCCGCCGGCCGTGCCGCAAACCAAGCCTATGGCCAGGCCGGCATCGTCAACGCCTGCGCGCTGGCGATCGAGCCGCTCAAACTGGTCATCGTTGATGCGCTCAACGATCCAAAGCTCGTTCCGGTTGCGAATCGAAATCCGGATCCACGCCGCGTCGACATCCTCGTGCCGATCGGTACGGGAGCGAATCGAGCCTTGCTGCCCGCCGGAATCCTGCCGCCGACCAACCGCTTAAGCGCGTGGTTCTGCACTGGTCAGGTTTGCCTTTCCCCGATGACGGATCCGGAAGAGCTGGAGCGCCTTTTGCGCCGAGAATGATCAGGCGCCGTGCGCGGGATCGGGCAGCGCCTCGGTCGCAGCTTGCCGGGGCTTGAACAGCAAATCCCTGGCAGCAACCACCGCGCCAATGGTGATCAGCACGCAGGCGAGCGCCACCGACCAGTGGAAGACGCCAAAGCCTGCCAGCAGCAGCACGATGACCGAAAACAGCGGTGCGGCGTAGGACAGGGCGCCAAGGATCATGATGTCACCGTGCTTGCAGCCAAAATCCCAGGCGTAGAAGCCGGCTCCCAGAGGAATCGTGCCCAGAATGACGATAGCCGTCCACTGCGTCGGCGTCTGCGGCCAGACCGTGGTCTCAAGCATCAGGTGCAGCGAGAAAGCGACCGCCGCCGTGATGAAGCAATAACCGGCCACGACATCGGTCGGCACCTGGCCGAAGCGGCGTGACAGGACGGAATAGCCAGCCCAGATGAAGGCGCAGAAGAGCGCGATGACATGGCCCTTCATCACCCCATTGGCCAGGCCGACATTGCCGCCCTTGGTGATCACCACGATGGCGCCGGCAAGCCCTAGAACGACGCCGACGATGTGATGAACCCGGAGCCTTTCACCGGGCAGGAAGGCTGCAAAGACGACGATCAGCAATGGCCAGAGATAGGCGATCAGGCTGACCTCGACCGGCGGCGCCGACTGGATCGCAAAGAAATAGGCGCAGTGGTAGATGCACAGTCCCGCCGTGCCGATCGCCCAGACCGGCCATGGCTGCCGCAGCGACCGGATCGCGCCTGGGCGGAAGATCCAGCTGCCAGCGCCGACCAGCCCTCCGAGCAGGAAGGTCATGGCTGCCAGCTGAAACGGCGGGATCGGGCCAGCGGCGGTCGAAAGCAGCGCCAGGAAAGACCAGGTCAGGATGGCCGAAAAGCCGATCAGGGTCGGGATTGTCTTCTTCACGTCGCTGCTTCCAGTTTGCAGACACGAGCTTTGCATGAACGCGAAATCGTCTGCCGCCACATACAGCCGCCCGATATCGGGAAAGCGACCTGCCGCCGGACAACGAAAAACCCCATCCCGGTCTTCCGGAATGGGGCTTCAATACATAAGCCGGAAGATTTCGGCCTGACCTTTACGTGTTCATCGAATCGAAGAAATCCGCATTGGTCTTGGTCTGCTTGAGCTTGTCGATCAGGAACTCGATCGCGTCGGTGGTTCCCATCGGCGCCAGGATGCGGCGCAGCACGAAGATCTTCTGCAGATCCTGCTTGGAAACCAGCAAGTCTTCCTTGCGGGTGCCGGACTTCAAGATGTCCATGGCCGGATAGATGCGCTTGTCGGCCACTTTGCGGTCGAGCTGGATTTCGCAGTTGCCGGTGCCCTTGAACTCTTCGAAGATGACTTCGTCCATGCGGCTGCCGGTATCGATCAGCGCGGTAGCGATGATGGTCAGCGAGCCGCCTTCCTCGATGTTGCGGGCAGCGCCGAAGAAGCGCTTCGGCCGCTGCAGCGCGTTGGCGTCGACACCGCCGGTCAGCACCTTGCCGGATGACGGCACGACGGTGTTGTAGGCGCGGCCGAGACGAGTGATCGAATCGAGCAGGATGACGACATCGCGGCCATGTTCGACCAGGCGCTTGGCCTTCTCGATGACCATTTCGGCGACCTGCACGTGGCGCACCGCCGGCTCGTCGAAGGTCGAGGAGATCACCTCGCCCTTCACTGAGCGCTGCATGTCGGTCACTTCTTCCGGCCGCTCGTCGATCAGAAGCACGATCAGATAGCATTCCGGATGGTTGGCGGTGATCGAGTGGGCGATGTTCTGCATCAGAACCGTCTTGCCGGTACGCGGCTGCGCGTTGATCAAAGCGCGCTGTCCCTTGCCGATCGGCGCGACTAGGTCGATCACGCGGGCCGAGATGTCCTTGGTGGTCACATTCTCGATTTCCATCTTCAGCCGCTTGGTCGGATAGAGCGGCGTCAGATTGTCGAAGTGGATCTTGTGACGGATCTTCTCGGGATCGTCGAAATTGATGGTGTTGACCTTGAGCAGCGCGAAATAGCGCTCGCCCTCTTTCGGGCTGCGGATCGGCCCTTCGACCGTATCGCCGGTCTTCAGCGAAAAGCGCCGGATCTGCGACGGCGAAATATAGATGTCGTCGGGACCTGGCAGATAGTTGGCGTTGGCGGAGCGCAGGAAGCCGAAACCGTCCTGCAGCACCTCGACCACGCCATCACCGATGATCTCGATCTCCTGGGCGGCCAGCTTCTTCAGGATCGCAAACATCAGTTCCTGCTTGCGCATGACGCTGGCGTTTTCGACCTCGAGCGATTCGGCATAAGCGATCAGCTCTGGCGGTTTCTTGTTCTTGAACTCGGCGAGTTTCATTTCTTGCATAGACGGACCTTGAATAGATGGAGTCTGGGTAGGCTTTGGGAAAATATCGGCGGGATGCGACAAATGCCGGGCGCGGCCGAAAACAACGAGGGGCGGCGCATGACGGGAAGGAAGACCCGTCTTTTATCGTCGGTCGGGTGAAAGAGCAAGCTGCGTTTTGCGTGACCTATGAAGGCTTAAAACATCACTGCCTGTCGTTGTCTCCTGGGCGTTCTTGAGCGGCATGCATCAGAACGGCTTGACGACCACCAGGATGACGATTGCGATCATCAGCAATGTGGGGATCTCGTTGACCATCCGCCAGTGCCTGGCCGGTTTTTCATTGCGGTCCTCGGCGAATTTGCGCACCGCGCCCGAGAGATAGCCATGCATGGCCGACAGCAAAAGCACCGCTCCGATCTTGGCGTGAAGCCAGCCGCCCTGGAAACCAAAACCCTTCCAGGCGAGCCACAGGCCGAATACCCAGGTGACGATCATCGCCGGGTTGATGATGCCGCGCAGCAGGCGCCGCTCCATCACCTTGAAGGTTTCTGACTGCACCGAGCCCTTCTCGGCATCGGCGTGATAGACCAGCAGCCGCGGCAGATAGAGCATGCCCGCCATCCATGAGATGACGGCGAGGATATGGATCGCCTTGGCCCAGGGATAGAAACTGTCGGGTGCGGCGAAATACAAAAGCGCGGTGAAAACGACCAGCACGGCGATACCGATCGTCATGCGCATCATCGCCCGGCCGGTGCTGTTCGTGTTTTTCATCTCAGCCATCAGCGTGTCGCGCTCCGCACCTGTTTCACCATCGCCTCGACATGAGCGATCGGCGTCTCCGGCGTGATGCCGTGACCGAGATTGAAGATCAGCGGCCCGTCTCCCAGCGCCTTCAGGATCGCCTCGACACCATCCGACAGCGCCTTGCCGCCGGCCACGAGCCGCAAGGGATCGAGATTGCCCTGAACCGCACCTGAGCGCTGCAATTCCTTCGCCGCGACCAAGGGCACCGTCCAGTCGATCCCCAGCGCCGTTACGCCGGTCTTTTGCCGATAGGTCCGGTAGCGCGAACCGGCGCCCTTGGGAAAACCGATGATCGGAACATCGGGATGAACCGCCCGCACCCGGCCAACGATCTCGGCCATTGGCTGAACGCAGAACAGGTCGAAAGTTTCATCGTCCAGCACGCCGGACCAGGAATCGAAAATCTGCACCACATCCGCACCCGCCTCGATCTGGCGGATGAGATAGGCGGCCGAATGTTCGGCAAGCACCTTCAGCAGTCGTTGAAACGCCACCGGCTCGCGATAGGCAAAAAGCCGCGCCGGCGCCTGGTCGGGTGTGCCATGGCCGGCGATCATGTAGGTCGCCACCGTCCACGGCGCGCCGCAGAAGCCTATCAGGGTTGTCTCTTCGGGCAGTTTGGCCCGCAACCGGCGAACCGTCTCGTAGACCGGTTCGAGATTCACGTGAAACACCTTGCCTTCCAGAGCCAAAATCTCCGGCGCGGTGATCGGCGTCAGCAGCGGCCCTCTGCCCTCTTCGAAGCGCACGTCACGGCCAAGCGCATGCGGAACGACAAGGATATCGGAAAACAGGATCGAGGCATCGAAACCAAAACGCTCGATCGGCTGCAAGGTCACTTCGACCGCAAGGTCAGGATCGTAGCAGAGGTCCAGGAACGAGCCTGCTCGCCTGCGTGTCTCCCGATACTCCGGCAGATAGCGCCCGGCCTGACGCATCATCCAGAGCGGAGGCGGAAAATGGGCCTTGCCCTTCAGGACATCCAGCATGATCCGGTTCTGGGGCATCGGGCGCTCGCTTCTCCCAGCCTCTTCTATAATCAAAGATTCTTATATCTAAGATTCTTCTGATTCTAAGAGTCTGTTGGTTCTGGTGGTTGTCACCTGTCCCGCTTTGCCCCGGAAAACACCAGCCAACATATTGTCGCGTGCTTCTTTTTCCCAGATGTAGGGTTCTGGGGATAGCTCCGAATCGATCAATCGAGTCAAAGTGTTAGGCACAGCGATGAAAGGCAGGTCCTGTGGACGGACCGTAGTCGAAAAACGCCGTCCCCAAACTTGTCCCCAGTCGCCCGACGAAGCTGACAGCGCATCGAATTGTGGACAAACTGCCATCTGATACAGTCGCCTCCGACAGGCCCGTCTTTTCATCCCGCTTTATCCATAGAAGCCCACAGCCCCAGGTGACCCCTGTGAACAAACCCCAGAGCTTCTTCCACCTGCACCTGATTTCCGACGCGACCGGCGAAACGCTGCTCGCCGCCGGCCGGGCGGCCTCGGCGCAGTACAAGGACGCGCGCGCCATCGAGCATATCTATCCGCTGATCCGCACCGAAAAGCAGGTGGCAAAGGTGTTCGAGGACATCGAGGAGGAGCCGGGCATCATCCTCTATACGGTCGTCGACCAGAAGCTGGCGCGCGGCATCGACGAGCGCTGCGCGGCCATGGGCCTGCCCTGTGTATCGGTGCTGGAGCCGGTGCTGACCGTGTTCCAGTCCTATCTCGGCACCCCGGCCGGCCGCCGCGTCGGCGCCCAGCATGTTCTCGACGCCGAATATTTCCGCCGCATCGATGCGCTCAATTTCACCATGGACCATGATGACGGCCAGTTGCCGCTCAACATGGACGATGCCGATGTGGTGCTGATCGGCATTTCTCGCACGTCGAAGACGCCGACCAGCATCTATCTCGCCAACCGCGGCATCAAGACCGCCAACATCCCGATCGTCCTCGGCGTGCCGGTGCCGGAAAGCCTGGTTGCCGCCAGCAAGCCGCTGATCGTCGGGCTGATCGCCACCGCCGAGCGCATCTCGCACGTCCGGCAAAACCGCATCCTCGGCAACAGCAGCTCGTATGAGGCATCGGACTATATCGACCGCGCGGCGATCAGCGAAGAGCTTGCCTATGCCCGCAAGATCTGCACGCGCCACGGCTGGCCGATGATCGACGTCAGCCGCCGCTCGATAGAGGAAACGGCGGCGGCCATCGTTGCCCTGCGGGGGAAGACGCGCTAGGGCGTCGATATTCAGGTGATGCCGGCCTGCAAATGGCGGCTTCCTGCGCTTCCGGTGCTCACGTACTTTAAGTACGCTCCGCTCCGGTTCTCGGAAGCCACCATTTTCGACTCGGCCTGACCTGAATCTCAACACCCTAGTCGGTGCCAGAAAACCAGGCGAAAAATCATGACCGAGAAAATCATCCTCGCTTCAGGCAGCCCGTTCCGCAAGGCGATGCTGGTCAATGCCGGCGTCGATGTCGAGGCGGTTCCGGCCGATGTCGACGAGCGCGCGCTCGAGGGGCCTTTGCAGGATAGCGGCGTCTCGCCCGAGGACGTCGCCCTGGTGCTGGCCGAGGCCAAGGCCACCGACGTCAGCGAGCGCAGGCCGGGCGTTCTGGTGCTGGGCTGCGATCAGACCCTGTCCCTTGGCGACGAGGTGTTCCACAAGCCGGCCGACATGGAAGGCGCACGCCGTCATCTCTTGGCGCTGTCGGGCAAGACCCATCAGCTCAACAGCGCCGCTGTTCTGGTCCGCGACGGCAAGGTCTTGTGGCGGCATGTCGGCATCGCCTCGATGACCATGCGCAAGCTCGACCCAGCCTTCATCGGCCGCCATCTCGCCCGCGTCGGCGCCAAGGCGCTGCCCAGCGTCGGCGCCTACCAGGTAGAAGGCGAAGGCATTCAATTGTTCGAGAAAATCGAAGGCGACCATTTCACGATTGTCGGCTTGCCGCTGTTGCCGCTGCTGGCCGAACTGCGCACGCTGGGAGCGATCGATGGCTGAGGTGTCAAAGAAGGCCTTCGTCACCGGCCATCCGGTCAAGCATTCGCGCTCGCCGAAGATCCATGGCTACTGGCTGGCCAAACATGGCATCGACGGCAGCTACCAGGCCATCGATGTCGCGCCGCAAGACTTTGCCGAGTTCGTGAAGACGCTGCCGGCAAACAATTATCGCGGCGGCAACGTCACCATCCCGCACAAGGAGGCGGCCTTCGCGCTGTCCGAGCGCCGCGACCAGGCCGCTGAAGAGATCGGCGCCGTCAACACGCTGTGGTTCGAGGACGGCGTCTTGTGGGGCGGCAACACCGACGCGCACGGCTTTGCCGCCAATCTCGACGATCATGCGCCGGGCTGGGCGGGCAAGGGTCCGGCGGTCGTGCTTGGCGCCGGCGGTGCGTCGCGCGCGGTCATCCATGCGCTGAAGGAGCGCGGCGTGACCGACATCCGCATCGTCAACCGCACTGTGGCCCGAGTGCAGGAATTGCGCGATCGCTTCGGCGCCGGCGTGTCGGCGCATGGCATGGCGGCTACGGATGAACTGCTCGGCGATGCCGGCCTGCTGGTCAACACCACTGCGCTCGGCATGCATGGCAATGAAGGCCTGTCGGCCGATCCCGCCCGGCTGCCGGACCACGCCATCGTCACCGACATCGTCTATGTACCGCTGGAGACGCCCCTGCTTGCGGCGGCGCGCGCCAGGGGCCTGAAGACGGTCGACGGTCTCGGCATGCTGCTGCATCAGGCCGTGCCCGGCTTCGAGCGCTGGTTCGGCATCAGGCCGCGGGTGACGGCCGAACTCCGGGCGCTGATCGTCGCCGATCTGGTGCCGAAGCCATGATCGTGCTCGGCCTCACCGGCTCGATCGGCATGGGCAAGTCGACGACGGCAAAGATGTTCACTGACGCCGGCGTGCCGGTCCATGATTCCGACGAGACGGTGCATCGCCTCTATGCCGGCAAGGCAGCCCCCCTGGTCGAGGCCGCCTTTCCCGGCACCACATCTGCCGGGGCGGTCGACCGGACAAAGCTTGGCGCGCGTGTGCTCGGCGACGCCGCCGCGCTGAAGCGGCTCGAGGCGATCATCCATCCGCTGGTTCGCGCTGATGCCGATGCCTTTCTGGCCAGGCATCGTAGATCAGGCGCGCCGATCGCCGTCCTCGATATTCCCCTGCTGTTCGAAACCGGCGGCCGCAACCGCGTCGACAAGGTCGTCGTCGTCACCGCATCGGCCGAGACCCAGCGCGAGCGTGTGCTGGCGCGGCCAGGCATGACCGAGGAAAAACTGGCGTCGATCCTGGCCAAGCAGGTGCCGGATACGGAAAAGCGTCGTCAGGCCGATTTCGTGGTCGACACCGGCCAGGGGCTGGACGCCGCGCGGACTCAGGTAAATGCGATCATTGCGGAACTGATCGGGGTCGGCGAGCCGGGCCATTGACACTGGCTGCCGTCTGTTAACGTCAGCGCCGCCCCTCATCTGCCTGCCGGCATCATCTTCTCCCCGTGTAGTGACGTGGAGAAGGAGCTGGCCGCGACCTCGGCTACTCTCTTGCAAACGCAGGAGATTGGCGAAATCCTTTGCGAAGGCGTCCTTCTCCCCGTCACTATAGGGGGAGAAGTGCCCGGCAGTGCGATGAGGGGCAGCGCAAACCTGTAGTGATTGCCCTGATCAGCTCGTTTCCCATTGCCATTTTGTTCCGGTCTCATGATTCTGCTCCTTTGGAGCGACTGATTCGATGCGTGAGATCATCTTCGACACGGAAACCACCGGCCTCGATTCGCGCGACGACCGCGTGATCGAGCTGGGCGGCGTCGAGCTGGTCAACCGCTTCCCGACCGGAAAGACCTTCCACCACTACATCAACCCGCAAGGGCGCGCGATCCATGCCGAGGCACAGGCGGTGCACGGCATCAGCGCGGCGGACCTCGCGGGCAAGCCGACCTTTGCCGAGATTGTGCAGGAATGGCTGGACTTCACCGACGGCGCCAAGCTGGTCGCCCACAACGCAACCTTCGACATCGGCTTCCTGAACGTTGAATTCGGCCGGCTGGGCCACCCCGTCATCGACAACGGCCTCGTCGTCGACACGCTGGCGCTGGCGCGCCGCAAGCACCCGATGGGCCCCAATTCGCTCGATGCGCTCTGCCGGCGTTACGGCATCGACAACACCAGGCGCACCAAGCACGGCGCCCTGCTCGATTCCGAATTGCTGGCCGAGGTCTATATCGAGCTGATCGGCGGCAAGCAGGCGGCCCTTATCCTCGACAGCGCCACCGCGCCGGCGCAAGGCGAAAATGTCCGCCAGATCGAGATCATCATCAGCCAGCGCCCGGCACCCCTGCGGCCCCGCCTCACCGAAGCCGAACGCGCCGCGCACGCCGGCATGGTCGGGACGTTGGGTGAGAAGGCGTTGTGGCTGAAGGTTGCTGCTGGCAGTTAGAGAAGCGATGGCGGCAAGGCTGGAAGGGCCGACCCTCAAGATTGGCAGCGGACCCGATAACTTCGTCATCCTAGGGCGAAGCAAGGAGCGAATGACGCGGCGCAGACCCTAGGATCCATGCCGTGACGGTGATGATATGTTCCGGCGGTGCAAGAAACCGAGCGTTACCACCCCGTCCCGCGAAACAGCTCGAACCACTCTGGATTGGCCTTTTCGATCAATTCGATCTTCCATTGGCGCGGCCAGCGCTTCAGGGACTTCTCACGTTGGATCGCATCGGTGATGTCGAAAAACTCCTCGTACCAGACCAACCGCTGAACACCGTAGCGGCTGGTGAAATTAGAGCCTTGGCCCGACTTGTGCTCCGGCATGCGGCGACCGAGGTCGTTGGTGACACCGATATAGAGGGTGCCACCTTTCTGGCTCGCAGTCATGTAGACATAACCGGTCATGGTTTTAGCGTAGCGAGCACAGGCGCGGGGACAAGCGCCATTCTGATCCGTTGCATTCTAAGGCGAATGTCACGGCATGGATTCTAGGGTCTGCGTTGCGTCGCTACGCTCCTTGCTCCGCCCTAGGATGACGAAGACGCGAGGGGCCTTCAGCCAACCTCGAAGGGGCGCTGCCCCGCCAGCGTTCCAAACAGAAAACCCGGCACAAGGCCGGGTTCTCAGAAACAACAACGATGACAGCAGGCCTCAGCTCACCTTGACCTTGGACGCCTCGTCCTCGGCCAGCTTCTGCTGGAACATCTGGGCGAAGTCGATCGGGTCGAGCATCAGCGGCGGGAAGCCGCCATTGCGGGTTGCCTCGGCGATGATCTGCCGGGCGAACGGGAACAAAAGGCGCGGGCATTCGATGAACAGGATCGGCAGCATGTGCTCCTGCGGAAAGCCTGCGATGGCGAACACGCCGCCATAGACCAGCTCGACATTGAACAGCACTTCCTGGTCGAAGGACGCCTTGGCGTTCAGCGTCAGATTGACGTCGAACTGCTTGTCGGAGAGCGGGTTGGCGTTGACGTTGACGTTGATGGCGATGCCCGGCGCCTTGTCGCGGCCGCGCAGCGAATTCGGCGCGCCGGGGCTTTCGAACGACAGGTCCTTCACATATTGCGCCAGAACGTTGAGCGACGGCTGCGCCGCATTGCCGTTTCCGTTGGCTGCGCCGACCGGCGCGTCATCCTTGCTGGCCATAAGCCTTGTCCTCTTGCCTGGGCAGCGTCGCTGACCGAATTGAAATCGGGCGTTCGCTACCATGGCGGGGATGACAAGACAAGGTTTGCCGCCTTGCTTCTCGGCTGCGGATATAGATGGGACGGCGCCCTAATCGTCCTTCAGGCGGCGCCACGGCGAGTTGTGATCCGGGCCGCGCTTCAGATCGTCCTCGCGCGAATAGTCGCCGTCTTCGAGGTCGATGACCCTGTCGCGCTGGCGGCTGCGAAAACCGCCGGTCGAGAAATCGGTGGCGACGACAATACGGCCCTTGAACCGGTTCCAGGCAAAGTCGCGCAACGGCGGCAGGAACAGAAGCAGGCCGATGATGTCTGATATGAAGCCGGGGATGATCAGGAGGACCGCCGCAACCACGATCATGGCACCGTGCGCAAGGTGGCGGCTTGGGTTCTGGCCGGCGGCCATCTCGGTGCGGATGCGAGCCATGACACCAAAGCCCTGGTACCGGAGCAAAAGCACGCCGGCGATGCTCGAGGCCAGCACGAGGCCGACCGTTGCCAGCGCGCCGACCTCACGGCCGACGATGACGAAACCGGCGATTTCCAGCAGCGGAAGCGCGAGGAGAAAGAAGGGAAGCAGCGAAATGCGCAAGTCTTGCCAGCCTTTTTCGATCGCTATGATCGTTTTGATTGTTTTGGCCGCCAGCTAGCAATCGCCGCTGGCACTGAGGCTGTTAGATAGGTATGCCTGCCTTTGATTTGAATGATTGCGCCTTGCGTTCTATATGCTTTGAATGTTGAACGCTATGCGACCGTGGCCATTGGGCCTGACGGTCCGGCCACAGGGCAGGGATTGATTGGCGGAAGATATGGGATTCTTCGACTTCGGCACGATTTTCTTCCTGATTGCGGCGGTGGTCATCTTTTTCCAGCTGCGCAATGTGCTGGGCCGCCGCACCGGCAGCGAACGGCCGCCCTTCGATCCCTATTCGGCGGCTCGCACCGGCGACAAGGATGCCGCCCAGAAATCAGAAAATGTCGTCTCGCTGCCGCGCAAGCGCCCGCCAGGCGAGCCGGCTCCCGACACCTATGCCGCGATCGACGCATTCGCCAAGCCCGATACCGACCTCAACAAGGGCCTGCGCACGATCAAGGACAATGATCCGTCCTTCGAGCCGAAGGGTTTCGTCGACGGCGCCAAGCTGGCTTACGAGATGATCGTCATGGCCTATGCCGACGGCGATCGCAAAACGCTGAAGAACCTGTTGTCGCGCGAGGTCTATGACGGCTTTGTCGCCGCCATCGGTGAGCGCGAGGCCAAGGCGGAAAAGATCCAGTCCTCCTTCGTCGGCATCGACAAGGCCGACATCGTCTCGGCCGAGATGAAGGGCGGCGAGGCGCATGTCACGCTGCGCATCATCAGCGAGCTGATTTCGGCGACCCGCGACAAGGCCGGCGCGGTCATCGACGGCGACCCGGAAACCGTCGCAGAGGTCAAGGATGTCTGGACCTTCGCCCGCGACACGCGCTCGCGCGACCCGAACTGGAAGCTCGTCGCCACCGAGGAAGAAGACTAGTTCGGAAACACGCGGCGAGGCTCCGGTGTCGCTATCGCCTCTTTTTGTCGAGAAAGCCTTCGGCGACCTGCCCGGCTGGGGAGATGACGACCATTCGGCGGCTTTCGCCGCCTTTCGCCGCTCGGCCTTCCATGTCCTGACCAAACCCTATCGCAGTGGTGCGCTCGGCATCGACTTCGACGCCTTTGCCGATGCCTACGCCAAGGCCCGGACCGTTTCGCCGGCGAATCAGTCGCCGACCCGCGGGGAAGCCCGCGCCTTCTTCGAGCGCCATTTCGTCCCGGCGCTTATCCCCGCCGAACATGCCGGCGCCGGGCTCGTCACTGGTTTCTATGAGCCGCAGGTCGAGGCGTCACCGGTGCGCACGGATCGGTTTTCGGTGCCGTTGCTGTCGCGCCCGGCCGATCTCGTCGATATCGACGAGAGCAACCGGCCGCCCGGCCTGGATCCCTACCTCGCTTTCGCGCGCCAGACGCCGAGCGGGCCGGTCGAGTATCCCGACCGTGGCGAGATCGAGCGTGGCGCGCTCGACGGCAAGGGTCTGGAAATCGCCTGGCTGGCCGACAAGGTCGATGCCTTCTTCATTCACGTGCAAGGTGCCGCACGCCTCGCCATGACCGACGGCCGGCTTGTCCGCGTCACCTATGCCGCCAAATCCGGCCAGCGCTTCACCGGATCCGGCAAGATCTTGAGCGAGCTTGGCGAGATCCCGCTGGAGAAGGTGACGATGCAGTCGATCCGCGCCTGGTTCAAGGCGCATCCGGGCCGCGTCGACGAGATCCTGCGGCAGAACCGCTCTTACATCTTCTTCCGCGAGGCCGATGTCGAGGACGCGGCCCTTGGCCCGATCGCCGCCGCCAAGGTGCCGCTGACGCCGGGCCGCTCGATCGCCGTCGACCGCTTGCTGCATACATTCGGCACGCCTTTTTACATCGACGCACCGACGCTGACTGCTTTCGACGCAGAACCGTTCCGCCGGCTGATGATCGCGCAGGACACCGGCTCGGCCATCACCGGGTCCGCGCGGGGCGACCTGTTCGCCGGTTCGGGCGATGCCGCGGGCGAGATCGCCGGCGTGGTCCGCAATGCCGCGGATTTTTATGCGCTGATCCCGCGCGCGCTCGTTGCAGGTGCGGTCCGATGACCCGGCGCCCGGACAAGCTCAGCGAGGACGACCGGGTTCTGTGGAACCTGGTGGCGCGCACGGCCAAGCCGCTGAAGGGCAAATTTGCCGTCGACATCCCTGAAATCCCTGCCGAGGTCAGGCCAAGTCAGCCGCAACCGGTTCAGCCCATGGCCAATCCCGGGGCAGCCAAACCAAAGACGCAGCATGTCGCGCATGCGCTCGACGAACCGACCTTGGACAAGCTGTCGAAGGGCCGGCTGCCGATCGAGGGCCGCGTCGATCTGCACGGCCTGACCCAGGACGAGGCCTATTCGCTGCTGTTTTCATTCCTGCACCGGGCGCATGCCGGCGGCGTCCGCTATGTCCTGGTCATCACCGGCAAGGGCTCGTCCTCCGGCGGCGATGGCGTGTTGCGGCGCGCGGTACCGGCCTGGCTGTCG
The DNA here is from genome assembly GCF_040321775.1 of Mesorhizobium sp. M0243. Lineage (NCBI taxonomy): Bacteria > Pseudomonadati > Pseudomonadota > Alphaproteobacteria > Hyphomicrobiales > Phyllobacteriaceae > Mesorhizobium > Mesorhizobium sp. M0243. The sequence goes on along the minus strand of NZ_JAMYSF010000024.1, from coordinate 80,770 downwards.
ACGCCCGCCTTCCGGCCGCTGGTCTCCAGCCACGACCATGCCGCCCGCAATCATGGCGGTTCGGGTGCGCTCTATATCCGCCTGCGGCGGGCGCGCCTGTGAGGAGCTCTATCATGAGGGTGGGGACATGACCCCGTTCGGAGAGAAGCTGCGGACGCTTAGGAGCGAACGCGGTGTCCGCCAGAAGGACATGGCGGCGGCGATCGGCGTCAGCGCCGCCTATCTGTCGGCGCTCGAACATGGCAGGCGCGGTGCCCCGACCTGGACGCTGATCCAGAAGATCATCGGCTATTTCAACATCATCTGGGACGATGCCGAGGAACTGGCGCGGCTGGCCGAGGCCTCGCATCCGCGTGTAAAACTCGACACGTCGGGTCTTTCCCCCGCCGCCACCGAGCTTGCCAATCTGCTGGCGGAAAACATCGAAAAACTCGACGAAGCCGAGCTTCGCCGCATTACCGCATCGATCCGCGCGGCGTTAAACCAGCGGCCGTAGTCCGACGATCCGAGCGTGATGCAAGTTCGCCTGCTTCAGAAGGAAACTGCCCGCCGGCGGAGCGCCAGCGGGCACAGTGGTGAGATCACTTCTTGCCGGCCGTGCCGCCATTTCCGCCCCGGCCGTGATCGCCATTGCCGCCATGGCCATTGTTTCCGCCACCCAGGCAGTCCGACGCCCCGGCATCACCGCAACAGCGGCCGGCCCAGAGGTCGTTGAGGTTGGTTTTGGCACAGCTGGTGGTCTGATCGGCCATGGAGGATCCGGCCATGCTCGACACCGCGAGAGCGGCAAGAAGGGTGTTTCGCAGAAAAGCAGTCATCTGAAGTCTCCATGGTTGGTTTCGGTTCACGGCTGTGTGTCGCAGGCCGGAGCGAAATGGTTCACGGAGAAATGCGAGATTATTAGAGGATGCGCGCGGCGTCGGGCCACGAGCGAGACGCTGGCGCCAAGGATCGCCGATGCCGCCCTGTTCGTGCAGAAGCTACTGCACCGCGCCGACCAGAACCTGCTGGCCACCGCGGATCGAGACCCAGCGGCCGGTGTTGTCGATCGCCTGCCGCTTGAGGAAGCGGTAACCGGTCGCGTCCCATGGTTTGACCTTGTCGGTCAGATTGTCGAGCACATAGTCGCCCTCGTCGGTGCGCACCGTCAGCACGGCGTGACCCTCGCCGTCGGGCTTGCGCACGACGGTGATCAGAAGATCGGCAAGCGAGATGCTCATGCGCGAAAGCTGGCGCCGCTTTTCCAGCACATAGTCCTCGCAATCGCCGACGCCCTTGTCGGGATAGGCCCAGACCTCGTCCTTGCCGTAGATATCCATGTCGCTCATCGGCTTGACGGCGGCGTTGACCCTGGCGGTGACATTGAGAAGCTTGCGCATCAGCCCGTCGCTCATCGGAGCCGGCGCCAGATTGGTCGGGCGGATCGAGCACTCGCCCGGATGCAGCTTGCAGAAATCATAGTGGCCGATCGGCTGCGAGGTGAGCCCCCCGGTCGCCATCGCTCCACCCGCCAAAGCCGGTGCCACCCAGCCCGCCGTCATTGCCAGCCCGGCCGCCACATACACGCGCAGCCGTCGCGCCATCGATGAGGAAATCATTGTCCCCGCTCACCCTTTGTTATTAACGAAAGGTTAAGGGGGATTTACAGTCCGTGTCAATTACGACGACGGTCGGATTGTCGGCATGGTTACCCGAGGGGCTGGACAGCGGCACTTGTGCAACAGAATCGGCCAGCCAGCCGGCTTTTACCGTCCAATTTCACGGTTTATCGCCGTTAAGCTTGGTTTATGCAGGTCATCTTCCCAAAACCCCGCAATTTTGGGCGGCCTTGCATTATCTCTTGGCGGCGCGGACCAGCTTCGGTTTCACCGCGACACGCTCCTGGCGGCCATAGCTGGTGATGAAGTCGACGATGCGCGGCACGATTTCGGAACGGAAGCGCGAACCGTTGAACACGCCGTAATGGCCAACCGCCGGCTGCATGTAGTGGGCATGCCTGTCTGCCGGGATGTTGGGGCACAGATCATGCGCCGCCTTGGTCTGGCCAAGGCCCGATATGTCGTCGTTTTCGCCTTCGACCGTGAACAGCGCGACGTTGCGGATCGCCGACGGATCAATCCTGGTGCCGCGATGCGTCATCTCGCCCTTGGGCAAGGCCTGGCGCACGAAGACCGTGTCGACGGTCTGCAGGTAGAATTCCGCCGTCAGGTCCATGACGGCAAGATACTCGTCGTAGAAATCCCGGTGCTTCTCGGCATTGTCGCCATCATGCTTCACCAGATGCATGAAGAAGTCCTTGTGAGCGATGATGTGGCGGTCGAGGTTCATGCTCATGAAGCCGGACAGCTGCAGGAAGCCTGGATAGACCTCGCGGCCGAAGCCCGGCACCGGCCAGGGCGCCTGCATCACGACATTGTCGCGGAACCAGTCGATGCCCTTTTCCTGCGCCAGCAGATTGACCGCGGTCGGGTTGCTGCGGGTGTCGATCGGGCCGCCCATCAAGGTCATGGTCGAGGGCACGAAGGGGTCGCCCTTGGTTTCCATCAGCGCCACGGCGGCCAGCACCGGCACGGAAGGCTGGCACACCGCCATCACATGCGTGTCCGGCCCCAGCGTGTGCAGCATGTCGATGACATAGTCGATGTAGTCGTCGAGATCGAATTGGCCGTCGGCAAGCGGCACCATGCGGGCATCGACCCAGTCGGTGATGTGCACGTCGGCATAGGGTAGCATGGCTTCGACCGTGCCGCGCAGCAGCGTCGCATAGTGGCCCGACATCGGCGCCACGATCAGAAGCTTCGGATCGGGCTTGCGTCCGGCGGGGACCGTGCGCTCGAAGCGGACGAGATTGCAGAACGGCTTCGACCAGACGGTCTTTTCAGTGACCTCGACGCTCTTCCAGTCGACCACGGTCTTGGTCAGGCCGAAGGCCGGCTTGCCGTAGCGGCGCGTGGTGCGCTCGAACAGTTCGGCCGTCGCCGCGATCGAACGGCCCCATTGCGTGTGGGAAAACGGATTGAGCGGATTGGAGTAAAACATCCGCACCGCGTCGGCATAGAGGCGCGCCGGCTGCAGGGCGGCGTGGTTCATCTCATAGAGCTGGTAGAACATCGAGAACCCCGCTGCTGCCTGCGACCGAAGGGACGGCGAGCCGCGCCGAGCCCTAGATGTCTCGCGGGGAAGTTAACAACTAATTGCTGCGATGCAATACGTCACGCGGCGTGACCAATGCTTCTTTGGTTCAAGACCGTGGAAATCGGGGCCGAACGATGCGAGCCGGCTCAGTGTGCGACTGCGAAATGTGTAGGCAATGTGTCCGGCCCTCTTGCCGGACACAGGAAGCTCTAGACGCGCGCCATGCACACGGACGTGTGGCCGGAGCCGATGAAGCCGAGCTGGCCGGCCGCACCTTTCGACAGGTCGAGCACGCGCCCCTTGATGAACGGACCGCGATCGTTGATGCGCACGACGACGCTGCGGCCGTTGTTCTTGTTGGTCACTCGGAGCTTGGTGCCGAAAGGCAAGGTGCGATGCGCAGCGGTCAGCGCCGAAGGGTTCATGCGCTCGCCCGATGCGGTCTTGGAGTGCAGGGCATACCACGAGGCGCGACCGCACTGGCTGGCCGCGGTCGCCGAAGAAGCGCCGACCATCAGGCCAGCAGCGATCGTTACCGCGACAAGCGCGGTCTGTTTTGGGTTCTTCATATTTGGGGGATGGCTCCGTTTTTGACAGACCCCAGCCGTTAGGTGCCAAATAAGGCGCGAAATGCGGCAGTCATCTGGCGGTTCCGTGGCAATGGCACACGTTTGGAGTCGCTGAGTAACAGTCTGTCAGGGATTTTCCGCCGCGCGATGATCAATCAATGATGATCTTTGTCCTGCTGCCAGGCATCCGTTTGACAAGATCGAACATTAATATCCAAGTAGAGTCCGGCACCGACGGGCCACTTCCTTCGGCTCTTTTATCGCGGCCCCGATGCTGCAACCAATCGACTTCAAAAGGGAGATCCTGCAGTGAGGCTGACGAAAAATCTGCTGGCGTTGATTGTGCTTGCCGTCGGCGCGCTGTGGTCGCTGCAAGGCATCGGCGTGGTCGGCGGCAGCTTCATGACCGGCCAGTCGCAATGGCTCTATATCGGTGTCGTCACCATGCTGGTCGGGCTGGCGGGATTGGTCTGGGCGAACCGGTAGGGGGTGAGCTTCGAAGAAAGGTCGACCCCCACTCCGTCGAGCTTCGCTCGCCACCTCTCCCCCGATCGACGGGGGAGAGGAAAGGCGCGAGCTTGCCGACCCAGGCCCCTTTCCTCGCCCCCACGGGAGTGGGGAGAGCGTGGCGCTGCGGAGCAGCGACGGAGTGGGGGAAGCCGCTCACCAATTGCGCCGCCGCCCCCGACAGCCTACCCGAACAGCCGATCCAGTATCTTGCCCTCCAGCCGGGCCAGCTCCACCGACCCGCGCCGCCGTGGCCGTTCGGCGGGCACATCCAGATCAAGCGCGATCCGGCCTTCGCTGATCACCACGACCCGGTCGGCCAGCGCGACCGCTTCGGCGACATCATGCGTGACCAGCACGGCCGTGAACTTCTGCGCGATCCAGATGCGTTCCAGAAGCTGCTGCATCTCGATGCGGGTCAGGGCGTCGAGTGCGCCGAGCGGCTCGTCGAGAGCCAGGATCTGCGGGTGGCCGACCAGCGCGCGGGCCAGCGCCACGCGCTGCTTCTGACCTCCGGACAGCACCGAAGGCCATTCGTCGGCCCGATCGGCAAGCCCGACCTCGCCGAGAATGTCGAGCGCGCGTTGCCTTGCCTCCGCGCCGGAAGCAATCCCGGTCAGCCCGACCTCGACGTTTTTCACCACGCTGGCCCAGGGCAGGAGCCGTGGCTCCTGGAACATGAAGCGCGTGCGGCTGTGTCCTTCCTCTGCCACGCCGAATGTCAGCGATCCCGATGTCGGCCGGTCGAGCCCGGCCAGAAGCCGCAAAAGCGTGCTCTTGCCGCAGCCGCTCTTGCCGATGACGGCAAGGAACTGCCCGGCCGGCACGTCCAGGTCGATGCCGTCGAGCACGGTCTTGTCGCCGAAGCGCTTGCCGGCTTGCCTGAAGGCAAAGGCCCGCTGCCCTTCGACGGAGCCGATCGGCCGCACCGGCGTGGCGACGAAGGAACGGGCTGCGGTCAGGCTGGCGGCGGTCATGGGCAATCTCTCATCCGTTCTGGAAGGCCGGATGCCAGCCGAGCGACAGCCGCTCGAGCAGGCGGGCGAGGCTGTCGGCGAGCTTGCCGAGCAGCGCGTAGATCAGGATCGACAGCACGACGACGTCGATCAGCAGGAATTCGCGCGCCTGCATGGCCATGTAGCCGAGGCCGGAGCTGGCCGAGATGGTTTCGGCGACGATCAGCGTCAGCCACATGATGCCCAGGGCATAGCGCAGGCCGACGAAGATCGCCGGCAGCGCGCCGGGCAGGATGACGCGGAAGAACACGGCGCGCCGGTCCATGCCGTAGACGCGGCCCATCTCGACTAGCTGCGGGTCGACGCTCTGGATGCCGAGCAGCGTGTTGACGTAGATCGGAAAGAACACGCCAAGCGCCACCAGGAACAGTTTGGCTTCCTCGTCGATGCCGAACCACAGGATGACCAGCGGGATCAGCGCCAGGTGCGGGATGTTGCGGATCATCTGCAGCGTCGTGTCGGTCAGGCCGCGGCTGAGCGTAGACAGCCCGTTGGCAAGGCCAAGCGCAAAGCCGATCGAACCGCCGACGGCAAAGCCGGCAAGGGCGCGCGCGGTCGAGACCCCGATGTTGCGGATCAGTTCGCCTGACAGCGTCAGCCGCCAGAAGGCTTCGGCGACCGCGCTCGGCGCCGGCAGCACGTTGGCGGGCATGACGCCCGCGCGGCTGGCAATCTCCCAGCCGGCAATAACCAGCGCCGGGAGCAGCCAGCCGATGCCATTGCTGCGCAGGCGCGTGGAAAAGCTCATGACGAAGCCTGCAGGCGGTTGGCGCCATGGAAGCCGACCGAGAATTCGTTGGCGATGTTCTCATGCGCCCGCTGCCGCCTGGTGCCGAGCCCGAGCTTTGGAAACAGAAGCTCGGCGACGCGGTAGGCCTCCTCGAGATGCGGATAGCCCGAGCCGATGATGGTATCGATGCCGATCGCCTGGTATTCCCGGATGCGCTCGGTGATCTGTTCCGGCGTGCCGACCAGCGCCGTGCCGGCGCCGCCGCGCACCAGCCCGACACCGGCCCACAGATTGGGCGAGACGACCAGCCTGTCACGGCGTCCGCCATGCAATTGCGCCATACGGCGCTGGCCGACCGAATCCATCTGGTTGAGGAAGCGCGCCTGCGCATTTTCGATCTGGGCGTCGGTGACATGGCTGATCAGCCGGTCGGCGGCGCGCCAGGCTTCGTCCTCGGTCTCGCGGACGATGAAATGCAGCCTGATGCCGAAACGCAGTTTTCTGCCGCGCAGTGCCGCTTTTGCGCGCGCCGCGGCCAGCTTCTCGGCAACCTGCGCCGGCGGCTCGCCCCAGGTCAGATACATGTCGACGAGGTCGGCGGCGAGGTCCTGGCCCGCGTCCGACGACCCGCCGAAATAGAGCGGCGGCCGCTCCTGGTGCGGCAGAAGGTCGAGGCGGCCACTCTCGACGCGGTAATATTTGCCGTCGAAATTGACCCGCTGGCCCGACACCAGGCCGCGCCAGATGGTCAGGAACTCATGCGCCTGGGCATAGCGCTCGTCATGCGGCAGGAAGACGCCGTCGCCGGCGAGCTCGGTCGGGTTGCCGCCGACCACGACATTGAGCAGCAGGCGGCCATTGCTCAAGCGGTCGAGGGCGGCGGTCTGGCGTGCGGCGAAAGTCGGCAGCGTGACGCCCGGCCGCAGCGCAACGAGAAACTTCAGCTTTTCGGTCAGCGTCGCGAGGCCCGTCGCGGTGATCCAGGAATCCTCGCAGTTCTGACCCGTGGGCAGCAGCACGCCGGGAAAGCCGAGCCGGTCGACCGCCTGCGCGATCTCCTTGAAGTAGCCGAATTCGGGCGGCCGCTGCTGCTCCTCGGAGCCGAGATAAGAACCGTCGCCATGCGTCGGGATGAACCAGAAGAAATCGAGCGGTGCGGTGCTGGCAGGCGCGGTCATGTCTGGCACAGTCACGGGCGGATCTCCTGGAGATATGGGTGCAAACGCAAAGGGCGCCGGGCGTTCTCACCCGGCGCCGTCAGGGGACAAGTTAGTTGCCGGGTGCTGTCCACACCGCGTCGGAGATGCGGACCGCTTTCGGGATCAGCCCGAGCTTATAGAAGCGGTCGGCGGTGGCCTGCTGGCCGGCGATGATCTCGTCGGTGATCGGAAAGATGCCGAACTTGGTGCGGTTGGCGGCGATGATCTGCGCGTCGAGCGGCACACCGGTCACCTCATGCAGCGCCGCGGCCACCTTGTCTCGGTTCTGGTCGGCCCATTTCGCCGCCTCGCCAAGGGCCGATATCGTCGTGGCGATGGTTTCGGGGTGCGCCTTGGCGAAATCCTTGTTGGCGAGGAAGTAGGTGTTGACCTTGAGCACCTCGCTGGAGCGGGCCAGCACACGCGGCTGGTAGCGGGTTTCGGCGATGGCGAAGAACGGATCCCAAACGCTCCAGGCATCGATCTGGTCGCTGGCGAAGGCTGCGGCCGCATCCGCCGGGCTGAGATACACCGGCGTGATCTGGTCGAACGGAATACCGGCCTTTTCCAGTGCGGCGACAAGCAGATTATGCGCGCTGGTGCCCTTGCCGACACCGACGCGCTTGCCCTTGAGGTCGGCGACCGACTGGATCGGCGACGCCGGCTTGACGAAGATCGCCTCGCCGTCGCCATTCGACGGCAGCGCCGCCGCATAGACGATGTTGGCGCCGGCCGACTGGCCGAAGATCGGCGGTGCGTCGCCGGTCCAGCCGACATCGATGGCGCCGACATTGAGCGCCTCGACCAATGGCGGCCCGGCGGTGAACTCGACCCATTTGACCGTCACGCCCTTGTCTTCAAGTGCCTTTTCGATCACCTGCTGCTGCCTGGCGATCACCGGCAGGCCGGTCTTCTGATAGCCGATGCTGAGCTGCTTCAGCTCCTGCGCTGTGGCGCCGGATGACAGGACAACCGTAGCCGCCAGCAGGCCGATGCCGAAAACACGTCTCGTCAGATTGAAAGGCTTGGTCAGATTGAACATTGATCCCTCTCCTTCGCTGCGGATCGGCGCCGGGAAATGGCCTCGCCGGTTGGAAGATGGATCAGGCTAGGTAGTTCTATAAATTTAGTAGAGGAATAATTTTGCGAGATGGACTTGAAGAGCGGATTTGTTTTCTGCGGGCAGCCCCAGCTTTCGTCATTCTAGGGCGAAGCAAGGAGCGAAGCGACGCGGCGCAGACCCTAGGATCCATGCCGTGACGGTGATGCTATGCTCCGGCGGTGCAAGGAACCGAGCGCCGACCAGCCGGTTCCACGAAAGAGCTCGAACCACTCCGGATTGGCCCTCTCGATCAGTTCGATCTTCCATTGTCGTGGCCAGCGCTTCAGTGATTTCTCACGTTGGATGGCGTCGGTAATGTCGAAATACTCTTCGTACCAGACAAGGCGTTGCACGCCGTAGCGACTGGTAAAGCCTGAGCCTTGGCCGGACTTGTGCTCGGGTACGCGGCGGCCGAGGTCGTTGGTGACACCGATGTAGATCGTACCGCGCTTCTGACTCGCGGTCATGTAGGCATAGCCGGTCATGGTTGAAGGGTAGCCCGCGTGAGTTGGCGTGCAAAGCGACATTTCTGATCCGCCGCATTCTACGACCACCGTCACGGCATGGATCCTAGGGTCTGCGCCGCGTCGCTTCGCTCCTTGCTTCGCCCCAGGATGACGAAGCTTAAGTTAAGCCGTCTTCGTGAGACAAGTCGTGCCCCGCCCCCTTCACTGCGACCAATACTGCCAAGCCCAGTAAAAACTCTCGTCGCGTGGCGGCAGGCGGTCGCGCTCGGCGTCCCAGCGGACCGGCGTTGGCGATTTCAGTTGCTGTTCAAGCGGCTGGCTTTCCCTGGTCCAGGCGAGAAGCCAGTTACCGGCTTGGGCGAACAGCACGGCGGTGGAATGGGTCATCGTCATTCTCCTGCTCCTCTGGGCTTCGATCATTCGCGTCCCGCCCACGGGACGAGCACGCGCTCGATCCTGCGGATGGTGAATTCGAGCACGAAGGCGATGGCCGCGATCACCAATATGCCCATCACCACCACGTCGGTGACGAGGAACTGGGCGGCCGACTGGATCATGAAGCCAAGCCCGCGTGTCGCCGCCACCAGTTCGGCGGCGACCAGCGTCGACCAGCCGGCGCCGAGCGCGATGCGCAGTCCGGTCAGGATCGACGGCAGCGCGCTGGGCAGAATGACGTGGCGGACCACTTGGCGCTGGGTAGCACCCAGCGAGCGCGCCGCGTTGATGCGCTCCTGCGAGACGCCGCGAACGCCGGACGCGGTCGACAGCGCCACCGGCGCCAGCATGGCAATGGCGATCACCAGGATCTTGGACGGTTCGCCGATGCCGAACCAGATGATGACCAGCGGCAGGTAGGCGAGCGGCGGGATCGGCCGCAGGAATTCCAGCAGCGGATCGAAGATGCCGCGCCCGATCGTGCTGATGCCGATGGCGAGCCCAACCGGCACGCCGATGAGGATGGCGGCGACCAGCGCGGCGAATACCCGCCACAGGCTGGCGACGGCATGCTGCAGCAGCGTCGCATCGACGAAGCCGTCACGAGCGACGGTGATGAACTTGTTCCACACGGCGGCAGGCGATGGCAGAAACACTGGCGACACCAGTTGCAGGCGGGCCGACAGCGCCCACAGCGCCAGCACCACCAGGATGGTGACAGCGCTGACCGCGCGGGCCGAAACGCCTTTGCGCTTAGGGCTGGGGCGCGACCATGGCACCGACAGGCCGTCGGCCTCGTCGATCTTGTGTCCCGGTCGCTCCGTGTAGGAAGTAACGGTCATGCCGCTTCTCCTTCGAAGATCGCGTCGGTCAACCCGCCGCGCGCCGCCGCAAAAGCCGGATCGGCCTTGATGGTGCGGATGGGTTCACCCGATCCGTAGCGCCTGGAGAAGCCGGGTTCAAAAGTCCGCACCACGCGGCCCGGACCGGGCGCCAGCACGACGATGCGGGTGGCCAGCACCAGCGCCTCCTCGATGCCATGCGTCACCATCAGCACGCCGACCTCGCTTGCCGTCCACAGATCGAGCAGCGTCGTCTGCATGCGTTCGCGCGTCAGCGCATCGAGCGCGCCGAGCGGTTCGTCGAGCAGCAGGAATTCGGGTTCGGCGGCGAGCGCCCGGGCCAGGCCGACGCGCTGCCGCATGCCGCCGGAAAGCTCCCAGATGCGCTTGTCGCCGGCGTCGGTGAGCTTCACCAGCGCCAGCAACTCATCGGCGCGCTGGGCCCGCTCGGCTGGCCTGACACCGCGCAGCCTGAGCGCGAAGGCAACGTTTTCGCGCGCCGTCAGCCATGGGAACAAAGCATCGTTCTGGAACACCACCGCCCGGTCCGAGCCCGGCGCGGTGATCGGCTTGCCGTCGATGGAAGCCGTACCTCGCGCCGGCGCGACAAGGCCGGCGGCGACGTTGAGCAGCGAGGTCTTGCCGCAGCCGGAACGGCCCACCAGCACGACGAAATCGCCCTTGGCGACATCGATCGACACCCGTTCGACGGCAGGCTCCGCCTGGCCGTCATAGTGGATCGAGACCTTGTCCAGTACGAGATGGGGGTCGAGCACGAGATGCGGCATGGATACCTCGCCGATTTTGAAGCAAATCCGACTGCCCCGAAACCGCTCCTCGTCAGCGGTTCCGGGGCAGGCAGCACGCGGCGTCAGGGAAGAAGATCCGCGCGCGTTCGTTTGGCGTCAGGCGTTCAGTTCGAGGCAAGCGCCTCGGTGACGTATTTCGACGACACGTATTTGGAATAATCGGGAAGCACGGCGTCGATCTTGCCTTGCTCCTTGAGGAAGGCGGATGTTGCTTCCACCGCCTTGACCGTGCCGCCGCCGAGGAACTTGTCCGAAGCCTGCTCTTCGAGCGTCGGGAAGACATAGCCCTTGAGCAGCTGCGGCACCTCTTCCAGCTTGGCGCCGGTGATCTTGGCGATCGCGGCCGCCTGTGGCGACGACACCGACCAGGCGTCGGGCTTGGCGAGGAACTCGGCATAGGCGGTGCCCGTCACCTTGACGAAGTCGCGCACTGCCTCAGGGTTCTTTTCGGCGAAGTCGGTGCGCACGATCCAGGCGTCGAAGGTCGGCGCGCCCCAGGCGGCGACCTGCGAGGAATCCACCACCACCTTGCCGGTCGTCTTGATCTGGCCGAGCGCCGGATCCCAGACATAGGCCGCGTCGATATCGCCGCGGGAAAAGGCCGCCGCGATTTCCGGTGGCCGCAGATTGAGGATCTCGACCGACTTCGGATCGACGCCCTCGTGCTTCAGCGCGGCGAGCAGGCTGTAATGCGTCGTCGAGACGAAGGGCACGGCGACCTTCTTGCCGGCGAGGTCGGCGACCCCAGCGATGCCGGCGCCGTTGCGCGCCACCAGCGCCTCGGATTCGCCGATCAGGCCGACGATAAAGATGGTCTGGATCGGCAGCTCGCGGCTCGCCGCCGCCGCCAGCGGGCTCGAGCCGACATAGCCGATATCGACCGAACCGGAAGCGACCGCGGCGATGACATCGGCGCCGGAATCGAATTTGCGCCAGTCGATGGTGGCCTTCGTCGCCTCTTCATAGGCGCCGTCGGCCTGCGGCACTTTCGAAGGCTCGACTACCGTTTGATAGCCGATGGTGATCTTGAGGTCGTCGGCAAGGGCCGGGCCGAGGAAGGCGGCGCCGGCCAGTGCGGCGGACGAGAGAAGAACAATGCGTCGCGAAATGGTGGACATGAAGGGCTCCTGAAAAGAGAAAAACCGGAATGCCCTATGATAGTCAGCTAATTCTATCGCTCTTGTAGAGTTAAATCCTTCCAACCAAGGCGAGCTTGTTAGAAAAAAGCTGTCGGTGCTGGGTGGCGAAGCGGATGTGGCGGCTGCAAGCGATCTCCTGGCTTGATCCAAGCCGTGACGTCGGGGGCTCGGCTACTGTCCGAAGTCTTCCGATGTCGGCGGGACAGCACCCCCTCTGGCCTGCCGGCCATCTCCCCCGCAAGGAGGGAGATCGCTGTCATCCCGGCTTTCGCCAATCGCCATCGTTGCAGGTGTTGAACCTACGGTGGATCTGCCAATCTCCCCCCTTGCGGGGGAGATGCCCGGCAGGGCAGAGGGGGGTGCTGTCCTGCCAGCGTCCGGCAAGGTTCTGCACGCACCAACGCTCGAAGGAATGGCATGACCTCGATCGCGAACGAGAATTCCTAGTCTTGCCCCTGTCAGGCAAATCCATACCCAAAAAAGCCATGGATTCGAAAACACCTTCCACAGTGCTCCAGCATAAGTATAGTATTCTTATCGACATGAGAGAGTTGGAGTCGGCGATGAGCGGCCACCACATCACCATGATCGCTCGCGGCATGGATCGGCTTTCGCCGTCGCGTCAGTCGATGCCGACCACATCCGGCCCTGGAGGACCATTTTGCCATCCCACTGCTCTCAAAGGGCATTTTTGTGCTTTCGAGGGCACAAGGTCGGGCTAAAATGGCCACAGCGGCTTGAAAACGAAGCAAAATCAACGGTTCTCGGCTTGTACATCATGTCACTAGAATTTATGTGTCATGCGGGCTTGGACGCGGCGGCAACGCACGCCAGGCGTTTTGCAACCGATGGTTCCACGCCGTCGCATGACAGAGAAATTTTGATCTCATGCTCACGAAAAAGGGCAAGTACGGCCTCAAGGCGCTCGTCCATCTCGCGCAATTGCCGGCCGGGCAGCTTGCCTTCGTCAACGACATCGCCACCGGCAACAACATCCCGAAGAAATTTCTCGACGCCATCCTGGGCGAGTTGCGCAATGCCGGCTTCGTCCAGAGCCGCAAGGGCAAGGATGGCGGCTATCGCCTGGCGCGCCCCGCCGACGAGATCAAGGTCGGCCATGTCGTGCGCGTCCTCGACGGTCCGCTGGCGCCGATCCCCTGCGCCAGCCGCACCCAGTACCAGCGCTGTGAAGATTGCAACGAGGCGACATGCCAAGTCCGACATCTGATGCTCGAGGTCCGGCAGGCGATCGCCGAGGTGCTCGATCAGCGCAGCCTCGCGGAAATGCGCGACATCGTCCTCGACGACCTATCGGTCGCGAAGCGCATCGACGACCTGCCGGTTGCGAGGGACATCGGCGATCTGCCGGTCGCGGTGAAGGTCCAGGCCTGACACTGGCGCTGCGCAGAGCGAAGGCATGCCTATGACCGGGCGCGCCAACTCCATCATCATTGTCGGCGGCGGCGCCAGCGGCGTCGTGCTGGCCGCGCATCTCCTGAAGTCTCCCAATCCCGACCTGCGCGTCACGCTGATCGAAAGGCGCCCGCATTTCGGCCAGGGCATCGCCTATTCGACGCTGCTGTCGGCGCATGTCTTGAATGTCAGCGCCGCCGGCATGAGCGCCTATGCCGACGATCCTGGCAATTTCTGGCGCTGGCTGCAGGAGCGCGGCCTGGCAACGGCCGAGCAGGCGCCCTTCTATGCGCCGCGCAGCATCTATGCCCGTTACCTCGGCGAATTGCTCGACGAGCTGCAGGCGCGCGAAAAGCAGACCGGGCGGCTTCGGCTGATCCGCGAGGAAAGCCTCTCGATCACGCCCACCGCATCCGGTGTCGAAGTGGCGCTGGCCAACGGCACCAGCGTCGTTGCGCATCTCGCCGTGCTGGCCACCGGCCACGACGAGGAGCCGGCGCAAGGCCATGCCGTCAGGATGGGGTCGGAAGCCGACACAGCACTTCCCCCCGACGCCGGCGTCATGGTGCTGGGCACCGGCCTCAGCATGGTCGATGCCTTCCTGGCGCTCGAGCAGCGCGGCCATCGCGGCGACATCATAGCTGTGTCGCGGCGCGGCCTGCTGCCCTCGCCGCATCGTAAGGGCAATCCGATCAAGCTCGACGTCGCCGACATTCCGCTCGGCACGCAGCTCTCCTATTTCGTCGGCTGGTTCCGCGACCTGATCAAGGAAAACCAGAAGGCCGGCATCGACTGGCGCGACGTCGTCGACGGCCTGCGGCCGTTCAACCAGAAGATCTGGCAGAACTGGCCGGCTTCCGCCAAGCGCCGCTTCGTCGAGCACACCAAGGCCTGGTGGGACATCCACCGCCATCGCATGGCGCCCGAGGTCTACGCCCGCGTCACCGAAGCCGTGCGGTCCGGCCGCATCCGCCTGGTCGCCGGCCGCGTCGTCGACATCGCGCGCAACGGCGAATTCACCGTCCAGGTCCAGTCGCGCCACACGCAGCGCCTCGAGACCTTCGAGGTCGCCCGCATCTATGATTGCTCTGGTATCGTCAGGGACATCTCGACCTCGTCGAACAGCGTCGTGCGCTCGCTGGTCGACCGCGGCCTAGCACGGCCGGATCCGCTGCGCATCGGCCTCGATGTATCGGCCAAATGCGAGATCATCGCCGGCGACGGAACCGTCTCGGCCAAGATCCTCGCCGTCGGCCCGCTGACGCGCGGCACCTTCTTCGAGATCGACGCCATTCCCGATATCCGCGTGCAGTGTGCGAGGCTGAGCAAGCAGTTGTTGGGTTGAAGCAGAACCTTTGATGCCGGCGGGACAGCACCCCCCTCTGTCCTGCCGGACATCTCCCCCGCAAGGGGGGAGATTGGCAGCTTCACTTTTGGCACGTTCTCTTCAGCGTTGGAGATTGGCGAAACCGGCGGCGACATCCGATCTCCCCCCCTTGCGGGGGAGATGGCCGGCAGGCCAGAGGGGGGTGTGACGGAGTGCTGCGGTAGCGTTTTGTTTGAGACCACAGCCACACCCCGGAATTTCATTCCGCATCTGGCCGGTTGATTGGCACGATCTATCTTCTTTCCGACTGCAAAGGGCTGGAAAAGAGGATACGCTGCCGCTCTGCCTCGAGGCGGTCGCTTGGTCATGGAGCATCGATATGAACGAGCACGAGATCGCCGCAGCCGACGAATTGTCCCGCCTGCGTCCGCCCTATGCGTCGGTTCTCGACCTGATCGGCCAGACGCCGGTGGTCGAGCTGACCAAATTCGACACCGGCAAGTGCCGGCTGTTCATCAAGCTCGAAAGCCAGAACCCCGGCGGCTCGATCAAGGACCGCATCGCGCTGTCGATGATCGCCGCGGCTGAAAAGCAGGGCAGGCTCAGGCGCGGCGGCACCATCGTCGAGGCGACCGCCGGCAACACCGGGCTTGGCCTTGCCCAGGTCGGCATCCCAAAGGGCTATCGCATCGTGCTGGTCGTGCCCGACAAGATGTCGCGCGAAAAGATCCAGCATCTGCGCGCGCTCGGCGCCGAAGTGCGCATGACGCGCTCCGACGTCGGCAAGGGCCATGCCGAATATTACCAGGACATGGCCGAGAAGATCGCAGCGGAAACGCCCGGCGCCTTTTATGCCAACCAGTTCGCCAACCCGGCCAATCCGCTGGCGCATGAAACCACCACCGGCCCGGAGATCTTTTCGCAGCTCGACGGTGACGTCGATGCCGTGGTCGTCGGAGTCGGCTCGGGCGGTACGCTGACCGGGCTTGGCCGTTACTTTGCCAAGGTATCGCCGGAGACCGAAATGGTGCTGGCCGACCCGGTCGGCTCGGTGCTGGCGCCGCTGATCAAGACCGGCAAGATGGAAGAGGCCGGCAGCTGGACGGTCGAAGGCATCGGCGAGGATTTCGTGCCGCCCAACGCCGATCTGTCGCTGGTCAAGAAGGCCTATTCCATCCCCGACAAGCAGAGCATGCTGGCGGTCCGCGACCTCTTGTCGAAGGAAGGTATCCTCGCCGGTTCGTCCTCAGGCACGCTTTTGTCCGCCGCGCTGCGCTATTGCCGCGAGCAGACGGTGCCGAAACGCGTCGTCACCTTCGTCTGCGACAGCGGCAACAAGTATCTGTCGAAAGTGTTCGACGATTTCTGGCTGGCCGAGCAGGGGCTGGCCGAGCACGAGCAGCATGGCGATCTGCGCGATCTGGTGATGCGCTCGCACCGCACCGGCGACACCGTCTATGTCGGCCCGGACGAAAGCCTGCTCAACGCCTATGGCCGCATGCGCCGTTCCGATGTCTCGCAGCTGCCGGTGCTCGACAATGGCAAGCTCGTCGGCATCGTCGACGAAAGCGACATCCTGGCCAAGGTCGACGGCCCCTATGACGGCCGCTGGGAGCGCTTCAACGGCCCGGTGCGCACGGCCATGACCTCCAATCTGCACACGCTGCAGGCCAGCCAGACGCTGGATGCGCTGCTGCCGGTCTTCGACCGCAACGAGGTCGCCATCATCTTCGACGGCGAAGAGTTCGTCGGCCTGATAACCCGCATAGACCTGATCAACCATTTGAGGCGCGCACGATGACCAGCAATACTCCGCCAGCCGGCCCATCTTCAGCCGGCAAGAACCGTCTGGCTTTCTCGACGCGCACCATCCATGGCGGCCAGAGCCACGACCCGCTGACCGGCGCGGTGATGGTGCCGATCTACGCCACCTCGACCTTTGCCCAGCAGTCTCCCGGCGTGCACAAGGGCTTTGAATATGCCCGCAGCCAGAACCCGACGCGCTTTGCCTTCGAGCGCGCCGTGGCTGATCTCGAAAGCGGCTCGGCCGCCTTTGCCTTCGCGTCCGGCCTGGCGGCGATCGCCACCGTGCTGGAACTGCTCGATTCCGGCGCCCACATCGTCGCCACCGACGACATTTATGGCGGCTCGTTCCGGCTGATGGAGCGGGTGCGCAAACGCTCGGCCAACCTGCAGGTCTCGTTCGTCGACTTCACCGACCTCGCTGCCGTCGAGGCGGCGATCCGGCCCGAGACGAAAATGCTGTGGGTCGAGACGCCAACCAACCCGCTGCTGCGCATCGTCGACCTCGAAGGCGTTGCGGCACTCGCCAAGCACAAGGGGTTGCTCACGGTCGCCGACAACACGTTTTGCAGTCCCTATATTCAGCGGCCGCTGGAGCTCGGCATCGATATCGTGGTGCATTCGACGACGAAATATCTCAACGGCCATTCCGATATGGTCGGCGGCGTCGCCGTGGTCGGCGACAACAAGGAGCTCGCCACCCAGCTGAAATTCCTGCAGAACGCCATCGGCGCCATTTCGGGTCCGTTCGACAGCTTTCTGGCGCTGCGCGGGCTGAAGACGCTGGCGCTCAGGATGGAGCGTCATTCCGCCAATGGCCTCAAGATCGCGCAATGGCTGGAAGCGCGCCGCGACGTCCGCCGCGTCATCTATCCCGGCCTCGCCAGCCACCCGCAGCACGCCGTCGCCGTCCAGCAGATGCACGCCTTCGGCGGCATGATCACAGCCGTGCTCGACCGTGACCTTGCCGGCACCAAAAAGTTCCTCGAACGCACGCAACTGTTCACGCTCGCCGAAAGCCTCGGCGGGGTGGAAAGCCTGATCGAGCATCCGGCGCTGATGACGCATGGGTCCATTCCGGCCGAGAAGCGGGCCGAGATCGGCATATCGGATTCGCTGGTAAGATTGTCGGCGGGGATCGAGGATGGCGACGATCTGATCGCGGATCTGGATCAGGCGCTGGGGGGATAGGCAGCGATCCTTCACACCCCCCTCTGTCCTGCCGGACATCTCCCCCTCTAGTGGGGAGATCAGATGTCACTTCCGCTTTCGCTAATCTCGAACGTTGCAAGACGAGCGGCGCCATCGAAGCTGCCAATCTCCCTCCTTGCGGGGGAGATGGCCGGCAGGCCAGAGGGGGGTGCTGTCCCGCCGACGTCGGACCGATCTCTTCGCCGCGACAACGGTCAACGGCAAACCGCGCTTCGCGCATCGTTCAGCCAAGCCCCGTTGACCCCGAACCCCATCTGCCCGAAGTGTAGCGCCCCATGGCTACACACGCCCCACCCAAACCCACCGACACCCCGCTCACCTTCGCGGTGCTGGTGTTTCCCGGCTTTCCGATGATGGCGTTCAGCTCGGTCATCGAGCCGCTGCGTGCCGCCAATGTCCTGGCGAAAAGAGAATGCTATCGCTGGATCATCGTCGGCGGCACGAAAGGCGCGGTCGAGGCGTCGAACGGCGTCGTTATCCAGCCGGGTTTTTACGCCGAGGATGCGCCGAAGGTCGATCGCATCGTTGTCTGCTCGGGCGGCGATGCCGATCATCTCGTCGCCGAGGACGCAGCACACTGGATCCGCAAGAGCCTGCGCAACGGCGCCCATATCGGCGCGGTGGCCGATGCCGCGTTCTTCCTCGCCCGCGCTGGCCTGCTCGACGGCCATGCCTGCACCTTGCACTGGACCAGCCAGGCCGCCTTCACCGAAGCCTTCCCCAACATCGAGCTTAGGCGCGACCTCTATGTCATCGACCGCAAGCGCTTCACCTCGGCCGGCGGCGTCGGCAGCCTCGACATGATGCTGGAGATCATCACCCGCGACTACGGCGCCGAGCTTGCGGCCGGCGTCGCCGAATGGTTCGTGCACAGCCAGCTGCGCTCCAGCATCGACCGCAAGATGATGCCGCTGCGGCTGCGCACCGGCGTTCAGAACGAACTGGTGCTGTCGGCCATCGCCATCATGGAGGACGCGGTCGAGGAGCGGCTCGGCATGGCCGAGCTGACCGCGAAGCTCGGCGTCTCCTCCGACAAGCTCGAACGCTCCTTCCGCTCCGAACTCGCCATCTCGCCCAATGGCTATTACCGGCGCCTGAGGCTGAAACGCGCCGCCGACCTTTTGGCGCATTCGACGCTCGCCGTGCGCGACGTGGCGCTGGCCTGCGGCTTCGCCTCGATGTCGAGCTTTGCCCGGGCGTTTCGCGAGGAGCACGGGCATCCGCCGAGATTGGCGAGGAGGCATTAGGGGACTTGCTAATCGCGCCGCGACGAGTTCCGTCACACCCCCTCTGTCCTGCCGGACATCTCCCCCGCAAGGGGGGAGATTGACTGCACCTCCGCTTTCGCCAATCTCGAATGTTGCAAGAAAAGCGGCGGGATCGAAGCTGCCAATCTCCCTCCTTGCGGGGGAGATGGCCGGCAGGCCAGAGGGGGGTGCTGTCCCGCCAGCGTTCCGCATCTGCCCGCGGCATCCCGCACAACAAACGCGGTTTTCCGCACAATCCCTCCGCCCCTCCTGCGTCATGCTCCGACCTCGCAACCCAGCCAAGGCCGTACCCCCATGAGCATCGTCGTATTCGACCCCGACAGCACCGAGGACGTGGACTTCAAGGACCGCATGCGCCACCCCGCTGCCGCCGATCCGGCCGGCG
The DNA here is from genome assembly GCF_040321775.1 of Mesorhizobium sp. M0243. NCBI lineage: Bacteria > Pseudomonadati > Pseudomonadota > Alphaproteobacteria > Hyphomicrobiales > Phyllobacteriaceae > Mesorhizobium > Mesorhizobium sp. M0243. The sequence goes on along the minus strand of NZ_JAMYSF010000024.1, from coordinate 61,412 downwards.
GTATGTGGCTGTCGGACACCGAGCCGTCCTTCATCGATGCCGATGCGCTGCGCAAGGGCCGGCTGGCGAAACTGCGCGGCTGGATGCGTGAGGCCGGCTATGGCGGCGTCGTGTTGTTCGACCCCTATAACCAGCGCTACGCCACCGGCTCGCGCAACATGTTCGGCTATTTCCTGCGCAACTCGACCCGCTATTTCTTTATCCCGACCGTTGGGCCGATCGTGCTGTTCGAATACCCGCAGAGCTATCATGTCTCCATGGTGCTCGACACGATCGACGAGGCGCGTCCTTCCAAGCTCGTCTGGTCGTCGGTGTCGGGCCGCGACGACGAAACCGCCGGTCCCTTCGCCGACGAGATCGCCGAGCTTCTGAAGCAGCATGGCGGCGGCTCGATGAAGCTCGGCCTCGACCGCTGCAGCCATCTGCAGGCGCTGGCGCTGGAAAAGCGCGGCTGCGAGGTTCGCGATTGCCAGGGCGAGATCCTGGCGGTGCGCGCCGTGAAGACGCCCGAGGAAGTCAAATGCCTGCAGGTGTCGATGGCCGGCGCCGAGGCCGCCGTCTATGCGGTGCGCGAGGCGATCAAGCCCGGCGTTTCCGAAAACGACCTGTTCGCCATCATGTATGGCGAGGTCATCCGCCAGGGCGGCGAGTTCATCGAGACCCGGCTGCTCACCTCCGGCCAGCGCACCAATCCCTGGTTCAACGAGGCCAGCGGCCGGAAGATCCGCCCCGGCGAGTTGCTGGCGCTCGATACCGACACGATCGGCTGCTATGGCTATTATTCGGATTTCTCGCGCACCTTCCGCTGCGGGCCGGGCAAGCCGACGCCCTACCAGAAGTCGCTCTACCGCATGGCGCACGATCAGGTTCAGCACAACATTTCGATCGTCAGGCCCGGCATGGCGTTCCGCGAGATCGCCGAGAAGGCCTGGAAAATCCCCGACCGTTTCGTCGACCAGCGCTACACCTCGGTCATGCACGGCGTCGGCATGCATGGCGAAACGCCGTTCATCGCGCATTCCATGGACTACGAGACCTATGGCCGCGACGGCCATATCGTGCCAGGCATGGTGGTGAGCGTCGAAAGCTACATCGGCGAGAAAGGTGGCCGCGAGGGCGTCAAGCTGGAGGACGAGATCCTGATCACCGACACCGGCACGGAGCTTCTGTCGCGCTTTCCCTATGAGGATGAGTTTCTGGAGACGCAGGTTTGATACGCGCAACTAACGCTCACAACAAGCGCCTCATTCCGTCGCACCCCCCTCTGTCCTGCCGGACATCTCCCCCGCAAGGGGGGAGATTGGCAGCGTCGCCTGGAGCGCTTTTTCCTGCAACTCTGACGATTGGCGAGGGCATTCGCGACGGCCGATCTCCCCCCTTGCGGGGGAGATGCCCGGCAGGGCAGAGGGGGGTGCTGTCCCACCGGCACAGGCAAGAGTCTTGGACTGCTCCGCCCGTGGATAATGAAGCCGCATGAAAACCCCCATCGCCATCAAGCGCGGCACGGTGGCCGCGATCTTCATCGACCTGCAGGAAGAGCACCGGCAGGACAAGCGCTACCTGGTCGACGGCTTTGCCGGCATCCTCGCCAACGTCCAGCGCCTGCAGGCGGCGGCGCGGCAGCACAATGTGCCGCTCTACCACTGGGCCTACATCGTCGATCTCGACAAGCAGGACCGGCCGTTTCATCCGGTCGGTGAGGACGGCAAGTCGGCCTTTTCCGACAAGAGCGATCCGCTGACCGAGATCTGCCATGAGGTGGCGCCGGCCATGGGCGAGGCGCTGCTGGTCAAGGCCGAGGCCAGCGCCTTCCGCACCGGGCCGGCGGCGCGCGACATCAAATCCGCCGGCATCGAATGGTTGGTCGTATCAGGCGTCTGGACCGAGGCCTGTATCGACGCCTCGGTGAAAGACGCGGTGGCAAAGGGCTTTCGCGTGCTGCTGGTCAAGGATGCCTGCGGCAGCGGCAGCGCGGCCATGCACCAGACCGGCATTCTCAACCTCGCCAACCGGCTCTATGGCGGCGCCGTCACCGACACCGTCAGCGCCTGCCGGCTGCTGGCCGGCGAGACCGTCACCGCCTGGCAGGTCGAAGGCTCGGTGCCGCTGCGCTTCTCCTTCGACAACGCGGCCGCGCTCTACGCCGAGCTATGACCGTCGTAAGCATGACCAGGGGCCCCTACGAAACCCGCCTCGACCCAGAGCTCCGGGCCTATATCGACGCGGTCAACGCCTGGTATCCGCCCGAAATCATCGGCCTGCCGATCGACAAGCAGCGCGAAGTCTATGACCGGATGAGCCGCGCCTTCCACCAGGGCTGCCCGCCCGGCGTCAAGGCCAGCGATGGCCTGATCGCCGCCGCCGGCCGGGACATTCCGGTCCGCCGCTACCAATTCGCCGGCACGGCTGCGAGGGCGATGGTGGTCTACTATCATGGCGGCGGCTTCATCCTCGGCGGACTGTAAAGCCATGACGACATCTGCGCCGAGCTCTGCGCCGGCACCGGCTTCGACGTGCTGTCGGTCGATTACCGGCTGGCACCGGAGCACATGCACCCCGCCGCCTTCGATGATGCGGTGGCCGCCTTCGAATGGGCGGCAGCGACATCAGGCCTGCCGCTGGTCCTGTGTGGCGAAAGCGCCGGCGGCAATCTCGCCGCTGGTGTGGCGCAGACGACGCGCCGCCATATCAGAGCTGCGGTCGGCCAGGTGCTGATCTATCCCGAACTAGGCGGCGACGAGAGCGCCGGCTCCTATGTCGAGCACGCCGAGGCGCCGCTGCTGTCAGTGGCCGACGTCGTCTTCTACCGCGACGTCCGTTCGGCCAGGCGGCAATCACCTGACGATCCGACCTTCTCGCCGCTGCGCGACACGGATTTCACCGGCCTGCCGCCGACGGTGATCGTCACCGCCGAGTGCGACCCGCTGTCGTCGGATGGCGAGACCTACCGCGACCGCATTGTGGCCGCCGGCGGCAAGGCCTGGTGGCACGAGGAGCCGAGGCTGGTGCACAGCTTCCTGCGCGCCCGAACGACTGTACCGGCAGCGGCGGAGGCGTTTGCGCGGATTGTTGCGGCGGTTGGTGCGTTGGGTAAGGGCGAGTGGCCGTATTGAGTGGCTGAGGAAGGAAGGCGCCGGCGGTGAGGCGCCAATCTCCCCCCTTGCGGGGGAGATGTCCGGCAGGACAGAGGGGGGTGCTGTCCCGCTGACCTTTCAGCTAATCAGCTAAGTCCAGCCGCGCTCTCAGACCGATTTTAAATGATCTGGGGATCGAAGGTTGGCGATCCTTCACACCCCCCTCTGTCCTGCCGGACATCTCCCCCGCAAGGGGGAGATTGGCTGTCACGTCACCCTTCGCCAATTTTCGAAGGGGAGGCCCTCGCTTGGCCCCTGCGGAACCCCGCACAATCACTGCGGATTCCCGAACACTTCCCGGCGTCACCTCGCTCTATCATTCCCCTCAGGCAATGGCGTCCCGGCGGTCGCGTCCGCCCCCGCGTCTGTCGATCGGCCGGGGCGATTTTTCTGTGCATGCCGTTGTCCCAAAACCGCTGGGCACTTTTGGGCGGCATGCATCAACAACAGGGGAACGACGATGAAATTCATGCTGACCGATCGCAAATTGCACCCGAAAGCCAAGCCCGTCGCCGACGATTTCAGGACCGGCGGCATCAACCGCCGCGAATATCTGGCCCTGATGGCCGGCCTCGGCGTCAGCGCCGCCGGCGCGATGGCGCTGGGCGGGCTCGCCCCCACCCCTGCCCGCGCTGCGGAACCCAAGAAAGGCGGCGTCCTGCGCGTCGCCATGAACGTCAAGGGCTTCAAGGACCCGCGCACCTTCGACGGCGTGGAGATGTCGAATGTCGCCCGCCACTGCAACGAATATCTGGTGCGCTGGAACACCGACTTCTCCTTCGAGCCCTGGCTGCTCGAAAGCTGGGAGGCCAGCGACGACGCCAGGACGCTCACACTGCATGTGCGCAAGGGCATTTCCTGGTCGAACGGCGATGCCTTCAACGCCGATGATGTCATCCACAACCTCACCCGCTGGTGCGACGCCTCGGTGCCCGGCAATTCGGTCGCCGCGCGCATGGGCGCGCTGGTCAACGCCGACACCAAGAAGGTCGTCGACGGCGGCATCGCCAAGGTCGACGACTTCACCATCAAGCTCAATCTGCCCAAGTCAGACATCTCGCTGATCGCCGGCATGGCCGACTATCCGGCGCTGATCATGCACCGCTCCTATGAGGGCGATGGCGACCCCATGAAGGCGCTGGCCATCACCACCGGCCCCTGCGAGCTGGTCAGCTGGGACGCCGAGACCGGCGCCGAGGTGAAGCGCAGGGATAAGCCTTGGTGGAAGGGCGAATTCCACCTCGACGGCATCAAATGGGTCGATTACGGCTCCGACCCCAACGCCATGCTGTCGGCCTTCGAATCCGGCGAGATCGACACCGACCACGAAACCGCCTCCGACGCCGTCTCGCAGACCGAGCAGATGGGGCTGATGAACTCCGAGATCGCCACCGGCTCCACCATCGTCGCCCGCTTCAATATCGGCAACGCGCCCTATGACGACGTCAAGGTGCGCCGCGCCGCCCAGCTCGCCGTCGACAATTCCGCCGTGCTGGCGCTCGGCCTCGGCGGCCGCGGCAAGCCCGCCGACAACCACCATGTCGGCCCCATGCACCCCGAATATGCCGATATCGGCCCGGCCAGGCGCGACGTCGAGCAGTCGAAGAAGCTGCTCGCCGAGGCCGGTAAGGCCGACCACGAATTCGAGCTCATTTCCGTCGATGTCGAATGGCAAAAGAGCACCGGCGACGCCATCGGCGCGCAGATGCGCGAGGCCGGCCTGAAGATCAAGCGCACCGTGCTGCCGGCCGCCACCTTCTGGAACGACTGGAGCAAATACCCCTTCTCCTGCACCGAATGGCTCGGCCGCCCGCTCGGCGTCCAGGTGCTGGCGCTGGCGTATAAATCGGGCGCCGCCTGGAACGAAAGCGCCTACGCCAATCCCGAGTTCGACACCCTGCTCGACAAGGCGCTGGCGACCCCGGACGCCAGGGCGCGCAAGGAGATCATGGGCAAGATCGAGCAGAACCTGCGCGACGCCGGCATCATCATCCAACCCTACTGGCGCTCGGTCTACCGGACCTACCGCAAGGGCGTCGAAGGCTGCGAACAGCACCAGGCGCTGGAGCAGCATTTCGAGAAGGTTTGGATTGAAAGCTGAGCCATCCGCTCTTGGGTTCCTCTCCTCCGGAGGGGGGGAGCAGACCGCCAGCACTGGCGCCTCCTCTTCTCCCCTCGGGGAGAAGGTGGCCGCGAAGCGGCCGGATGAGGGGGCTTCGTAAAGCGCAAGCTTCGCTTGCGGATGGGTCTTCCGCTCCACCCTCACACCCGGCGCCAGCCGCTGGATCGCTTGCCACCAGGATGCGACTGAGAAATGGCCGGCGCGAATGCCGGTGAGGCAGTTGCCTGAGCCCGCGCCGGCCACTGGCGAACCTGGGTCCGCCGCCCGGATTTTTTACCGTTCCGGCGATGCTCGATCAACTAGGCCGGACGTTTGGTACGGAAGCAGACAAAGGCTCACCGCGCCGCCCTCAGCAGCGTCCAGATCCAGCCGATAAAAGTCAGCACCAGGAAGGGATAGCCGGCGGCGGGCAGCGGCGGCGAGGTGCAAGGGCGCGCCCCAGAGAATCATGCAAGCCGACACGACAAACAGCACGGCTGCCACGAGCGCGGTGAGTCGCATCCACAGGGCGAAAGTCTTCGGTGCGCTGACCATGACCAGTGCGGCCGCCCACAGCGAGATGCCGCCGACATAGGAGGGCACGCTGGCCTCCAGCCCCGCCGCATTGCCGGCCAGCAGCAGGCTCTCGCCGGCGAGGAAGGTCAGGAACCCGGCAGCTATGCAGTCATTGCCCAGCCGCTGGTATTTCATCGTCAGCAGCGCGGTCGCCACCACCAGGGCCACGCCATCGATCGTCCACAGCGTTTCGCGCAGCGGAGCGCTGGCCACGAAGGTGCCGGCGAGGCCGAAAGCGCCACCTATGGCGAGGCCGACAGCGGCGATGGTGTCTGCGGTGATGCGCACGCTGTGTTCCCCTGAGCCGTCCGAAGGATGCGCTAGGCGAGGCGTTTTCAATGGGGTGCGTCTTACTTGGCGCGCCGCCTATTCGAATTAAGTTTAGCTTTTGCTATTATGGCGGCAAAGCTGGTAGCGGCCTCGATGGATTTGAAATGATCTATGCAAGCGTTAAACATCTTGCCCGTCACGTTATCGTCGAAATTGGATCCGATTACCTCCTCTGTTATTTTGTCAATAAAAGAGCCATTCTTAAACAGAGACATCTCATGGGATGACTGGCCTTCCTTAGGCGAAATGTCAGCTGATTTGCGCTTCTCAATAGAGAGCTGGTTACGCCTCGAAGTTAAACCATCGTTAGGTGCTATTTTCGCAACGCGGGCAGCCTGTCGACCGGCAGGCATCGAGCTTGCTTCAACTAAGGTTCGGATTTTCGTCCGCCGTTTTACGAGAATAGTCTGGCCGAAATTCAATCTCATCCACTGCCAGACTGAGTCGTCAGTTACATATTCCTCACCCACGGGGCCAACCTCCCCTAGTCCGACAAGTGCCAATCGATCATTGAAAATGCCAATCGCATCGCTTTGGTTCTGAGGAGGCTGCCAGCGTGCTAAGTCCGGATAGGCAAAGCTATCTTGTTGACTTCCTGCCGAAATCTTCGCCAGCCGCGAAGCTTCCGATACGATATATTCCCGATCTTGCACTGCCCATCTGAACTCGGCACGCGTGCACGCGCCCATTATTGCCCCCGCCATTGTGGCAATTGTGTCTGTGTCGCTTGCTGTCACATTAGCTGCAGCCACCAACGCACCCTCGACATCATCTTGGTACAAATGCGCGAGCGCGGAAGCAGCCACAGCGGTCTTCAAACCGGACCCACGGTACCGGTCGCTAAGACATCCGAGTCGCTCTAAGATTTCCACATACTGGAGCGGATCCCCGCTTTCCAGAAGTGGCATGATAGAGTCGAGGTCTTTTGAAATCTCGGCTGCGACCGACGACAGTGCTTTGGTAAGGGAGATTCCGGTTGCCTGCTCCCAAGCAGGACGCCAAAATGCAGCCAGTTCCCGATTTGCCTCTATACGATCAGGTATGTCCGCGAAGGCATCTACAAAGTCATAAAATTTTGTAGGCGCCGACAAATTTCCATTGATTGCATCCGCCAAAAAAAGCGCGTGCAGGTAAGCACCGGCAAAACCATGAGGATGACCATGAGTGATCAGTGCGTCAGACAGGACCGCAGTATGCATCTCAATCTGCCGTTCTGCCGAGGCAACCCAGACGTGAGGTTGCACCCGCATCGCAGCACCATTGCCCCCAGCGGTTACGTACTCCGATCCCTTTTCAAAGAAATTTGAGAACCAATTTACCCCGCGCTTTGATAGGTTTTGTGCGGCGGCCTTCGTTCCCCTACCCGCTCCAAGCGCATAACTAGGCCATACAGTCAGCTCAACCCGCGCAAACGCCTCGGCATCAAACACACCATTTCCGCGAATAGCTCTACAGACCGCCAGTCGAAGTTGCGTGTCGTCCGAGTAAGTTCCAGCGGGCAAAAATACCCGGACACCAGAGCGACCACCAATGTAGCGGCGCCAATCTATCGGCTCCGTAACATAATCAACACCAGAGCGAGCCTCTACAGTACCATCCCGCGCTAATTCAGTAATCCATCCCAATGCATCGCCCCCTGCTGCCCAAAGCGCAGAACGTACGATGCTTCTCTCCCGGTTATCGACCATGCGCACCGTTCAATTCTTCTTTCAATTTGGTGTGCCCAGGAACTTATCAGGATCAAGTGTGACTTGAACTCCTGTATGACTTAATTCGCGCAACCATCCCGAAATACTGTCGACGTCATCCCCGCTTCTCACATACACCCTCCTGAGATAGTCGGTCGACACCTGATGCGGATAGAGCACCTCAGCCTGTTCGCAGGTCGGCAAAGAGCTGGGCCGCCCACCTCTGGTTGCCCTCCAGTCCGACTTTCGTCGGATGCTCGGCCCAAACAGAGCTTCGAATCCTGCTTCGGTTGAGGCGCGTTGGCAATAGGGATATCCGTTGTTGGTGGTGGCAAAGACAACGCCATCATGGGTCATTATGATGGGGTCGAAGGCTAGGATTGCCCACCACACGTCCGCGTTTTGGTGCCAGCGCTCAGACACACTGAAAAAACGGCTGTTGATCTCCGATATGGATAGGTTGACGTAATCCAACCAATCCGCGCTCTTGTCGAAGTAGATTGACGCTTCTGGTCGAACACCAGCATTTGGATGCAAAACATGTTCCAAATAGGCTTCGGTCGGCAATCTTCTCCGGGACAGCAAAGATCGCAAAGCGAGGGTCCCTACAACACCACGATTCGTTGTAAAGTGGAGCACTTCCGTAATATTTCGTTCTCGAAGTTCGACGTCAATCATCGTAGGTCGATCTCTTGGATCGTTCCTTCAGCAAAAAATTGGACTAAATCTGATTCCTCGCCCGGCTTGTAACCAATAATTACCGCCTTTCTCGCCCGAGCTACCGCCACAGCAAGCAGTCTTCGCAGAACCGTAAGTTGATCATCAATCTGATCAGCCGCGTGATCAGTATTTCTGTCATTTAGTCCAAGTATTATAACGTAGTCGAATTCAAGTCCTTTGGCTGAGTGGAAGGTACTTAGGGCAACACTCCCTCCGTCTTCCGGCCAATCCGCCTCTCTAGTTATATTTACATAGGAAATTCCACGGTCATCCAGAAATTCTTTCAGCCTATCAAAATATCCACCCCCTTGAGGCTTCAGGAATGCAACGCTCTCCTCTTCAAGGTTGACGGTTTTGTGAATATAATCCAGCGCCATTCCACCTGTGGATCGTATCGACCTTTCAGTATAACGGGCAACGGGCCTTGCCTTGTGGCGCTTTCCAGTCTTGGCAGAGCCCCGTCCTCTTCCACAGCCAAACCAGCTAGGATTCCAGCTGCGAAGGCTGTTATCTGAACCGTATTCCTATGGTTCGCGCGTAGGGTATGGTACCTAGCCCCTTGCATATCGAAACCAGTTTCGGCCCATGTGAAGCCTCTGGCATAGATACGCTGTGCAGTGTCAATCACGAATGTGACAGCGAACTCGTCGGCAATGTGGTGCCGGATAGCTCTTAGTTGATTTGCTGAAAAATCCTGGCTTTCATCCACGATGACGATGTCATACTCCAGATTTTCTCTAGATTGAGCCATCTCAACCGCAATATCATTCCAGTCAAATAGGTTATTATTATTGAGCCATTCCTTATACGGGTAGACCACCTCATCCAGCAATCGCCTCCTGAGGGCACGATCTACACGAGGTTCAGTGCCCCGCCCAGTCCGTTCAACCGTTAAATAGCTTTCGATGCCGTCGGGCTCGAACCGCCCCAGAAGGTAATCGACTTCCTTTACAACATATGATCCAGCAAGAGGAATGGTACGAGCAAGTCCGGATATAACTTGCTCACGCCTAGTATCGGAAATGATATTTCTTCCACCAAGGAGACCTATAGACCACTTAGCGAAAGTATTTATCTCAAGATCGGTATTTTCAAACTCTTCAACCTGGTCCTCAGTAAGAGCTCTAATGTAACCAGCAAGAGTCCTATTGAATGTTAAAACTAAAAGTCGTACAGGTGTGTCATTCTCTTGCCTAGTTCGCCTAGCCTCAAACATGTAAGCTAAAGAACGAAGCCTCAGAATAGCGGTGGAAGTCTTACCGCTTCCGGCCGCTCCTCTTATTACCTCGATGCCTAATCTGTTGGCGCTAATTATTGGTAGCTGCTCTGGCGTTGGAACTATATTTGGAAGAACTCTCATTGTTGCCCCCCGAGCCAGTGGCGTTTTTGCCCACTGTTAAAACAAGCCGTTGAGCGCTACAGTATTCCAAGTTTTGACACAAGAAAATTGGATACGTGTATGAGCATCTCTAGTTACAGGAAGCCCGTCTTACATAGCATGCTGCGCAGGCCTATGCCTCCCACTTCGTGGCACGAAAAGCTGGATCGTTATTCGACAACCCTTGATCATCCAGGGATACGGATCCTGTTCGCGAAAAGCTCGAATCGGCTCCTCAATCCCCCATCTTAAGCGCCTGAATAAACGCCTCCTGCGGAATATCCACCTTGCCGAACTGGCGCATCCGCTTCTTGCCCTCTTTCTGCTTGTCCAACAGCTTGCGCTTCCGGCTCACGTCGCCGCCGTAGCATTTGGCGGTGACGTCTTTGCGCAGTGCCGAGATGGTTTCGCGGGCGATGACCTTGCCGCCGATTGCGGCCTGGATCGGGATCTTGAACAGATGGTTGGGGATCAGCTCTTTCAGCTTCTCGCACATCTGCCTACCGCGCTTTTCCGCCGCCGTGCGGTGCACCAGCATGGAAAGCGCATCCACCGGCTCCTCATTCACCAGGATCGACATCTTCACGAGGTCGCCTTCCCGGTAGTCGGTGAGGTGATAGTCGAAGGAGGCGTAACCCTTGGAGATCGACTTCAGCCGGTCGTAGAAATCGAAGACGACTTCGTTGAGCGGCAGATCGTAGATCAGCATGGCGCGCTTGCCGACATAGGACAGGTCGGCCTGGATGCCGCGCCGGTCCTGGCAGAGTTTCAAAATGCCGCCGAGATAGTCGTCGGGCGTCAAAATGGTGGCGCGGATCCACGGCTCCTCAATGGCCGAGATTTTCACCACATCCGGCATGTCGGCCGGGTTGTGCAATTCCTTCATCGAGCCGTCGGTTAGCGCCAGCCGGTAGACGACTGAGGGCGCCGTGGCGATGAGGTCGAGGTTGAACTCGCGCTCCAGCCGCTCCTGGATGATTTCCAGATGCAGCAGGCCAAGGAAACCGCAGCGATAGCCGAAGCCGAGCGCCGCACTGGTTTCCATTTCAAAGGAGAAGGAGGCGTCGTTGAGGCGCAGCTTGCCAACCGCGGCGCGCAGGTCCTCGAAATCGGCGGCGTCGACCGGGAACAGGCCGCAGAACACCACCGGCTGCGCCGGCTTGAAGCCGGGCAGCGCCTTGGCGGTTGTGCGCTTGTCCTCGGTGATGGTGTCGCCGACGCGGGTGTCGGCCACTTCCTTGATCGAGCCGGTGAAAAAGCCGAACTCGCCGGGGCCGAGCTCGTCGACATTGATGCGGGCCGGGGTGAACACGCCGGTGCGCTCGACCAGGTGCTTGGCGCCGGTGCCCATCATGCGGATGGTCTGGCCCTTTTTCAGCACGCCGTCGATGATGCGCACCAGCACGATGACGCCAAGATAGGCGTCGTACCAGCTGTCGACCAGCATCGCCTTCAACGGGGCCGAAGCGTCACCCTCGCGCGGCGGCGGCAATTGGTGGACGATGGCTTCCAGCACGTCGGGAATGCCGAGGCCGGTCTTGGCCGAGATCAGCACGGCGTTGGAGGCGTCGATGCCGATCACCTCCTCGACCTGCTCGCGGATGCGCTCGGGCTCGGCGGCCGGCAGGTCGACCTTGTTCAGCACCACGACGATCTCGTGGTTGTTGTCGATCGCCTGGTAGACATTGGCCAGCGTCTGCGCCTCGACGCCCTGCGAGGCGTCGACCACCAGAAGCGACCCCTCGCAGGCGGCGAGCGAGCGCGACACTTCATAGGCGAAGTCGACATGTCCGGGCGTATCGATCAAATTGAGGATATAGTCCTCGCCATTGTTGGCGTGGTACTTCAGCCGCACCGTCTGCGCCTTGATGGTGATGCCGCGCTCGCGCTCGATGTCCATCGAGTCCAGCACCTGCTCCTTCATGTCGCGCAGCTCCAGCCCGCCGGTCAGCTGGATCAGCCTGTCGGCAAGCGTGGATTTGCCATGGTCGATATGGGCGACGATGGAGAAATTGCGGATGTGGTCGAGGGGCGTGCTCATGGCGCGCGTTTAGCAGGGGTGGCTTGCCCGAGCAAGCGGCAGGCTGCCGCCGTACATGTGGCGCGGCCCGTTGCCTTGCAAGCCGTACAGGCGCTGCCGGGAAGGCAGAGCAGGCCGCTGCCGGGGCAAGCGGTGCGGGCGCTTGTCGCCTTTCCCCCCGGATTCCTCGAAAAATCGATAAATTTTAACCACGCGCGTTAGAGCATAATTTGTGATCGGCATGTTAGCCGGAGGAAATATCTGATGTAAGGACGAAGGCATGCGGGGGCTTGCAGGCAGTTTTATCGAGTCGCGGAGCGGCTCGTTCGCACCGATACTTGTTCTCGCCATGATTCCGCTGATCACCGCGATCGGCTTTTCCGTCGACTACACCTCCGCGGTCCAGACCAGGTCGACCGAGCAGGCGGCACTCGACGCCGCGATCCTGTCGATCACCACGATGGAAACGGCCTCGACGAAGCCGCAGCGCCAGGTGGTGCTCCAGGATACCTACAGAGAAAACGGCGGACAGGGCACAGCGACGCTGAACAGCTTCGACGTCAGCGCCAACGGCACCGCCACAGCGCGGGCCTCGGCAAGCTACGCCATGCCGACCGTGTTCATGCAGATCGCCCGGATCACCACGGTGCCGGTCGGTGTCTCGTCGGCGGTGAGCAAGACGCCCGCACTGGTGGAGGCCACATTCAACGTCGATCACGTTTCAGGCTACTGGAACAAGACCATGACCTTGTACGGCCTTCCCTACGGTTGGACTTCCACGACCACACCGACGGCCATGATGAAGGCCAACTATAACTACAAAGCGTATAGTTATTCCTATACGAGCGGGGGTAAGACCTATACGGCTACCGAGCCGAAAGGTTACGGGACGACAACTATTACCACGGGACCAACCAATACGCTGGTTCAGACCCAAGTGTGCACGACGGTAGGATCGGTAACCGATTTCACTGCCACTGCGGGAGTTTACAGAAGCACCGCGGTGGCAAAAAGCGGAAAGACGAGCGCCACCATCTATTTCAAGACGACGTGCGCGACCACGAATACCGCCGGAAACAGCAGTGGCGCAACAATCAACGTGAGCACGGTGGACAAGCTCTATCTGCAGATGGATGTGCCGTCCGGACCGGTCAACCCGCTCAAGTCGAACAATACAGACACGTCGAACCGGCTCTACCTCGGCGCCGGGTACAGCACCGCGGCACAAAAGGCACTGGACCCTTCCAAATACCTCCCCGTCGAGGTTGCCAGCAACACGGACGTCGACATCTTCAAAGTGGTGCCTTGCAGCCAGACCAGCGACCAGGCATGGGAAGACGGCGGCAACAATCCTCCACTGCCAGACGTCACGAACGCCGACTTCTTCTACAGCGTGACCGGCAAGTGCGACTTCAACAAGCGGCCCTCCAACACGGTGCTGACGCAGTAGACGCTGCCCCAGGCTAAACGCCCTATGGGCTTGTGAGGCTTGGCGATCCTTCACACCCCCCTCTGTCCTGCCGGACATCTCCCCCGCAAGGGGGGAGATTGGCAGCTTCGTCGGCCGCGCTCCTGTTGCGAAGCTAGTGATAGGCGAAAGCCGTGATGAGGGTCGATCTCCCTCCTTGCGGGGGAGATGGCCGGCAGGCCAGAGGGGGGTGCTGTCCCTCCGGCTTTCCCTGCGATCTCCCGAACCTTCATCACAAACCAGTGAGCGCTGTAACGAAGCAGCAAGCAGCGGCGAAGTGGGGAGATGAGTGGTGCATCCAGGCGCCGCCGCCCACGGAGCAAGCCGATGTCGCGATCCCGCAAGTTCGTCACAGTGTCCAGCCTCTCAGCGCTCGCGCTGGCGGCGTCGCTCGGTGCGGCCGCCGCCCAGCCGCTCACCGTGGTCGAGCTGTTCACCAGCCAGGGCTGCTCGTCCTGCCCGCCGGCCAATGCCAATCTGATCAAGGTCAAGGACCAGCCCGGTGTGCTGGCGCTGTCGTTCAACGTCACCTACTGGGACTATCTCGGCTGGAAGGATATTTTCGGAAAACAGGAATTCACCCGGCGCCAGGTCAGTTACGAGCCGGCGCTCGGCCATGACGGGCCGTTCACGCCGCAAGTGGTGGTCAACGGCCATGCCGATGTTGTCGGCGCCGCACCCGGCGAGATCGAAAAGCTGATCTCGGAGAGCGGCCGGACGGGCGGCCCGGCATTGTCGCTCGATGGCGGCAAGATCAGGATCGGCGCCGGCGCCGCACCTGGCGGCCACGCCGATGTCTGGCTGGTGCGCTATGCCAAGGGCGTCGTCGAGGTGCCGGTGGCGCGCGGCGAAAACACCGGCCGCACCTTGCCGCACGCCAATGTCGTGCATGCGCTCAAAAACCTCGGCAGCTGGACCGGCGCGGCCACGACGTATCCGCTGCCCGCCGCATCCGGCGGCCTGAGCACCGCCGTGCTCGTGCAGTCGCCCGGTGGCGGACCGATCCTGGCTGCCGCGACCGACTAGATCGCGCTTCGGCAAGAGATTGCGCAACGCCGCATGGAGCGGCGCCGCATAGCACGGCCGCCAAGAGGGCGCGCCTTCACGACCAACCCAAGGAGATCATCATGACCATTTCCCGCCTGACGCTGCCGGCGCTCGCTCTCGCTTTGTGCTCGACGGCGCTGTTTTCCGGCGGCATCGCTCGTGCCGACGACGCGACCAACGCGATGAAGCCGGCTGCAAATGCGATGAAACCGGCCGCGGATGCGATGAAGCCTGCAACCGAGGCGATGAAGCCAGCCGATCCGATGGCCACCAATTCCATGAAGCCGGCCGCCGACGCCATGAAGCCGGCAACGGATGCGATGGCGCCGGCCAAGTAAAGGTGGTGCTGTTTCCGGCTTCGGTCCCGCGGGTCCGTATCCGGATGCACGTGAAAGTGAGGCTTCGGCCGCAACTCGCCCGTCGCATGATCGTATCTTATCCAATAGACTCCACATGATGGACGTCACAGGAGCTCAAGCCATGACCGACATTCAAAAACCAGTCACCAGACAATCGTCGAACGTCTTCCGCAGCGCGCTCGCCGCCCTGGCACTTGCCGCAGCGGGCGCCGCCTTCTGGCTGACGCCGGCGGTTTCGGCCGAGGACGCGGTGAAGATCCCGCCGCCGGCAATCGACGAGAAGGCGGCCACCGGCACTGAAAAGGCAATCTTCGCCGGCGGCTGCTTCTGGGGCATGCAGGGCGTCTTCCAGCACGTCAAGGGCGTCACCAAGGCCGTCTCCGGCTACACCGGCGGCGACAAGGACACCGCCGTCTACGAGACGGTCGGCTCAGGCCGCACCGGGCATGCCGAATCCGTCGAGATCACCTACGATCCGTCGAAGGTGACCTATGGCCAGCTGCTGCAGGTCTATTTCTCGGTCGCCCACAACCCGACCCAGCTGAATTTCCAGGGTCCGGACTCCGGCACGCAATACCGCTCGACGATCTTCGCCGAAAACGATGCACAGAAGAAGATCGCGCAAAGCTACATCGCCCAGCTCGACCAGGCCAAGGTGTTCCCGGAGCCGATCGTCACCACGCTGGAAACCGGCAAGACCTTCTATCCGGCCGAGAATTACCATCAGGATTTCCTGACGCTGAACCCGACCTATCCCTACATCGTCTACAACGACCTGCCCAAGGTGGCGAACTTGAAGGCACTGTTCCCGACGCTCTACAGCGAAAAGCCCGTGCTGGTGCTGTCGGCGAGCAATTGAGATAGCGCTGGTTGGCGTGTGGGAGGTGCGAAGGGCGGCGATGCCCTCCTTCCCTTCGTCATCCTAGGGCGGAGCAAGGAGCGTAGCGACGCAGCGCAGACCCTAGGATCCATGCCGTGACATTGGTCGTAGAATGCGGCGGATCAGGATAGCTGCCCGGTAGATCGCCAGCTATCCTTACGCGATGACCGGCTACGTTTACATGACCGCTAGCCAAAAGCGTGGCACGATCTACATCGGTGTCACCAATGACCTCGGCCGCCGCATGCCGGAACACAAATCCGGCCAAGGCGCAGGGTTCACCAGCCGCTACGGCGTGCAGCGGCTGGTCTGGTATGAGGAATTTTCGACATCACTGATGCCATCCAGCGCGAGAAATCACTGAAGCGCTGGCCTCGCCAATGGAAGATCGACCTGATCGAAAAAGCGAATCCGGAGTGGTTCAAGCTTTTTCGCGGGACGGGGTGGTAGGCGCACCGTTTCTTGCACCGTCGGATCACTGCACCACCGTTACGGCATGGATCCTAGGGTCTGCGCTGCGTCGCTTCGCTCCTTGCTCCGCCCTAGGATGACAAAGGCACGGTAGCCGCTGCCACCTTGACCCCCACTGACCCACCTCAATCATAAGTCAAATCCGTCGCCTTGCCGCCGAACACCCGGTAGGCATAGAACGAATAGAAGATGATGACCGGCAGCACGACCACGGTGCCGGCCAGAATGATGGCCAGGCTCTCCGGCGCGGAAGCCGCCTGCCAGATGGTCAGGCGATCCGGCACCACGAACGGGTAGAACGACCAGGCGAGGCCGGCAAAGCCGAGCGCGAAGATGGCGGCCAGCGTCAGGAACGGCATCAACGAATGGCGGTCGTCGGGCTTCGGCAGATGGAAGGTCTGCCGCCACAGCCACAGGAACAAAAGCGCCGACAGGATCGGCAGCGGCGACAGATAAAGCATTACCGGCCAGACGAACCATTTGTCGAAGATACGCGGGCTGGCGAAGGGCGTCGCCAGCGACACCGCCGCCATGCCGAGCGCGGTCAGCACCAGCGCGGTGCGCAGCCAGCGCACGGCCTTCCTCTGCAACTCGCCTTCAGTCTTGTAGATCACCCAGGCGGCGCCCATCGCCGCATAGGCCGCGGCAAGGCAGAACGCCACCAGCACGCCGAACGCCACGCCGCCGAGGCCGACATCGAGGCCCAGCACATAGACGCCCAGCATATAGCCCTGCGCCAGCGATGCGATGATGGAGCCGAGGAAGAAAATACGGTTCCAGCGGTGCTTGCGCTCGGTCGGCACCTTGGCGCGGAAATCGAAGGCGACGCCGCGCAGGATCAGCCCGAGCAAAAGCACGAAGACCGGAATGTAGAGCGCCGTCAGGATGACGCCATGCGCCAGCGGGAAGGCGACCAGCAGCAGGCCGACGGCCAGCACCAGCCAGGTTTCGTTGGCGTCCCAGAACGGGCCGATCGCGGCAATCATCGTATCCTGTTCGGCGTCTTCAGCGGCGGCGAACAGAATGCCGATGCCGAGATCGAAACCGTCGAGAATGACGTAGATCAGGATGGCGAGGCCCATCAGGCCGGCGAAGATCAAGGGGAGCGCGGTTGGCCAGTCGAAGCTCATTTTCTTCTCCTACTCGCCAGCCGCCGGCTGCGACATGGCGGCGTTCATGACGCCCGGCAGCGGCGATGAATCGCCGTCCTTCGCCGCCTTCAGCGCCAGGTGCACCAGCACGCCGAGATAGGCGATCAGCAACAGCACATAGAGAACGAGGTATATGGCGAGCGTCAGCGCGACATGGCTGCCGGCCACCGGGCCGACCGCGTCGGCGGTTTTCAGCACGCCGGTCACCAGCCAGGGCTGGCGGCCGATTTCGGTGGTGTACCAGCCGGCCAGCGTCGCCAGCCAGCCCGACAGCGCCATCGGCACCATCAGCATGGCCAGCGGCTTGGGCAGGCTGTGCCGGCGCTTGAGGAAGAAGGCCGCCGACCATGAGACGAGCAGCATCAATATGCCCGTGCCGACCATGATGCGGAAACCCCAGAACACCGGAAAGACCGGCGGATGATTGCCGGGATAGTCGTTCAACCCCGGCACCACGCCGCTGGTCGAGTGCCGCAGCACCAGGCTGGCCCCATTGGGAATGGCGATCTCGAATTTGTTCTCCCTGGCTGCCTCGTCGGGCAGCGCGAAGAGCACCAGCGGCACGTTGGGGCCGGTGTTCCAGTTGGCCTCCATGGCGGCGATCTTCTGCGGCTGATGCTCCAGCGTGTTCAGCCCATGCTGGTCGCCGGCGAAGATCTGGATCGGGATCAGGGTCGCCGCCGTGAAGACGCCGGTGCGCAGCGCCTTCCACATCGATTCCGAGCGGTCGCCGGTGAGATAGCGCAGCGCCGACAGGCCAGCGATCAGGAACGACACCGTCAGCCCCGACGCCAGCAGCATGTGGGTCAGCCTGTAAGGCATTGACGGGTTGAAGATGATTGCCCACCAGTCGACCGCATGCGCCACGCCGTCGCGCATCTCGAAGCCGGCCGGCGTCTGCATCCAGGAATTGAGCGCGATGATCCAGAATGCCGAGACGGTGGTGCCGCCGGCGACCAGCACCGTCGCCAGCGTGTGGATGCGGTTGGAGACGCGGCGGAAGCCGAACAGCATGATGCCGAGGAAGGCCGCTTCGAGGAAGAAGGCGGTGAGGATTTCGTAGGCCAGCAGCGGCCCGGCGATGTTGCCGACCTTTTCCATGTAGCCCGGCCAGTTGGTGCCGAACTGGAAGCTCATGGTGACGCCCGAAACCACGCCCATGGCAAAGGACAGCGCGAAAACCTTCACCCAGGTGAAATAGGCGCGCATCCAAGCGGAATCGTTGGTCGCGTTGTAGCGCAGCTTGAAGAACAGCAGCACCCAACCCAGCGCAATGGTGATCGTCGGAAATAGAATATGGAATGAAATATTCGTGCCGAACTGGATACGCGAAAGTATGAGCGGGTCCATGATGGGCTCCGGCTGCTGCAAATACTCGCGAAGGATAGGCCCGAAGCGAGTTCAGGTCAAAGCGGCGTCCTGCCGCGAGGCTGAACGCCACAGGACAATTTTGCCGGTTGTGCCGCGCAACTCTGGGCCTGTGCGCCGCACCTGCAACGGCCGGCCGGGCACGATTGTCGAGAACTGTCAGCAGGGCATTGACTTGCGGTTGCAAGCACCGACATTCGTCCTATATCAGGGGACCTCTTTCAAGCAGCCGTTTTCATCCATGCCTTCCATCCTGTCCATTTCCGGGGTCTCCAAGACCTACGCAACCGGTTTCACCGCGCTCAAGGAAGTCAATCTCGACATTCAGCGCGGCGAGATCTTCGCGCTGCTTGGACCCAATGGCGCCGGCAAGACGACGCTGATCTCGATCGTCTGCGGCATCGTCAACCGTTCGTCGGGCACGGTCACCGTCGACGGCCACGACATCAACAAGGATTATCGCGCCGCGCGCGGTCTGATCGGGCTGGTGCCGCAGGAACTGACCATCGACGCCTTCGAGAGCGTCTGGGCGACGGCCAATTACAGCCGTGGCCTGTTCGGCAAGCCGGCCAACCCCGGCTTTGTCGAGAAGGTGCTGCGCGACCTGTCGCTGTGGGACAAGAAGGACGCCAAGGCGATCACCTTGTCGGGCGGCATGAAGCGCCGGCTGATGATCGCCAAGGCGCTGTCGCATGAGCCGCGCATCCTATTCCTCGACGAGCCGACCGCCGGCGTCGACGTCGAGCTGCGCCAGGACATGTGGGCGATGGTGCGCCGGCTGCGCGAGGACGGCGTCACCATCATCCTCACCACGCACTATATCGAGGAAGCCGAGGCGATGGCCGACCGCGTCGGCGTCATCAATCGCGGCGAGATCATCCTGGTCGAGAACAAGGCCGAACTGATGCGCAAGCTCGGCCGCAAGCGGCTGGTGCTGGAACTGCGCAATCCGCTGACGGCCATTCCCGAGGCGTTCTCGCGCTATGCGCTGGAATTGTCGCCGGATGGCGGGCAGCTGACCTACACCTATGACAACCAGGCCGAGCGGCCCGGCGTCGCCTCGTTGATGCGCGACCTCGAGGCCGGCGGCATCCAGTTCCGCGATATCGACACGCAAAACTCTTCGCTCGAGGAGATCTTCGTCAATCTGGTGAGGAGGGAGCCATGAACCTTCGCGCAGTATGGGCGATCTACCGGATGGAAATGGCGCGTGCTTTCCGCACCGTGCTGCAGAGCATCGTCTCGCCGGTCATCTCGACATCGCTGTATTTCGTCGTCTTCGGCTCGGCCATCGGCTCGCGCATCACCGAGATCGACGGCATCAGCTACGGCGCCTTCATCGTGCCGGGTCTGATCATGCTGTCGCTGTTGACGCAGTCGATCTCCAACGCCTCCTTTGCCATCTATTTCCCGAAATTCGTCGGCTCGATCTACGAGCTTCTGTCGGCGCCGGTCTCCTATCTGGAGATCGTCATCGCCTATGTCGGCGGCGCCGCGACCAAGTCGATCATCCTCGGCCTGATCATCCTGGCCACCGCCTCGCTGTTCGTACCGCTCACCATCCTGCATCCGTTCTGGATGCTCGCTTTCCTGGTGCTGACGGCGGTGACCTTCAGCCTGTTCGGCTTCATCATCGGCATCTGGGCGAAGAGTTTCGAGCAGCTGCAGCTGGTGCCGCTGTTGATCATCACGCCGCTGACCTTCCTCGGCGGCAGCTTCTATTCGATCAACATGCTGCCCGAGATCTGGCGCACGGTGACGCTGTTCAACCCGGTCGTCTATTTGATCAGCGGCTTCCGCTGGAGCTTCTACGGCAAGTCCGACGTTTCGGTCGGCGTCAGCCTCGGCATGACGGTCGTCTTCCTGCTGGTCTGCATAAGCATCGTCGCCTGGATATTCAGGACCGGTTATCGGCTGAGGAATTGAGCGGCGAGAGTACAGGTCTGTTGAGATTCAGGTCAGGCCGAGACGAAAATGGTGGATTCCGAGAACCGGAGCGGAGCGTACTTTTCGTACGTGAGCACCGGAAGCGCAGGAAGCCGCCATTTGCAGGCCGGCATCACCTGAATATCAGCAGACCTAGATCGCCTTGACCAGCCGCAGCAGCCCCAGCATCTCGACATACGTTCCCTTGCGGAAGGCGATATAGACCGGCTCTTCGACGCCGTGGAAGCGGCGCTTGAAGGCCGCCTGGCCCTGCAGGTTGAACCTGCGGCGGTTGACCCAGGGCGAAGAATAGGCGCGCTGGAAGGCATTGCGCCAGAAATCGCTTTCGGCAAATCCGCTCGGACCCACATCGACGAGCGGCGACAGGCCGAGCGTGACCACCGAGATGCCCTCTTCGCGAAAACGGTCGACGGCGAATTTGGTCAGGCCGACCTCGGCATGCGGTGAAGCGTCGAGATGCTTGCGCTTGAAGGCGGTGGTGTAGCCGATGACCTTGCCGTCGGCAAACAACGGGTCGAAGTCGAGCAAAGCGACCAGTTCGCCATCGGGACCGTGCAGGACGAAACGGCGCATGTCGGTGCCGAGATGGTCGGCGAAATGGCGGTTGAGAAAGCCCATCTCCCAGCGCTTGACGATGCGGTCGCCGCGCCAGTTTTCCGAAAGCCGGGCGATCTCGTCGAGGTAGATGGTGCGCTTGTCCTCTTCGAACGAAAAGCCTTTCTTCAGCAGCCAGCGCTCGGAGTAGCGCACGGTCTCGTTGCGCTTCCCGGAAAAATCATGCTCGGGCAGGGCGAGGCGGGTGTCGATGCCGAGGCGATTGACCTTGTAGCCAAGGCCGGCCAGCACGCGTGCGGTGTCCTCGCCCACCTGCACGAACCATGGGCTGCCGGCGGTCTCGACGAAGCGCTTGATGTAATCGGCCCGACGCGCCGGAGCCGCCACCGGGTCGCCGAGCGCGAAATGGTGCTTCATCTTGGTACCGAAGGCGATGTAGCCGTCGGCGTCGCCGAAATAGGAAAGCTTGCCTTGCACGGCGGTGGAATAGGCGAGCGAGAAGTCGCCATAGCGGCGCACCAGTGCCAGGCGTTCGACATGGGTCAGCGCCTGCCGCTCGACCTCGGGCGCGGCAGCCTCAAGGATCTTGTCGAAATAAAACCGCAAGGAGGGCATGGTCGAGATTCCGCGTGCCGCCTACAGCGCCGGCCGTCCAGGACGCGCCAAGGTGCTGTAACACTTTGATTCTGCGCATGACTCGAAAATCGGACTCGATTTCGGACATGCGCGTGGGGGATAACCGAGACCCGCCAGCCACCAAGGCCTCGAATCAATCACATTGCCGCGACCTGATTACCGTTGATATCGCGCATATGCCATATAGAGCGCAACCGCGGCCCGGCGTGTGGCTCTAAATCGCATCGCTCGAAATTCGGCCGCGGTTTGCTGCAGGGATCCTGCGCGCGATCAAACGGTTACAGCGTCCTGCGAGCCTTGCGGCGGGACGTCCAATGGGATTCGAGTGAATGACGGATACGACAATCAGATCGGTTGCGGATCTGCCGGCCATGGTCGAGCCGGCAATCGTCGTCGGCGCCGGTGCTGCCGGGCTGGCCGCCGCGCATGCCTTGATGAACGCCGGCGTGCCGACGGCGATCCTGGAAAAGGAAAGCCGGCTGGCCGAGCCCTGGCACCGGCGCCACCAGCAATTGCATCTCAACACCCATCGCGATCTTTCTTCGCTGCCTGGTCTCGCCTTTCCCCCTGGCACGCCCGCCTTTCCGCAAAGGATGGTCGTCATCCGCCACATGAACGATTTCCAGAAGGAGAACCGGCTGCCGGTGCAATTTGGCGTCGCGGTCGAAGAGATCACCTTCAAGGGCGATCACTGGGCATTGCGCACCAGCACCGGACTGCGCTTCGCCCGCAATGTCGTCATCGCCACCGGCCGCGACAGCCAGCCATTCACCCCCGAATGGAAAGGCATGAAGGATTTCGTCGGGCGCATCATCCATTCGGCGGATTTCGGTGACGCGCAAGCCTATGCGGGCCAAAGAGTGCTGGTCGTCGGCGCCGGCAATTCGGGCTTCGATGCGCTCAATCATCTGGCCGGCATAGACACGGCCGCTATCTGGCTGTCGGCCCGCAGCGGCCCCGCTTTGCTGCCCAAGCGGATTGCCAAGATCGCCGTGCACCGGCTTTCGCCGTTCATGGCGCGCCTGCCGTTGCGGCTCGCCGATGCGGTGATGACGGCAACGCAGCGCCTGGTTTTCGGCGACCTGACCAAATTCGGCCTGCCGGCCGCGCCTGCGGGCGGCGCCAGCCGCCTGACCTCGGACTATACCGCGATCGCCGCCGATGACGGCGCCGTCGGCGCCATCAAGGCCGGCAAGATCACCGTCGTGCCGGGCATACGGGAATTCACCCGCGATGGCGTGATCCTGGCCAATGGCAGCCTGATCTATCCCGACATCGTCATTGCCGCGACAGGCTACCGCACCGGGCTGGAGCCCATGGTCGGCAAGCTCGGCGTGCTCGACGCCAAGGGCGTTCCGCTCTTCAACGGTGGCCAAGCCGATCCAAAATTGCCCGGTCTGTGGTTCACCGGCATGCGGCCAAGCATTCGCGGCTGCTTCGCCAATGCCGGCATCCTGGCCAAGGCGATCGCCAAACGAATTGCAAGGTCGGCCCCGCACCAATCCAGCGCATCACGCTGATTTCGGTTCCAGCCGCCGGAAACCGACGGCTTCCATCAGCATGTCTTCTTACACCATGCCGGCATTGTGCAGGGCGAGCAGGTTAAGCGCGATTTCCCGCGCGTCGGCGGAATCGGGATGTGCCTCGCGCCGCCGGCAGGCCTCGTCGAACACGCGCTGCAGCTTGGCGATATCGGCTGGCTTGAGCAAGCCACGGTCATAGACAGACTTCGACATGGCGATCTCCTGATAAAGACCTAGAGCGCCACGTTTAAATTGCCAATCTTTCCCGAGGCTTGACCGACTTCCCCCGTCGCCTCGTCATCCTGGGGCGGAGCAAGGAGCGAAGCGACGCGGCGCAGACCTCTGGAGCTGCTCCGCAGCCCAAGGGATACATGCCGCGGCTTCAAGGCGCAGCAGCGGCGCAAATTCTGCTCCGCTGCTGCCCATGCGAGTGGGCAATCAGACCGCGATCTTGCCGCCGCCTTGTCTGGTGATGGCGACCACCGACGGCCGCACCGGCATGTCGGGCTTGAAGTCGGGCCAGCGCGTCGACAGGTCCTCATAGTAAGAGGGGCGCCCGAACGCTTCCCAGTCCTCTCCGCCGTCGCCCGGATGCTGGACGGCGACGAAGGCGGTCTGGTCGTCGGGCGCAAACAGCGGACCGCACATCTCGGCGCCGATCGGCACGCGGAAGAACAGTTTCGAGGTCGCCCGCGCCGCCCCCTCGGTGTCCACTGCCCACAGGCCATCGGTGCGGCCGGTGGCTTTCGGCCCCTGTCCGTCGGTCGCGACCCAGAGACGCCCGGCCGAATCGACCGCGCAATTGTCGGGCATGCCGAACCAGCCATTGGCCGTCGTTGCTGTCGAGAAGGTGGCGCCGACATCGGCGACCGCCGGATCGCCGCATTTCAGCAGCACTTCCCACTTGCCCTTGGCGGCGGTGAAATCGCCGCCGTCCTCGGCGATTTCGATGATGTGGCCGAAGGCGTTTTCGGCGCGCGGGTTGGCAGCGTCGACCTGGTCGGCCTTGCGCTTCGAATTGTTGGTCAGCATGACATAGACCTTGCCGTTGACGCCATTGGGCTGGACGTCTTCCGGGCGGTCCATCTTGGTGGCGCCGAGCAGGTCGGCGGCGCGGCGCGTCTCGATCAGCACGTCGGCCTGGCTGGCAAAACCGTTTTCAGCCGTCAGCGGCCCCTGGCCGAAGACGATCGGCAGCCATTCGACCGTGCCGTCTTCGGCGAACTTGGCGACATGCAGCGTGCCATCGTCGAGCAGGTCCTTGTTGGCGGCACGATCGTTCGGATTGAACGCGGCCCTGGTCACGAACTTGTAGACATAGTCGAAGCGCTCGTCGTCACCGAGATAGAAGACGACGCGGCCGTCCTTGGCGACGATCGATTCGGCGCCCTCATGCTTGAAGCGGCCCATGGCGGTGCGCTTCCTCGGCGTCGAGGTCGGGTCGTTGACATCGACCTCGACGATCCAGCCGAAGCGGTTGGCTTCGTTGGGTTCCTTGGCGAGGTCGAAACGCTCGTAATGCGCCGCCCATTCATAGGCGCCTTCGGGAATGCCGAGACGCTTGTAGTTCGCGGCTTCCTTGTGGCCTTCCGGCAGCTCGCCGGAAAAATAGCCATGGATGTTCTCCTCGGCCATCACATAGGTGCCCCAGGGCGTGACGCCGCCGGCGCAATTGTTGAACGTGCCGAACACCTTGGTGCCGGACGGATCGGCATTGGTCTTGACGCGGTCATGGCCGGCAACCGGGCCGGACAGCGCCATTTCGGTGTTGGAGGTGATGCGGCGGTTGAGCTTGCCGTCGCGCACCACCTGCCATTTGCCACCGTCCTTGCGGATCTCGACGATGGTGCCGCCATGGGCGGCCATCTCGACATCGACCTGCTCCTTCGAGAGGGGTGCGATTTCTGCTGACTTCTTGCCGTCCTTTTCGACGATCTTCACGATGCCCGGGAACATCAGATGCGGATTGGTGTATTCGTGGTTGACCACCAGCAGGCCATGTTCGGCCGAGCCGTCGATCGGGATGTAGCCGACATAGTCATTGTTGTAGCCGAACTGTTTCGCCTGGGCCTCGGCCGACTGTTTCATGGGGTCGAAGTCGGGCGAATCGGCAAACAACGGATCGCCCCAGCGCAGCAGGACATCGGCATCGTAACCCGACGCGACATGGTGCTTGTCGTCGATGCCGGCCTCGAGTTCGTCGAACGCGAAGGCAGAGCCTTCCGCTGCCCTGGCCTCGTCGGCGCTGATCAGCGCCAGCGGGCTGACGGTGGCGGCGATGGCCGAGACGGCCAGCGAGCCCTTGAGGAAGCCGCGGCGCGAGAACCGCGCGGCGATGATCTCGCCCATGGTGCGGTTGTCGGAGGCGTTGATGGCCGGACCGTCGTTTTCCTCAAGCAGGCTGGTGCGGAATCGGGTGTCGGGGGAGCGAAGGTCAGTCATCGTGGCTTGCCTCTGGCTGTCGGGTTGGCTGGAGCGTGGGGTACCTGTTTGACCCCCCTTATAATCGCCGGGTCACATTTTCGTGACATCGGGAGGCCTTTCAGAGGCGACAGGCACTACGCGCAGCGCTGGCTCAGCATTCCCGAAGGCCGTGAACTGCTCCGGAATCGTCTTTTCGAGATGAAGGAGACCTTCGGCGGCATGTTTCGCCGCGCATCCATGGCGTCAGTCGTTGCAAACGGATCAACGGACAAAGCCGGCTCGACAAGTCACCTCCGCCGCCCCCGGCGGAGGTGACTTGATGTTCGGCGTCTGCCGTCGTCAGGCGTCGGGAAAGCGAGTCTCCCGTTTAGCGATGGCGGCGCCGTTCATGCAAAGCTAATGTAGCATAGGCTTGGGACTTTAGTCCAATCTTGCGCTTGCAAAGGTCCTAGTTGACAACCGCAACGGTCGGAGGTCGCTTCCGGGCGCCGCGTCTTTCGGCAATGTTGTTGCACTGCAACGTTGGGGTGGGGCGCGCCGGGCTCAGTCGTCGGAGATCAAAATGCACAGATCGGTCACGACCCGTTGTTGCCGGCTGGCGCTCAAATCGGCAGCGGCGCTGGCGTTGACGATTGCTCCCTACCAAATTGTCCTGGACGGCTCCGTTTCCGGCATCCAGACCGCCAGCGCATACGCCGGCAAAGGTGGCGGCGGCAACGGCGGCAATTCCGGCGGAGGCAATAGCGGGAACAGCGGCAATAGCGGCAACGGCAATGGGAATGGCAACAGCGGCAAATCAGGATCCAATCAGGGTAAGAGCGGGAGCCATGTCAATGCAAAGACCGGTGACAAGGTCGACGTGACCGGCAACAAGATCACGGTCCGGCACCCCGACGGCATAACGGAAAAGCTCGAGAACGGTCGTTTCAGCATGAAGGACGCGCTCGGTCGCACGATCATCGACCGCCAGGCTACCCCGGCCGATGCCAATCGTCTCAAGGCCTTGTGAAGCTGGCCAACAGGCAACGGTCAGCTTTGCACGTCACCTCCGCCGCCCCCCGGCGGAGGTGACCTCGTTTTTGGCCAGCGTCCCGGTTTTCGGCACCGCAATGGCTGCAGTCCCGAGGCGCGACGTGCTTTTGCGCAATCCGGGACGGGAAACCGCTGCGCATTTCTCCGTACCTGGCCTGGAGCAATTCTAGGAAAAGTGTGAAGCGGTTTTCCGTCTAGAATCGCGTCAAAACAAAGAATTAGAGCAGCTCGCCGTTTCCGTGAAACGGTAAAATGCTCTAAGAAGGCCTGTCGCGGTCGCGCAACTCACGCATCATCAAGGCCGCTTCGGTGCGGTTTCGCACATTGAGCTTCGACAGCACCCCGGTCATGTGATGCTTGACGGTCTTCTCCTGCAGCTCAAGCCGCAAGGCGACTTCCTTGTTGCTCAGCCCCTCCGCCACCAGCCGCAGGATTTCCGTCTGCCGATCGGTGAGCTGCCGCAGCCGTTCCGCAATGCCGTCGGTCGGCTGCTGGGACTGGAGATCCGAAAGCAGCCGGGCCGACAGCGTCGGCGACAGATAGCTTTCGCCGGCTGCAACATTGCGCAGGATGTCGGCGAGCCCGCGCGACCCGACGCCTTTGAGGACATAGCCATTCACCCCTGCGTTCAGCGCCTTTGTCACATCGGCATTGGCCTCCGAAACGGTCAGCATGACGATCTTCTGGGCGGGATGGCTGGCGAGGATGCTTGCGACCGCGGTCAGCCCGCCGCCAGGCATGGAGATATCGAGCAGCAAGATGTCGGGCCGCACCGTCGTGGCGAGGCGTTCGGCATCCTGCGCCGTGGCGCCCTCGCCAACCATCTCGAAGCCCCCGATCTCCGACAGGCTGCGCGTCACACCTTCGCGAAAGAGGGGATGATCGTCGACAATGGCGATGCGGATGGTACCAGTCATGCTTGCTCCTCGACCGACAGACGGATTACCAAACGCGTACCTTGCGGCCCGGTCAAGGTTTCGAACTGTCCGCCAATGCTTTCGACCCGCTCCCTGAGGCCGGCGAGCCCGAGGCCCTCGACCCGTGCCGCCGGATCGAAACCCGGCCCGCCGTCCGACACTTCGACAAAAAGCCTGCCACCTTTCATCCCGGCACTCACCGCCTGATCCTTGCCTAGCCCGTGGCGATAGGCGTTGTTCAGCCCTTCCTGAACGAAACGATAGATGCTGATCTTCTCGGAAGCGCCGGGTTCCGGCAACTGTCCGGCCAGCGTCAGCGTCACCGACGTTCCCGTCCTCTGCTCGTGTTCCTTGACGGCCAGCCGCAGAATGTCGTTTGCGGCAGCCGTCTCGATCTGCGGAAGGACAAGGCCGGTGCAGATGCCGCGTATTTCGCGCATCGCATCCTCCAGTGTCTTGCGGATCATCGCGACCTCGGTCGAACGGCTTACGCCCGAATGGCCATCGCTGGAAAATATCGGACTATCCATGCGCAGCGCCGCCAGGGCCACGAGTTGGGCCGGGCCGTCATGGAGGTCGGCGCCGATGCGGCGCAGATATCTTTCGTTGAGCGCGGTGGCGCGGCGAGAGGCCCGTTGCACGCGCAGTCGCAAGGCACTGTTTTGCGCCACCAGACCCTGCAGCTCCGACACCTGGCGGCGCAGCGCCCCACGCTGGTCGTCGATGGTGCGGCTGCCGCGCAGGACGATGCCCGACAGGAGCAGGAATGCCGCCAGGGTCGCGCCGGCCACGATCAGCCAGCTCGACCACAGAGCGGACGCCAGGGTGGCCTGGAAATCGTCGGCGATCTCATAGAACTCGGTGACCGCCACCACCTCGCCCGACCAGGGCTCGCGCACGGGATTGTAGATCTCCAGCAAGGGCAAGCGGGTAGCCTTCTCCTCGCGTTCATCATCATCGAATGTATTGAATTCAGCGACGACGTTGCCTTCGAAGGCGGAACGCAGATTGTCGCTCGGACCGAAGCGGCGGCCGATCAGGGCCGTCTCCTTGGCGTAGAGAACCGTCCCGTCGCGGCGCCAGAGTACGAACGATTCGAGGCGCTTACCAAGCGCGCCCTGGCCAAGCGTCTCGTCCAGCGCCTGCTTGACGGACTCGCTGAGCTCCTGCTCCTTGCGCAAGTCGGGAAGCAGCGGCGCAATCACGCTGTCGACATAAAGGGCCGTCGTGGCGGCCGAATTGCGGATGACGCCGTCCCGGATCTGCGCCGTCACCCAGGTGCCGACCACCAACATGACAGCCAGCAGGCCAAAGCCGCCGGCAATGACGAATTGCAGGGCAAGGGAAAGCTCGCTCCAGCGCCGCACCAGGTTTTGAAAACTGCGAATCATGAGCCCCTGACCGCCCTTCGAACCGACAGATTGGGCGATGGTAGTACTTTGAGCTTCCGGCTTGCCATTGCCAAGAGCTTCGTTTGGTCGAGGTCGCTTGACGTCCCGGCGCGCTTGGGAAACAACGTCCGCGACACACGCGGCGGGAGCCGCTTCGAGAGGGGACGGAGCGTTGAGTTTTTCAGGATTGCTGCAGCTCGGCTTTTCGACGGTCATTTTCCTGCTGGCGGCGACAGCCGCCAAGCAATGGGGCCTGGCGCCGAGCCTTGGCAAGATCGCGCTGACGCTGGCACTCTATTCGCTGGGCAATCTGATCATGCTGCGGCTGATCCGCGAATTCGGCATGTCGGTGTCGTTCAGCCTTTCCGCCGTCATCCAGCTGGTCTCGGTGAACGTCGTGGCACTGGTCTTCTTCGGCGAGCGCGTCAATGCGCTGCAGGCGACCGGGATCATGCTGGCGATCGCAGCGGTGGCGCTGATCACGCTCGGACCCTATCTGCAAGGCCGGCTGTAACGGGCGAATTGCCGATGAAGAACGCCGCGAACGCTTTGCTCAACCGGGTTGAATTCCCGGTGCTGCTGGCCGGCCTGGTCATCGCCGCCGGCCTGTGGGGATTCGAGGAGCTGATGGAGATGGCGCGCGCCACCACGCCGCACGCCTTCGATACCGAAATCCTGCTCGCCTTCCGCCAGGCGGGCCGCCCCGACAGCCCGGTCGGCCCGCTGTGGCTGCAAGGGGCGATGCGCGACATCACCAGCCTCGGCAGCGGCAGCGTGCTGGTGCTGATCGTGACGGCGGTCATCGTGTATCTCCTGCTTATCCGCAGGCCGGCGACCGCCCTTTTCATCTTCGTGGCGGTGGCCGGGGGGCAGGTATTGTCGAGCCTGCTGAAAGCCGGCATCGACCGGCCGCGCCCCGAACTCGTCTCGCATCTCGTCAACGAAACGACGCTGTCTTTTCCGAGCGGCCACGCCATGCTGTCGGCGGTGACCTATCTGACGCTCGGCGCGCTGGCGGCACGCTTCCTGCCCGGTCGAATGACGAAGATCTATGTGCTGTCGCTGGCGGTTCTGACGACGCTGCTGGTTGGCATCAGCCGCATCTATCTTGGCGTCCACTGGCCATCGGACGTGCTTGCCGGCTGGTGCGCGGGCTTCGTCTGGGCGATGCTTTGCTGGCTCGCTGCCCGGGCGTGGCAGCGATGGCGTGGGCAGCACCCGGACGGCGAGACTGGAGACTAGGCCGTAGACTCATAAGCGCGCAGCCACAGGCGCATTGAAGCGAGCTGGACCATAGCGAGGAAGTTGGCGGCGAGCTTGTCGTAGCGGGTGGCGATGCGGCGGAAGTGCTTCAGCTTGGAGAAGAAGCGCTCGATCAGATTGCGCTCGCGGTAGAGCCGTTTGCTGAAGCACGGCTTCCAGCGCCGATTGCTTTTAGGCGGGATGTTGGGCGTTGCACCCTGCTCCTCGATCAAGGAGCGGATGCGATCCGCATCGTAGGCCTTGTCGGCCAGCACGATGGTGCGCGGGCTGAGGTGGTTGAGCAGTTGATCTGCGATCTGACTGTCATGCGCCTGTCCGGCGGTCAGGCCGAGCCGGATGGGGAGCCCTTGCGCATCGACAACGACGTGGATTTTCGTCGTGAGCCCGCCGCGCGATCGACCGAGACAGTGATCTGGCCCCCCTTTTTTGCCGTCGCGGCCTGCTGGTGGGCGCGAACAGAGGTGCTGTCGATCATCTGGATGTCACCGTCGTGCGCGGCGGTGATGGCATCCATCAGCCGGTCCCACACGCCCGCCTTCCGCCATCGCACGAAGCGGTTGTAGCAGGTGGTTCGTGGGCCGTACCGCTCGGGCAGGTCGCGCCACGGCGCACCGGAGCGCAGAACCCAGAAGATGCCATTCATTACACGTCGGTCGTCTACACGCGGCACGCCTCGCACCTTGTTGGGCAGATGCGGCTGGATCACGCCCCATTCGAAGTCGGTCAGGTCATATCGGCTCATGCCGAGCCTGAATCAGATTTAGCAGCAATAAGAAAGCCGCCAGTCGAAAAGACTCCTAGCGAACGCAGTGGTTCACATTGTAAACGCTGTGAATGCCCGGTTCGATCTATGGATTCGTCAAGGAGAAACTGATTTCCCATGGCGTCGATAAGACGCCCGACGGGCTTATTACGATCACGAATCAGTTGGTTTTTCTGGACTTCGTTCGGCTTGAGCGAGCGGTAAGGATTGCTGATTTCAATGCAGTGCAGTCTGCGGTCAAGACAATTGACGAGCGTGTCGCGTCATTGGGAAAGCGGCACCTGATTGTTTTTGCGTACATGTATCTACGCTTTTCTGACGGAACTCCGAAAATGACCCATGCAGATGTTGAGACGGAAGACGGCGGCATATCGAGGTTAGTAGAATTTAGACGCGCAGTCACACCAGAGGAGCGGCTTATCGCGGATTGGGGTCGGCTATGGGATGAACGGTTCGGAAAGAGCCTCCTCGGTCTGGTTTACGCTTCAAAACCGTGACCCAACCGGCCACTTTTGAAAGGACCGCTTTTCTATCCTCATAATTCCGCGTTTATGAGTTTACGTCCTAGATCAGCCGGTTGATCAGCCCGTGCCCGCAGCCGGCCGACAGCAAGGCCGCCCACGTCATGAAGGTCTTGAGGATGCTCAACCGCGTTACCCCCTGCCCAGATGGACACCCTAGCGCGCAATCCCGGGAAGTATCTGAAAATGATCGGTCACGCCCGCCCCATTACGTCTCAGAGGTTCATACTAATGCTTGAAACATCACTATGATGGTATTACACCTTACTCCTGCAGACTCAGACGGGGATTGTGGCCGATGATCACTGCCGCGCAGATGCGCGCCGCAAGGGCGCTGGCCGGCATCGATCAGAAGACGCTCGCCGAGCGCGCCGGCGTTTCGCTTCCGACCATCCAGCGCATGGAGGCGAGCGATGGCGTGGTCAGGGGCGTGGTCGACACGCTGATGAAGGTCATCCAGGCTCTCGACGAGGCCGGGGTGGAGCTGATCGGCGAGAACCAGACCAGCGAGCGCGGCGGCCGGGGCGTGCGCCTCAAGCCTGCCGTGCCGCGGGGTCCCAAGGCTGAGCCGGCATAAAGTCGCGACGGCGACCGCCGACAGCCCTGCCGACGATCCCGCCGCCTTTCAGGGTGCGAAAGGCAGTCCATGGATCAGACGCAGCGGGCAGTGCATCAACCGGTCCATAAGTCGGCCCACCGGTTTGGCCACGGGTCGGCCCACGGGTCGGCAAAGCCGACATTTTCCGAATTGTTCACGCCCAAGCTGGTGACGGTCTGGCGCGAGGGCTACACCTTCGCCGACTTCAAGGCGGACGCCATTGCCGGGCTGACGGTCGCCATCGTCGCGCTGCCCTTGTCGATGGCGATCGCGATCGCATCGGGCGTCGCTCCCGAGCGCGGCCTCTACACCTCGATCGTCGGCGGCTTCATCATTTCGGCGCTCGGCGGCAGCCGCTTCCAGATCGGCGGTCCGGCCGGCGCCTTCATCGTCCTGGTGGCAGCGACGGTTGCCCGTGTCGGCATCGATGGGCTGCTTTTGGCAACGATGATGGCAGGGGTCTTCCTGCTCGCCATCGGCTATCTTCGTCTTGGGACATACATCAAGTTCATTCCCTATCCGGTGACGGTCGGCTTCACCGCCGGCATCGCCGTCATCATCTTTTCCGGGCAGATCGTCGAACTGTTCGGGCTGAGGCTTGCCGGCAAGGAGCCCGGACCGCTGGTGTCCAAGTTGATGGCGGTCGCCGAGGCGGCCGGCACCATCAACCCGGCGGCGACCTTGGTGGCGGTGTTGACCCTCGTCACCATCGCCGGCCTGAAGCGCTGGCGGCCGACATGGCCCGCAATGCTCATCGCCATCGGGCTGGCGTCTCTGGTCGTGGCGCTTCTTGCGCTGCCGGCGGAGACGATCGGCACCCGCTTTGGCGGTATCCCGCGCAGCCTGCAAATGCCCGCTCTGCCACCGGTCAGCCTGGACAGGATGATTGACGTGCTGCCGGATGCCATTGCCTTCGCCTTGCTGGGCGCCATCGAATCGCTGCTGTCGGCAGTGGTCGCCGACGGAATGACCGGCCGGCGGCATCGCTCCAACTGCGAACTGGTGGCGCAAGGCTTCGCCAACATCGCGTCCGCCCTGTTCGGCGGCATCTGTGCCACCGGCACCATCGCCCGCACGGCGACCAATGTGCGGGCCGGCGCCCACGGACCGGTTTCGGGCATCGTCCACGCCGCCATCCTGCTCGCTTTGATGCTGGTGGCGGCGCCGCTCGCCAGCTACATCCCGCTCGCCGCCCTTGCCGGCGTGCTGGCCGTCGTGTGCTGGAACATGTTCGAGAAACAGGCCTTCGCCACCTTGCTGCGCACGTCGCGCGGCGACGCGCTGGTGCTGATGGCGACCTTCCTGCTCGTCATCTTCCGCGACCTGACCGAAGGCATCGTCGTCGGCTTCGTGCTGGGGTCGATCCTGTTCATCGACCGCATGGCCAAGTCCATTGCCGTCGAGGCCGATCAGCCGCTGGTGCAGGAGGATGTCGCCGACAGCACCAACGCCTACGATGCCAGCGAGGCTACCGACGCCGACACCGTGGTCTACCGCATCTCCGGCGCTTTCTTCTTCGGCGCCGCGTCGACCGTCGGCACCGTGCTCGACCGCATCGCCGACCAGCGCAAAAACTTCATCCTCGATTGCTCGGCCGTACCGTTCTTCGATTCGACGGCGGCCAACGTCATCGAGGGCGCCGCCCACAAGGCGAAACGCGCCGGCGTCCGCTTCATCATATCAGGTGCCGCGCCGCAGATCCGGCGTATGCTGATCAACCACGGCGTCAAGCGCCCGCTGGTGACCTATGCCGCCTCGATCAAGGATGCGCGGGCGCAGCTGAAAGGGAAGCTGGAGGCAGAGTAGAAATCGGGATTTGCCGGTCGGCGGGCCACACAGGTGTCCGCCGGTTGAACGCAAACGTTTTGGCCCTGGGTTGACTCACGCACGGCGCGACGTGAACGGCCGCTTTGCGCCCTCGTTTCCGCCATTCAGACTATCGTTGCAGCTTCCCGAAAGCTGACGGTCTGCTAAGCCAGCACTAAGGCCTCGAATGGGGTGGTAGCAGGTTACGCCGCCGGTCAGCCCGCTGCCCAACGATAATAGTCGCGTTGATGTCAATGCGAGCCCCAAATATCATGCAAGTACTCCTGGGCTATCCGCCCGGGTGGTCGTGCCACCGTGCGCGGCGATGAACATGGCGACGGCCGACCGGCAATAGGATTCGATTTCGTTGTCGTCCTCTGCTCTCGCCTCATCGAAGCGTGCGATAATCAGGAGATCGGATCCTTTGATAAGCGCGGCAAACAGGCGGGCGGACCGGAGAGGATCGGTCACGTTCAGAACCGCCTTCGCGTGCAACTGACGCAACAGGGCCTCGATTTGGGCGATGACATGGGCGGGGCCGGCTTCGTAATGGAGCTTGCTTAACGACTTTTGATTCGTCTTGTCGGCCATGATCATGGCTTCGACACTGCGGACGTCCGGGTTCAACAGCGTGCGAAGCAGGGATGATCCCACCACCATGAGCTGATCTTCGGCCGAACCGTCGACGCCTTCAAAAAGGGCCTGTGGTGCAAACTGATGGCAGCGGGCCGCGATGGCCGCGCTGAACAGCGCCTCCTTGTTCTCGAAGTGCCGATAGATGCTGAGCTTGGATATCTTCGCTCTCTGGGCGACCTTGTCCAATGTCGTCGCATGAAAACCCAATTCCTCAAAGAGTTCGCACGCGGCGTCGACTATCGTTTGGCCAAGCGCCTCATTGGCGGGCCGGCCGCGCCGGCCCTGGCTGTTTTCGGTCACGACAATTCCAGTCCTTGACAGTATCATAATTCTTGAATTACGACCACGCAGTGTCAAAAATGTGCAAGCCAGGCCAAGCCATCCCTCATCCACACACGGAGCCCATCACCATGGATGACGTCATCATCATCGGCGGCAGCTTTGCCGGTCTCGCCGCCGCCCTGCAGCTCGGACGTGCCCGCCGCAAGGTCACCGTTCTCGATACCGGCCTGCCGCGCAACCGCTTCGCCGGCCACTCGCATGGTCTGCTCGGCCACGATCACAAGCCACCGCTGGACATCCTGGCCGAAGCGCGGAAGCAACTGGCGCGTTATCCCACGATCAGGCTGGTCAATGGCCGGGCCGACAGCATCTCCGGCACCATCGACGATTTCTCGGTCCTCACTGGCGATGGCGAACGCCTTGGGGCGCGCCGCCTGATCCTGAGTTATGGCGTCGCCGACCAGATGCCGGATGTTCCGGGCTTTGCCGAAAGCTGGGGCACATCCATTGTGCCCTGCCCCTATTGCGATGGCTTTGAAGTCGCCGACCAGCATTGGGGCCTCGTCTGGTCCGGCCCGCCGTCGCACAATTATGTCAGGCTGTACCACGACTGGACCGAAACATTGACGGTCTTCGCCGATGGTCACGACATTTCACCCGATGTTCGAGCCGATCTGGCGCGCCGCAACATACCTATCGTTGATGGCCGGATCGCCGAAATCGCCCATCACCGGGGCCATATCACCACCGTTAATCTCGAGAGCGGCCGCAATGCCGCGGTCGACATCCTGTTCGCGCATCCGCGCAACAAGCCGTCCGCAAGCCTGCATGAATTAGTGGGCCTCGCCACGGTCAATACGCCCCTCGGCATCGCCATCAAGGTCGATGAGCGCCGCGAAACCAGCACAGCCGGCATCTATGCTGCCGGCGATCTTGCGAACCCGGCCATGGCCTCGGTCACCACGGCAATATCGCAAGGCGCGACGGCGGGTATCTCCGCCCAGCAGTCGATGCTGGTTTGAGAACACAGATTCCCCTCTCCGCACCGGTCTCCCTACGTCGTCGCCACCGTCGGCTGCCCGACAATACCAGCCAGTCTGCTGCCGGCCCCAATTGAGCCGTCGGTACGCCCGCAACCCGATGTCCGCTTTCGATGCCTCTCCACTAGAAGCTGACGGACTGCTACCGGCCCAAAGGCGACATCAAAATATCTGCTTGGCAATGTACGCTATTGGCGCTTGGCGGGCCGATCCGGGCGACGTCGTTTACTAGCCACAATAAGAGTTCGAGTTGGCGATCCTCGCCGATGAACGACAGGGGCTGTTGGCGAACGTCTCAGAGATCGGCCCTGAGGCACCGATCATGGCTCTCAGTCGAGCTTCAGCGCAGCCACTTCGCCCTCGTTCATCAACGGCACATAGAGGATCGACTTGCCGTCGGTGCCGATGTCGGCGCTGCCCGGTTTGAAATGCGCCAACGCTTCCGGCGCGCCGCCGGCTTGATAGCGGTAGAGCGTGCCGGTCATGTAGGCGGTGGCGTAGATGGTGTCGCCGATGGCTATGACGCCATCGAGATCGGCGAATTTCTGCGCGCCCGGCAAGGGCGAAACCACCTTGCTGGCGATGTCGACCGACAGCAGCCCACCCGGCTCCGCCGTGCTGAAGTCGGGCTTGATGCCCTTGCCCCAGGAGGCGACGATCAGCCTGTCGCCATCGGCGAAGACGCCGTTGGGCGAAGCCAGCATCGCATCCCTAGCGAACAGTTCCGGTTGTTCGCCGTCGATGCGATAGATCGTGTCGGCCAGCATGTCGGTGACATAGATCTTGCCTGATTGGTCCGATGTCATGTCGTTCAGGAAAACAGCGTTCGGTACCGTGATGCTGGCGACGAGCTTGCCGCTAGCGAGGTCGACGACGCGAACCTTGGTGATGTCGGCGACATAGAGCTTGCCGCCCGCTATCGCCATACCCTTGGGCGCGTCCATGCCGTCGGTCCAGTGCCGGGTGACCGTCCTGCCGTCCACGGACAGCACGCTGAGATAGCCGTTGCCGTCGGCCTCGCCGGGATTGCCTGATATGTTGGAAACGATAAGGCGATTGTTGGCTGCGTCGAACAGTGCCGATTCCGGTTGTTCGAGGCCGGTGGCGCGCCAGAGTTCTCCAGCCTCGGCGGCAGGCGCGGCTGCGATGCCGATGACGGCGAGAAAGGCTGATGTGACGAGGGTGTTCATGGCTGCTCTCCTGTGATGACGGCGGAGAGCTATGATTTTCGATACTCCGGAAAGGCCGATAACCGCTAGTATCGAAAGTCGATACGAAACCCACGGCAAGAGGTGCATTCCATGAACGGCCTTATCTTCGACGCGTTGAAGCGGACGCTGAAGGCGAAGGGCGTCACCTATCGCGAGCTTGCCGAACGCATGGGGGTTTCCGAGCCGACGGTGAAGCGCATCTTCCACGAGCGCAACTGCAAGCTCGACCGGCTGGTGGAGATCTGCGCTGCCGCCGGTGTCGAGCTGGAGAACGTGCTCGGCTCGATGAACCGGGGGCCTGGGCCGGTCAACCACATCGCGCCGGAGATCGAACGCAGGCTCGCCGGCCGGCCGGCACTGCTGTTCATCTTCGTCATGCTGTCGGAAAAATTCACGCCCGAGGGCATCATGCGCTCGCAAGGCCTGAGCGAAGCCTCGATGTTCCTCTATCTGCGCGATCTCGAGGAGCTCGGCCTGATCGCGCTCGGCCGCGGGCTCACGGCGAGATTGCTTGTCGAGACGCCGATCCAGTGGAATTTCGAAGGGCCGCTGCGGCCGCTGTTCGAGATGACCAACAAGAACTTCATCGGCTGGGCGATCACCCATATCGACAAGGAAGCGACCTTCGTCAGCTTTAGCAGGCGGATGCGGCCGGAGACGGCGGAGATGGTGCGACGCGAGGCGCAGGACCTCGCCGATCGCGCCAAACTGCTGGCCCATCACGACCAGCACACGACGCCGGAAGACGGGCTGGTCGGCTACAAATGGACGTTTGCCTTTGGCGCGACGCCATTCCCGGCGATCATGCCGATCGGGCCGCACGCGCGAGATGCCGGTGCGAGAGCAACGGACCCGGCCGCCAAGACACGGCGGCCGCTGCCGGCCTGATCGGCCAATCGTCTCAGCATGATTGCATCTGGCGGCTGAGCTTGCCGCGCACGGCCCTGGCGGTGCCGATGGCCACCATTTTCGCCGCTGTCTTGCCGCCTGGGCCTGCCATGCGGCCGGCGATGCCGACCGCGCCATTGACCGCGCCCATCATCTTCATCTGCCCGGCCGTCTCGTTCATGCTGGCCCTGCAGTCCTGCATTTTCCTGGTCGCCTCGACTGCAGCCAGGGCCTCGCCAAGGCCCTCCGGCGAGTCCGGGCCGGCCGCCAGCTCCGCCAATTGCGCATGCTGCTCTGGCGTGATCGGCGGGCTGGCGGCCGTCTGGCTGCAGCTGGACGCCAGCAGGCAGATAAGCATCGCGATCGGGCTGCCCCGCCTGACACGTGCCGTGGTTGGAAAAATGCCGCGATGTTCGGCCTCGAGGCTCCCGCTCGGAGTTGCTTTTCCCGCCACCCGTTTCCTGTTGCCCAACATCCTATCGCCCCATCGCCGGGCCGAGGATGAGGCTGCGGATTTTTGGCGTCAGCGGCCTGACGACATCGGCGAAGGGGTCGCCCTCGGCCCGCAAAGCCATCAACCCTTCGACCTCTTCGTCGATGGCGGCGATGGTCTCTGTCTTCTGTGCGTCGGTCAGCTCCTTCATGCCGGATATGGCATTCCTGAGCTTGGCGAAAATGGCATCGAGTTCTGCGACCGGCATCGTCGCCAGGAACCCGCGCATGGTCTCGCCAAGCGCGATCTTCCAGCTATCGGCGGTGAAACCGGCTGTGCCGATCAAGCCCTTGTCCGCGGCATCGCGCTCGTACCAGTCGGCGGCGATCTCCTCGTCATAGGCGAACTGACCGAATTCGGGTTGCAAGGCCTCGATCAGGCCGACGACCGCCGACGCATCCCGCGCTGTCAGCGCCAAGGCCTGCGGGCTGTCGAAGATCATGCCGGCAAGTGCGAGCGCGCCGGCCAGCCGGCGCATGGCTGCGAAACGCCGCTCAGCCATAACAATCCTCCGCAATGCCGGCCCGGGCACTGCTCGTCGCCTGGGACTGCAGAACCGAGCCGCCGATCGAGGCGGCCTGGCCGGCAATGACCCCACCATTGCCAGCCAGACCGCCAAGACCCCCCGCCATCGACAGGACACCGCCGAGCAGAGCCGCATTGGTCTGCGCCTTCGCCGCCGTCTTGGCGGCATCGGCGCAGGCCGTTTCCGTCGTCGGTTCGTTCTGGGCCTTCTTGCTGCCGGCCGCGCTCGCGATCGATGCCGGGTTGTTGTCGGCCTGGCCCGTTTGGCAGCCCGCCAGGGCAAGGGTCAGGGCCAGGAAAATGATCCTTTTCATGGTGCTGCTCATCATCGGGCAGCGCGCGGCGGCAGCTTGGCCTCGCGATGATCGGTCACCGCGTTGCCCAAGGCGATCGACAGCAGATAGACGCGCGGATTGAAGCCCGCCGCGGCCAGTGCCGACAGCGTCTTGAACAATTGCAAATGAAACATCGTGCCCCCTTGGATTGCCGCCAATGCGGTTCCGGTTTTGGAATCGCGCCGCAAACTAGGGGCATCGAAGGGGGTCAGCTTGGACAGAACGGCACTGAAAGCGGCCAAAACGGCCCGGGATTGACGTTTTGCAGGCCGCGGCGCATATGACCGCGCTCTTGGGCATGGGGGTGTCGATGACTGCGACGATGGGGCCGTCAGCTTCGTTCAGGCTGGCGACGGAGATGTTTCCGGAGCGGGATCGCGTCGAGATTACGCGCGAGGTTTACGGCCGCACCGTTCTGAGGGTGGACCTCGATCCGCTGGCGCCGGCGCAGATCGACATGCGGGTGCGCGCGTTGCCGGGCCTCGGCATCGCCACCGGCAGCTCATCGGAATTCCGGGTGCATCATACGTCGTCGCTGATCGACAACGACGACTTCGTTCTTCTGGCGGCCCTCGACGGGGGCAGCGTGATGAAGCATCGCGGCCGCGAGGAGGCGGTCGGCAACGGCCAGGCGCTCATGATGAGCGGTGAAGAGGTTGGCCTCAACCTGATCGGCGCCGGCGGGTTCCGCTTCGTCAATCTCAGTTTTTCGCGCAAGCAGCTTTCGCCTCTGATCGGCGATCCGGCCGCGGTCCTTATGCGGCCCTTGCCGACCCAGAGCGGGGCGATGCGGCTGTTGCTCGACTATATCAGCTCGATCCAGGAGGTCGGAGACGAGTTGACCGCGGAGGCCTGCCACCTTGCGGCGACGCATGTCTTCGACCTTGCCGCACTCGCCATGGGCGCGACCAGGGATGCGGCCCAGATCGCACGCGGCCGTGGCGTCAGCGTTGCCCGCTTGCGCGCCATCAAGGCCGATATCGTCGCGCATGGTGGCCATGTCGACCTGTCGGCGCAGGACGTCGCCGCCCGCCACGGACTGTCGGCACGCTACGTCCGCAAGCTGTTCGAGAGCGATGGCACATCCTTGATTGATTTCATGATGAACCAGCGGCTGGCGCGCGCCCATCGCATGCTCGGCGATCCACGCCATGCCGGACGCAGCATCACCGCGATCGCCTACGAGGCCGGCTTCAACGACCTTTCCTATTTCAATCGGGCGTTCCGTCGGCGTTATGACGCTACTCCCTCGGACGTGCGCGCTGCGGCTTGCAAGCACTGACGCCAAAGCGCCGCCGACCGGCGCGCTCCCGGGCCGTCCACGCGGTTGGACTCATTTGATCGCGTCTATTCGGCGGCCTTCGCCCCGGGATCGGCAACCTTGTCATCCCAGGTCACCGCCCGGTAGTCGAAACCATATTCCAGCGTCGGCTTGACGATGCGGAAATAGGGCGACAGGTCGAAATCGCGCGGCGTGTAGAGCGAGTGGTGGCGGATGTGCAGGATCTCCTTGCGCGAGTAATTCGACTGCGCCGAGGCGCGGCCGGGCGCACGGGTGATCTCGGGCAGGATCGGATAGCGGATCTGGCCATAGGCCTCGGCGATCAGCGTAGAGCAGATCGCCCGTGTCGGGTCGCCGGAGCCGAAGGCCAGCATGCGGCGCCGCCAGCGCACCGGCACCGGCGGTGTCGGG
This sequence comes from Mesorhizobium sp. M0243, assembly GCF_040321775.1. Taxonomy (NCBI): domain Bacteria; kingdom Pseudomonadati; phylum Pseudomonadota; class Alphaproteobacteria; order Hyphomicrobiales; family Phyllobacteriaceae; genus Mesorhizobium; species Mesorhizobium sp. M0243. Next base: position 20,242 of record NZ_JAMYSF010000024.1, on the reverse strand, counting down.
AAGAAAAAACGCAGCATGTCGAAAATGTTCTTGAGGTCGTATTTCAGGCCGAGCCTGCCGATCATGAACGCGACGACCTTGTCGCGATCCTCCGGCGCCAGCCCGCTCGCCCGGCAGATGCGGGTGTTGTAGGTGCGGTAGCGCGACAATGGCACGGCGACGCAGCCTTCGCCGATCGTGACCTCGATCAGCCGCGGCCGCTCCGAGCCGTCTTGCGGCTCTGGCAAGGCGTCGCCGACATAGAAGGCCGCATGCGACCAGGTCGACTGGGTCAGGTATTTGATCGCCGCCGAGATCTTCTGGTTGCCCTCGATCAGCAGGATGTCGCCGGGCTCAAGCGTGCGGCGCAGCGTTTCGGCATCGGACGGTGTGTAGGGCTCGTAGCCGGAGGATTCTTCCTGCAGCCGGCCGGCAAGCCAGCGGCCAAGTCGATCCAGAAGCGTGTCGCCGGGCTCGGTCATGCCCCATGGCGATTAGCATGGGCGGGTAATGAGGGCTAGCGCACGCCTTTCCTCCCCCTGTCCGGACCGAGAGGAAGGCGCCAAGTCAGCTTGCCGTCGCAGCGGCCTCTTCCGGCGGCGCAGCCAGATCGTCACGCGCCTTGCGGGCCAGTTTGCGTGTCGAGCGTTTGGGACTGTCGCTGAACAGTTCGGCCGCCTCAGCAAGGCAGCTCTTCTTCAGCTGCTTCTCCGACCGTTTCAACAGCTTGCCCAGAAGTTTCGTGTCCTCGGGCAGCCCGAGCGGCTGGTCGTCGGCCTCGAGCAGCGCGCGCATCACCAGCACATCGTGCAGGTCGCCCAGCCGCTCGCCCAGTTCGTCGACCGCCTTGCGCCGGGCCTTGATCGGTGTCGGCCACAGCCTGCCGAGCAGCGACAGATGCATGCCGTGGGTCTTGGCCGCCTTGCGCAAATCGTGGAAATCATCGGCCGCGCCCCGCGATCCGGCCTTGTCGAGCGCCTTCCTGGCACGGCGCAGCGTGACGCGGGCACCTTCGGCAAGCACGTCGGCCGCCTGTTCCGGCTGGTCGGGCAAGGCCAGCGCTTCGATGCGTTTGAGGCCATCCTCGCAAGCGGCGGTCGCCGCGCCGATCGCCGCTTCGAGCCCGCTGCCTTCGTGCAGTTCATGCTGGCGCGCGATCAGCCTGTCGCGCGCAGCAGTAAGCCCATCGTCGGCGCTCTCCTTGGGAAAGCTCGCCGCCAGCCGGTCGATGGTCTCGATCAGCGCAGTCGCCTCGCGCGGACCGGCAAGCAGGCCGGCCACATTGCGATAGCATTGGTTCTCGGTCTCACAGAACGTTTCGTCGCCGGAACGAACAAGCCGCAGCAGGGCGCGGGCGCTCTTCAGTCGCTTGCGGCATTTGTGCAGCGCCTGTTCCGGGCGGCTCCGTGCGGCGTCAAGGTGATGCAGCGCCTTGCCGATTTCCTCGGCAAGGATACGCCTGACCTCGCCGGTCAGCGGCAGGCGCGGATCGATACGAAGGCTCATGCGGCGATCTCCGGTATCCCCCCAAGGGCGAGCGACGCGTTGTAGAACTTTGACTCGCCGGTGACTTCGCGGCCGAGCCAGTCAGGCAGCATTTCGTCCGGCACGTCCTCCGGCGTCTCAAGTTCGGCGATCACAAGTCCCGCAAGCGGACCGCCAAAGACATCGATTTCGTAGAGATAGCCACGGTGCCTAACATGGTGACGTGTCTTCTCGATGACACGTCCGATGGCGAAGTCCAGCATCTCCACCGCCTCCGACAGCGGGATCGAATATTCGAATTCGTCGCGTTCGCGCGCCTTGCTGCCGAATTTGAGCGTCAGCCTGGCGGAAGTGCCATCGCTGATGCGAATGCGCACCGTGCGCTCGGGGCCGGCAGCGAGATAGAACTGGAGAATGCGGATATCCGCCTCGGCCAGCTCCCGCCATGCGGTGCTGGTGACCAGGAATTTTCGTTCGACTTCCTTACCCATGGCCGCGCACTAAAGCGGTTGCCGCTATCCGTGGCAAGACGATGACATACACGGATTGACGTTCGTGAATTGACTTTAATCAATCGATTGATTAAAGTCGCGAAATGATCAAGCAGCCCGATGCCAAAAACCTTCGCCGCGAAGCATCTCCCGCCGAGATGACGCGCGCGGCCCTTGTCCAGGCGGCGCTGAAGCTGTTCGGAAGGCAGGGCTTCGATGGCACCTCGACGCGCGAGATCGCCGCCGAGGCGCAAGCCAATATCGGCTCGATCGCCTATCATTTCGGCGGCAAGGAGGGTCTTCGCACGGCCGCCGCCGACTTTATCGTCGAGACCATCCAGACGGTCGCCGGCCCGGCGCTCGGCAACGCGCAGGCGACCGCGCCGGTCGGTCCCGAGGCAGCGCAGGCGCAGCTCTTCGCGGCGCTGGAGCGAATGGTCGGCTTTGTCGTGGCCAGTCCGCAGGCCGGCGAGATCGTGCAGTTCATCCTGCGCGAACTTTCCCATCCAACGGCAGCCCTCGATCGTATCTATGACGGTGTCTTCGAGCCGAGCCATCGCCGGCTGTGCCAACTCTGGGAACAGGCAACCGGCGAGCCCGCCGAAAGCGAGGCCACAAGGCTCACCGTGTTCACGCTGATTGGCCAGGTCATCTATTTCCGCATCGGCCGCGAGGCGGTGATGCGCCGCATGGGCTGGAACGACATCGGCGCCGCCGAGGCGGCCAAGGTGGTGGCGGTCACATCGGGTAATCTCAAGGCCATATTGGCTTCCAAAAAGAGCAAAGCATGAAGGGGCAAAGACCATGAGCTTTCTGTGTTCGCTGCCGCTCGCCGCGCAGCTCTTCTCGGCCTGTGCCCCGGCAGCCCCGCTGGCCGTCGGCTATGTCGAGGGCGACTACGTGCTGCTGGCGCCGATCGAGGTGGCGCAGGTCGAGACCGTCGCTGTGAAGCGCGGCGACCGTGTGGTGCCCGGCACGACCGTGGTGACGCTGGAAAGTGCCGACGCAAAAATCGCGGTGGCGCAGGCGCAGGCCGGCCTTGCCCAGGCCCAGGCGCAATTGGCCGACCTGCAGATCGGCAAGCGGCCGGAAGAGATCGCCGTGCTGAAGGCCGAGGTCGACATGGCCAGCGCCCAGGCCGCCGACGCCAAGCGCAAATACGACCGCGCCGCCGATCTGTTCAAGCGCGGCGCCGGCACGCAAGCCGACTTCGACACCGCGTCGGCCTCGCTCGAAACGGCCAATGCGCAGGTCGGCCAGGCCAATGCCAATCTCGCCGTCGGCGGCCTGCCGGCACGCCCCGAGACGATCAAGGCCGCCGACAATCAGGTCAAGCAGGCGCAGGCGGCCCTGGAGCAGGCGCAATGGCGGCTGTCGAAGCGGGTGCTGGCAGCGCCTTCTCCGGGCCGCGTCAACGATGTCATCCGCAATCCGGGCGATACATCAGGTCCGACGGCGCCTGTCATCTCGATCCTGCCCGACGGCGCGGTCAAGCTCAGCGTCTACATCCCGGAGAACGCTTTCTCCTCGGTCAAGGTCGGCACCTTGCTCGGCGTCCATTGCGACGGCTGCGGCCCGGATGTGAAGGCGCGCGTCAGCTATGTCTCGCCGGATCCCGAGTTCACGCCACCGGTGATCTATTCGCTCGAGAACCGGCAGAAGCTGGTCTATCTGGTCGAAGCGCGGCCGGAGGGCGATGCCGGGCCGCTGCAGCCCGGCCAGATCGTCGATGTTGATCTCGCGGACAGTGCAAAATGAACGCCATCGACGTCCATGGCTTGGTCAAGCGTTTTGGCGACAAGACCGTCGTCGACCATGTGACGATGTCGGTCGCCGAGGGCGAGATCGTCGGCTTTCTCGGGCCCAACGGTTCGGGCAAGACCACCACCATCCGCATCATGTGTGGCCTGCTGACGCCGGACGAAGGCGAAGGCACGGTGCTCGGCTTCAACATCCGCACCGAGAGCCTGCGCATCAAGCGTGAAGTCGGCTACATGACGCAGAAATTCTCGTTCTACGAGGATTTGACGATCGGCGAGAATCTCGAATTCGTGGCGCGGCTCTACCGGTTGAAGCCGGTCGAGGAGCATGTGGCGCGCACGTTGGAGGACCTCGGCCTGGCGTCGCGCCGCAACCAGCTGGCCGGCACCTTGTCGGGCGGCTGGAAGCAGCGGCTGGCGCTGGCCGCCTGCATCATGCACAAGCCGAAATTGCTGCTGCTTGACGAGCCTACGGCCGGTGTCGATCCGAAGGCGCGGCGCGAATTCTGGGACGAGATCCATCGCCTCGCCAGCGGCGGGCTGACCGTGCTGGTCTCCACCCACTACATGGACGAAGCCGAGCGCTGCCACCGCATCAGCTATATCTCCTACGGCAAGATGCTGGCCACCGGCACCGTCGCCGAAGTGGTGAAAAATGCCGGGCTGACCACGTTTGTCCTGCAGGGCCCGCGGCTCGATCAGGTCGCCGAAGCGCTTCAGGGCCGCCCCGGCGTCGACCAGGTGGCGCCGTTCGGCGCGACGCTGCATGTCGTCGGCTCCGACAGGAAGAAGCTCGAAGCCGCACTCGCCGACGTCGAGAAAGAACATAAGGGCGTGAAAGTTTCGCCCGGCGAAACCAGCCTCGAGGACGTCTTCATCCAGTTCATGTCCGGCTCGAAGGACAACATGGCATGAACAGCGTCTTTTCCTTCGCCCGGCTTGGCGCGCTGCTGATCAAGGAATTCATCCAGATGCGGCGCGACCGCATCACCTTCGCCATGATGCTGGGCGTGCCGCTGATACAGTTGGTGCTTTTCGGTTACGCCATCAACAACGACCCGAAGAGCCTGCCGGCGGCACTCGTGGCGACGAGCAACGATCCCTACACGCGTGCCATTGTCGCGGCGCTGCAGACCACCGGCTACTATCGTTTCGACCATGTCGCGCAAAGTGCCGCCGAGGCCGAGTTCCTGATATCGCGCGGCGACGTCGCCTTCGTCGTCACCATCCCCGCCGATTTCGCCAGGAGGGTGGAGAGCGGCAACAACCCGCAGATACTCATCGAAGCGGATGCCACCGACCCGGCTGTGGCCAGCGGCGCCATCTCGACGCTTGGCACCGTCGCCAGCCAGGCGCTGCTGAGGGCGCAAGGCACGCAGGAAGCCGCCGCCGAGGCCGCCAAGGGTCAGCTCGATGTCGTCGTACACCGGCGCTACAATCCCGAAGGCATCTCGCAATACAACATCGTGCCCGGCCTGCTCGGCGTCATCCTGCAGATGACCATGGTGATGATGACCTCGATCGCGCTGACGCGCGAGACCGAGCGCGGCACGATGGAGAACCTTCTGGCCATGCCGTCGAGCCCGCTCGAGATCATGATGGGCAAGGTGCTGCCCTATCTGGCGGTCGGCGGCGTGCAGGTGGTGGTGGTGCTGGCGGCGGCGAAGCTGCTGTTCGCAATCCCCTTCACCGGGTCGATGTCGCTGCTGTTGACCGCCGTGCTGATCTTCGTGCTGGCGCTGGTGCTGCTCGGCTACACGATTTCGACCGTCGCCCGCACGCAGATGCAGGCGCTCCAGCTCACCTTCTTCTTCTTCCTGCCGTCGATCATGCTGTCGGGTTTCATGTTCCCCTATCGCGGCATGCCGGACTGGGCGCAAATCTTCGGCGAGATATTCCCGCTGACGCATTTCCTGCGCATCACCCGCGCCGTGATGCTGAAGGGCGCTGAACTGCCCGCAGTGGCAGGCGAGATCGGCTGGCTGGTGGTGTTCGTGGCCTTGTTTGCCGGTGTGGCATTGGTGCGGTTCAGGCGGACGCTGGATTAGGGTCAAGGCCAATCAGCGGCCATCGCTTAACCGTTGAGCGAAGCTGGACCGCTGACGAACGGGTTCCCTTTGACATAGAACCGCAGCAGGCGGTCCGCATCCTTCGAGATGCCGATCCTGACACTCTTCCCGATTTCGCCGGGTTCGCCACCATCATGTCCGAGCCATAGCGGGCCTTCGCGGCAGAGATCGAGCCCGTCGAGCGAACGATCGATCCGCAACGCCTGGGCGAGCCTTCCCGGTCCCCGCGCCAGGTCGCGCAAACGCTCGATGCCGCGATTGAGCCGCATGATCGCGATGCCTTCGAGCGGCTCCAGCGCCCTGATCAGCACGCCGGTTCCGGTCCCCACCATCTCGCTCGAAACGTTGAGCATGTAGGAGATGCCGTAGGCGAGATAGACATAGGCGTGCCCAGGCTCGAGAAACAGCGAACGGTTGCGCGGCGTCATGCCCCGGTAGCCGTGCCCGGCGGCGTCGCCGGTCACATAGGCCTCGGTCTCGACAATGCGGCCGCTGACGACGCCTTCAGGAAGCTCGCGCACCACGATCTTGCCGATGAGAGTGCGGGCCAGCGATGCCGTATCACCAAGCAGTTCCGAGCGCGCGAGCGGGCGGTGGATGGCCATGCTCAGCGCTGCCGGATTTCAGGGTATCCGCTCGACCCGCCTGTCACCGCTTTAAGCAGCCGCCATGATCCCGGCATAAGTGCCGAAATCGACATTGCCGCCGGACAGCACCACGGCAACGCATTTGCCCGACAGTTCGATCTCGCCCGATGACAGTGCCGCCAGCGCCACGCAGCCGCCGGGCTCTACCACCAGCTTGAGATAGGCCATGGCGTCGCGCATCGCCTGCGCCGCCGCCTGGTCCGAGACAGCGATGCCGCCGGTGAGATTCCTGCGGTTGATCTCGAAGGTGATCACGCCAGGCTCGGCGGTCAGCAGCGCGTCGCAGATGGAGCTATGGCCGGGCTCGTTCGAAACCCTGGCACCGGCGGCCAGCGACCGGCGGGTGTCGTCGAAATGCTCGGGCTCCACGGCCCAGATCGCGGTGTCAGGCGAGGCGTCCTTGACGGCAACGGAGATGCCACTCGACAAGCCGCCGCCTCCACAGGGGACGATCACCGCGTCGAGGTCGACGCCAAGCACTTTTGCCTGGCGCATCAATTCGAGGCCGATCGTGCCCTGGCCGGCAATGATGGCCGGGTCGTCGAAAGGCGGCACCAGCACCATGCCCCTTTCCATGTAAGGGCGAACCACGGTCATGCGGTCGTCGCGAAAGCGGTCGAACGGCACCACCTCCGCCCCCATCTTGCGGACGTTAGCGATCTTCATCGCCGGCGCGTCCGAAGGCATGGCGATGACCGCCTCGACGCCGAACATCGCCGCCGACGCCGCGACGCCCTGCGCATGATTGCCCGACGAGAAGGCGACGACGCCCCGACTGCGTTCCTCCTCGCTCAGCGACGACAGCTTGTTGTAGGCGCCACGGAATTTGAACGAGCCGGTGCGCTGCAGCGTCTCCGGCTTGAACAGGATGCGGCCGCCGAAGCGCTTGTTCAGCTCCTGCGATTCGATCAAGGGGGTTTCGACGATCAGGCCGGAGAGACGTGCGGCGGCGGCGTGGATGTCGGCGATGCCGGGAGGGGATATGGCGGTCATGTGAGGTCCAGTGGACGGGGGTCTTCCCATGATGCCCGCAAAAAGATGTGGCGCACCAATGAAAAAATGTGACCGTCACAAAGTTTGGCGGGGCAACCGGCAACGCCACGGCGGCACGCCCGCCGCCGTCTCGCTCCGCTATGGCCGAGCGTCTCAACCGGGGCCCGCTGCCTGCGGCAGCTCCCCGGTCCGAATCCTTTGAAAGGTCCACCGGACCTTTCAATTCGCCTGCGGCGAACCGGGTTCTCACCCCAACAGCGTTCTCTGCCTCTTGCTCCCACCCAGCTTGCGCCAGTTGTTGAACCGGTGGCTGGCGGCGGCAAACGAGATCTTCATCTGCTGGGCGACCGAGTAGCGCGACTTGCCCTCGTCGAACATGCGGTAGCAGCACTCGACGCCTTCCTCGGTCAGTTTGCCATCCGGCGCCTTGTTGTGGGGATTGGCGGGGTCGAATTTCTCGACCTGCTGTTCGACCAGGCCCTTCAGGCGCTGCAGGTCGGCCTCGATGCTGGCGATGAGATCGAGAACGGGCTTTGGGTCATAGGGATGCGGAGGCTGTTTTGCCGTCATCTGCCGGTTCCTTGTTCTGGTTAGGTAAAATTATATAGGTGAACATTCACTGATAATGAAGGGCCAGCCCGGCTTACGAGCTTCAACAATTCTTGACCGCGACCGAGCGCGCAATTGACCGGAGGCGCTCAAAACCCTAGTTTAGAACTATTCTAAACTAGGGTGAATTCCTCATGCTTTCCCGTGTTTTCGGCTTCGGCCGCCGTCCCTTCGAATCGCTGTCCGAACAGGAGATCCTGGCGCTGGCCATTTCGTCCGAGGAGGATGATGGACGCATCTACCGCGCCTATGCCGACGGGCTGACGGAAAACTTCCCGCAATCGGCGAAAGTGTTCGAGGAGATGGCCGAGGAAGAGGATGGCCATCGCGATGCGCTGATCGAGCTTTTCCGCAAGCGGTTCGGCGAGCGCATACCGCTGATCCGGCGCGAACATGTGAAGGGTTATTACGAGCGCAAGCCCGACTGGCTGGTCCGGCCGCTCGGCATCGAGCACGTGCGCAGCCAAGCCGAGGCGATGGAGCGGCAAGCCTACCTTTTCTATGTCGAGGCGGCCAAGCGCACGGCAGATGCCTCGACGCGAAAACTGCTCGACGATCTGGCGGTGGCCGAACTGGGCCATGAGACCCTGGCGCAGCGGCTGGAGCAGAAACATGTACCGGGCGCCGTCAAGGCCGAGGAGGCCAGCGCCGAGCAGCGCCAGTTCATCCTTACCTATGTGCAACCAGGGCTGGCCGGGCTGATGGATGGATCGGTGTCGACGCTGGCGCCGATCTTTGCCGCTGCCTTTGCCACGCATGACACCTGGCAGACGCTGTTGGTCGGGCTTGCCGCTTCGATCGGCGCCGGCATTTCGATGGGCTTCACCGAGGTCGCTTCCGACGACGGCAAGCTGTCGGGCCGCGGCTCGCCGATCAAGCGCGGTTTGACCGTCGGCATCATGACGACGTTGGGCGGTCTCGGACACGCGCTCCCCTATCTCATTCCGAGCTTCTGGACGGCGACGGGTGTCGCTGCAGTGGTGGTGTTCTTCGAACTGTGGGCGATCGCTTTTGTCCAGAACCGCTACATGCAGACGCCCTTCCTGCGTGCCGCCTTCCAGGTGGTGCTGGGCGGCGCCCTGGTGTTCGCGGCCGGCGTGCTGATCGGGAATGCGTAACCGCAAAGCGCCCCCTCACCCAGCCTCCGCTTCGCTCGGCTGACCTCTCCCCGAGGGGAGAGGAGACTACCAGCGCCGGCGCCAACTCTTCTCCCCTGGGGGAGAAGGTGGCCGCGAAGCGGCCGGATGAGGGGGCGACGGCGCGGCGATCGGCTACCACTCACCCATTCACCGCCCGGCTATCCCTAGGCGCCTCGTCCCTCTCCTTCAGCCCATAATCCCTCACCACATGGGCGATGCGCAATCGGTAGCCGGCAAAGATACCGCCACGGCCGGCCTTCTGCGCCTGGCGGTGTTCCTCGGTGTTGCGCCAGGCCTTCACGGCTTCCTCGTCGCGCCAGAATGACAGCGACAGGATCCGGTTCGGATCGGCCAGGCTCTGGAAACGCTCGATGGAAAGAAAGCCGTCGATGCCGTCGAGCAGTGGACGCAGGTCCGCGGCGATCCTCAGATAGGCGTCGCGCCGGCCTTCCGCCGGCTCGACTTCGAAGATGACGGCAATCACGGCAGCACCAGTTTCGCGTGCGGGCCTGAGGCCAGTTTCAGGAACATGCGATCCTCCTTCAGGATGAATCTCTCGCGCTTGGCGAATTCGTAGTTTGCCTTGCCGGCGGGATCGGCGGCAAGCCTGGCGCGATAGGCTTCGTAGGCCGCCAGGCTCTCGATGTTGTAGGCGGCATAGGCGGTCGTCGCCGAGCCCTCATGCGGCGCGTAGTAACCGATCAGATCGGCGCCGCAACGTGGAATGGCCTGGCCCCAGTTGCGCGCATACTCCTCGAAGGCCGCCTTGCCGAACGGGTCGATCTCGTAGCGGATGAAGCAGGTGATGGTCATTGTGGTCTCCTTGGGGTTGCGTCGATAGTTCGAGCGGCGCCGAAACGTTGTCTCGTCTGGTCTGCTAGGGCTGCCAGAAAGACTTCGCGCATTCGCGGCGCACGTCTCGCCGCGTCAGCCCAAGATCGCTCAGCAGGTGATCGTCGATCTCGGCCAGGTCGAGACGCTGCAAATGGCGGTCATACCAGCGGGCCAGCAGCCGCGAGCGAAGCCAGGTGACGAACGGGAACGATCGGCGGCTGGGAAGTGGGGCTGCGGGGAAAGCGGTTCGTGCGGCCATCGTCGTCTCCTTGATCTCACCTGAGAATAGTGGTTATCTGACGAGGATGCTTCGATGAGGAACGAACCATGCGCGAAGGACCAGACATCGCCCGCATAGCCAGCCTGGTCGGCGACCCGGCACGCGCAAACATGCTGAATGCCCTGATGGGCGGCACGGCGCTGACGGCGAGCGAACTGGCGCTCGAGGCCGGCGTTTCGCTGCCGACCGCCAGCTCGCATCTGGGCAAACTGATGGAAGGCGGGCTGCTCACGGTGGCGAGCCAGGGCCGGCATCGCTATTACGGCCTCGCCGGACCGCAGGTGGCGGGCATGATCGAAGCCATCACAGGCGTCGCGGAAGCCGTCGGTCCAAAGCGTGTGCGCCCGGGTCCGCGCGATGGCGCCATGCGCGTGGCGCGCGTCTGCTACGATCACCTCGCCGGCGAGCAGGCGGTGGCGATGCTCGATCGGCTCGTCGCCAAGAACGTACTGGTCCGCGACGAGCAGGAGATCAGGCTCGGGCCATCGGCGGCTTCGCATTTCGCGGCGATAGGCATCGACGTCTACACCAAGCCGCGACGGCCGGTGTGCCGCGCTTGCCTCGACTGGAGCGTGCGGCGCTCACACCTCGCCGGCACGCTGGGCGCCGCCATCCTCGACAAGATCCTTGCCGAGAAATGGGCGCGCCGCGAGAAGGACAGCCGCGCGGTGATCTTCTCGCCGCCGGGCAAGCAGGCGTTTGAGAGGGTGTTTTTGAGTTGAGGTGTTGGCGCTCGCTCACACCTTCACGAGGCTCCCCCCCGCTTCAACACCTTCCCCCGCCCGAAAAACTCCTTCCACGGATCGGCTTTCGCCAATTGCTTCAGCGTCGTCTTGTCGCCGATCGGGAAAGCGTTCGGCGCCAAGCCGGCCTCGATCTCTGGCCAGCTCACCGGCATCGACACGGTGGCGCCCTTCTTGGCGCGCGACGAATAGGGCGCGACCGTCGTCGAGCCCCTGCCGTTGCGCAGATAGTCGACGAAGATCTTTCCGGTGCGCGCTTTTTTCGACAGCGTCGCCGTGTAGCGGTCGGGGGCACCCTGCTCCAGCGCCCTGGCGAAATCATGGGCGAAGGTTTTGACCTCCTCCCAATCCGCCGCTGGTCTCAGCGGCACCATGACGTGAAAACCCTTGCCGCCCGACGTCTTGACGAAATTCGGCAGCGACAGCTCGTCGAGCTTGCCTCTGATATCGAGTGCAGCCTCGCGCACCGCCTTCACGTCCACACCTTCATCGGGATCGAGATCGAAGATGATCTGGTCGGGCTTTTCGATCTCATCGATCGTGCACCCCCAAATGTGGATCTCGACCACGCCATACTGGACCAGTGCGGCAACACCATCGAAATCCCGGATGTACAGGATCTCCTCGCCGTCACTAGGGTCCTTCATGCGGGCGATCTTGTCGCTCATGCCGGCCGAGGCATGTTTCTGGAAGAAACGCTGGCCGCCGACACCGTCCGGCGCCCGCACCAGGCTGAGCGGCCGGTTGACGACAAACTGTTCCATGCGCGGCCAAACCTGCGCGTAATGGTCGAGCAGGCCCCGCTTTGAGATGTTTTCGTCCGGCCACAGCAGCTTGTCGGGGTGCGAGAGTTTTACCGTGGTCGTCATCGATCTAGCGGCTTTGCCACCCGGTGCCGGCTTGGCCGTGCTCTCGCCTGTCGATGGCTTGCCTGTCGACGCTTTGGGCTTTTCCTGCACGACTTCCTCCGCCGCCTTGTCCTCGCGCAATCCCTGGAACGAGGCGTGGCGTATTATACGGTCCGAGGTCCAGCTGCGAAACTCCACTTCGCCGACAAGCTCGGGCTTGACCCAGACCAGGCCCTTTCCCTTCGGCACGGCGGTTGCGAAGGGCGATGTTTTTGCCGTCAATGCATCGAGTTTTGCCTTCAGCTCATTGGCGCCCTTGCCCGAAAAACCGGTGCCGACGCGGCCGGCATAATGCAGCTTGCCGCCCTCATGGAAGCCGACGAGGATCGAGCGCAATCCGCGCCCGGTCTTGTCCGACGGCAGATAGCCGCCGATGACGAATTCCTGCCGCGCCGTGCATTTCGACTTCACCCAGGTCGGGCCTCGGCCGCTGCGATAGGGGGCATCGGCACGCTTTGAGACGACGCCTTCCAGGCCCATGCGGCAGGCATGCTCCAGCATGATCTTGCCAGGTTCGGAGAAATGGTCGCTGAAGCGGACCGCGGGATTGTCGGACTGTTCGCCGAGCAGCTCCTGCAAGGCCTGCTTGCGCTCGACCAGCGGCTCGCGGCGCAAATCCCTTCCGTCGAGGCGCATCAGGTCGAACACGTAATAGACGAACCGATGCGTCCGCTTCGCCGACAGGTCCTGCTGCAGCAGCGCGAAAGACGAGACGCCGCTGTCGGCGAGCACGACCACCTCGCCATCGATGATGGCGTCGCTGCACTTCAGCCCGGCCAGCTCCGCGACGATCTCGCTGCCGAGTTTCTTTGTCCAGTCGAGGCCGGTCCGGGTCAGCAGCCGCACATCGGTGCCGGCGATCTGCGCCTGCATGCGGTAGCCGTCGAACTTCACCTCATGCAGCCAGTCCTTGCCCGGCGGTGCATCGCGCTCAAGCGTGGCCAGCTGCGGCTCGATGAAGTCGAGGCGTTTGCCGGGTTTCGCTTTGCCGGCGGCCGGCTTGTTGGAATGCCATACTTTCGGCTTCTCACCCTTTGCGGACTTGCCCTCGCCGACCTCCTCGATGGTCAGGCCGGACTTCACCGATTCTGGCGCCTCCTTGAGAATATCCTCGCCAGGACGCGCTGCGGCATCGTCCGACTTGATCAGCAGCCAGTTGTCGCGTTTTTCACCCGCACGCGGCTTCAGTCGCACCAGATGCCATGCCCCATGCAGCTTGTGGCCCTCAAGCTCAAAGCTGATATGGCCCTTCTTCATCGCCTTGGCCGGGTCGATCTCGGGGGTCCAGGTGCCCTCGTCCCAGACGATGACCGAACCGCCGCCATATTCGCCCTTGGGAATGGTGCCCTCGAACGGCGCATAGTCGATCGGGTGGTCCTCGACATGCACGGCGAGCCGCTTCTCATGCGGGTCGAGGCTTGGGCCGCGCGTCACCGCCCAGCTCCATAGCACGCCGTCATGCTCGAGCCGCAGGTCGTAATGCAGCCGCGTCGCGGCATGCTTGTGGATGACGAAGATGCCGCCGGCCTCGCCCTTCTTGGCCAGGGCAACCTTGCCGGCCGGTTCGGCGGTCTTCTTGAAATCGCGCTTGGAATGATATTGTTCGAGGCTGGCCATCCGTTGGGTTCCTCAGGCCGATTTGCGTTTGGGCGCGCTGCCTTTCGGCTTGGCGCGTTTGGCCGCCGGCTTGGCTTTCGCCGAAGAAGGCTTTTTCGATGACCCGGAGTCCGACAGGCTCTTCTTCAGCGCGTCGAACAGATTGACGACATTGGAAGGTTTGGGCGCCGCTTTGGCCTTCGGCGCCCTGTGGCCGGCCTTCTTGGCGCGGATCAGCTCCAGCAGCGCCTCCTCGTATTTGTCGTCGAATTTCGAGGGGTCGAACTTCGTCTTCTTCTTGTCGATGATCAACTCGGCGAGGTCGGTCATCTCCTGATCGGTCTTCACGGACTCGATGTCGCCGAACACGGTTTCCGGTTGGCGCACCGTGTTGTCGTAGCGCAAGGTCGTCAGCACCATCCCTTTGCCGAGCGGCTCGATAACCACCGGCCGTTCGCGTCGGTAGAGCACGATACGCGCCAACCCGGCCATCTTCTTGCCCGCCATCGCATCCCGGATGACGGCGAACGCCTCTTCCGACACCTTGTCGGCCGGGGCGACATAATAGGGCGTATCGAGATAGATCTGCTGGATCGAAGCTTTGTCGACGAAACCGTCCAGCGCCATCGTGTGCGAGGATTCGATCTGTACCGCCTCGATCTCGTCCTCCTCGATATGGATGAAATCGCCATCGTCGAGTTCATAGCCCTTGACCTCCTCATCCTCCTCCAGCGGCTTGCCGGTTTCGGCATCGACATAGAGCCGCTTCACCGTGTTGCCGGTCTTGCGGTTGAGAATGCGAAACGAGACCCGCTCCGTGTGGGTGACGACATTGGTCAGTTCGACGGCACAGGTGACCAGCGATAGCTTCAGATAGCCCTTCCAGGCCGGACGCGGCGCCATGAGCTCTTCCCTTCCAGAACGAGATGAAGGTGAGAACGGACAGACCGCGCTCCAGTTCCGCGCTCACGCGCCGATCTGGATGCCGAGGGCCACCCGTGGCGTTCTGGCCGCCAGCACGGAAATTTCGCGAGCGCGGCAAAAGTTGAAACAGAACCGCGCACGGGCGACATTCAAACGAAACATATGTGATGCAAAAGTCACATTGACCGGAATGCCGACCAACTGCACCGAAAGACCCCGAATCAGCCGCATTCCAGCCACGAAGCGAGGCATTTTCGACCAGATATTAACATCACGTTCACCGACTATTCACGCCTCGACGCTATGATGACCGCAATTCGGAAGGGACATCCGAAATCGGGACAGGGACCAGGGTAATGAACTTCCTCGCGCACCTCATCGGCTATGCCGCCGCAATCCGCGAATTCATCGCGCCGACTTATCGGCCCGAGCGCTATTACATGCGCGGCCCCGGCCCGGCCTGCGCCCGTCGCGGCAACTCGCTGGGCGCGCACTGATCATGGCTTTCGAAAATCGCCACGACAGCCGGATCTGCAGGCCCGCCGCCTCTACCCGCGCCACCACCTATCGCGCCGAGCGTCCCGCTCTCGCCGACAGGCGCCGTGCGACATCGCCACGGCTTTGATACCGACGCTGGCCCGGCTTAGTGTCGTAGGACACGAGCAGCCGAGGCCAGCTTGACCGACCATTCCCAACCCAGTCGACCCAAGTCAAACCGTCCCTCCGGAACAACTCTCGACGCACGCCATCCATTGATCGTTTTCGATGGCGTCTGCGTGCTCTGTTCCGGCTTCGTGCGCATGGTGGTCAGGCTCGACCGCCAAGGCCGTTTCCGCTTCGCCAGCGCGCAGTCGCCCTTCGGTGAAACGCTGTTTCGGAAGCATGGACTGCGCACGGACTCTTACGAAACCAATCTCGTCCTGATCGACGGCGTCGCCTTCACGCGGCTGGACAGCTTCGTCGCCGTCATGGCGGAACTCGGCTGGCCCTGGCGGGCGGCAAAAACACTGCTGCTGCTGCCGCGCCCGCTGCGTGGTTGGCTCTACGATCGCATCGCCAAGAACCGCTACGCCCTGTTCGGCAGGAAGGACAGCTGCGAGATCCCCGCACCCGAGCTGCGGGAACGGTTCCTTGGCTAGAAAACGTGGGGAGCAGCGCGTGAAGCGTCTCATCTAACACCGACGGCTTCTGGCGGCTGCATTGTCCATTTGCGTTGCCAAGGTGGCTGTGATCGCTGCCCACATTGTTCGAAGCCGCCGAGGAAGCCGCTTCCGCGTTCCCGGCGAGATTTCTCATCTGCTCTGAAGGCCGATCACGCATTATCGTGGTTGGCTCGTGCCATCCGGCCCGCACGGCTCCAGCACGATCGGTCCGCCTGCAGCCATGCCCAATTCCCTGCAGCCCTGAACCGTGCACAGTGTCCAGCCGTCGCCGGTCGCGCCGGAAGCGGCGAGCACAACGCGTCGTTGTGGGTCGATCTCTGGCGCATAGCTCCACCAACCCTCCTTCAGCAGCGCGCCTTCCGGTGGCTCCATGCCGGCGCCCGAGCCCTCGATCCGGGCTTCGACCAACTGCAGGCCGGTAGGCGTGACCTTCCAGTCTTCCTCCCACCGCGTCCGTTCCACCGAATGCGTCCAGGACAGGGTGAAGGCGGCAACGGAGAGCGTCACCGTCTTGCCGGCGGCCAGGATGCACAGGCTCATGCTTTAGCGGCCTGCCGTGAGCGAAAACAGTGCCAGCCGATCCAGGCCAGCGCCAGCACCCAGCCGGCCTCGTCGGTGAGCGGCACCGCAGCGACCAGAAGCACGCCGGCCGCGAAGGCGATGAGCCGTTCCCACAACGCCATGCGGCGGGCGAGAAAGCCGACGGCGGCGGCACCCCACAACACGATGCCCATGCACGCCTTGGCGACGATGTATGCGACCTCGGCGGGATAGCCGAACTGGGCGGCGATTGGCCCGGCGTCCTGCAGCATCAGCGCCGGCGTATAGACCGCCATGAACGGCACGACGAAGCCGGCAATAGCCAGCTTGGTCGCCTGGATGCCGATCTTGAGGCCGCTTTCCCTAGCCATCGGTGCGGCGGCAAACGCGGCCAGCGCCACGGGCGGCGTCAAATCGGCCATGATGCCGAAATAGAACACGAACATGTGGCTGACCAGCAGCGGCACGCCGAGTTCCAGCAGCGCCGGCCCGGCCAGCGACGAGGTGATGATGTAGTTGGGGATGGTCGGGATGCCCATGCCGAGCACCAGGCAGGTGACCATGGTCAACACCAGCGACAGGAACAGATTGTCCTGGCCGATCGAGATGATCCAGCCGATGAAGGTCGAGGCGATGCCGGTGAGCGTCAGCGTGCCGATGACGATGCCGACGATGGCGCAGGCAATGCCGACCGGCAGCGCGTTCTTGGCGCCTTCGGCAAGCGAGTCGACGCAGATTTGCAACGTCTCGCGGCCGCCCTTGAACGTGAAGCAGGCAACGACCAGTGCGGCGATCACCAGGCCGAGGAGGTTGACGCCGAACTTCATGAACGAGGCGGCGGCAAGCCCGAGCGCGATCCAGAAGACGATGCGGAAGGCGAGCGGTCCGATCGCCGCCGCCAGCGGCGTGCCGAGGATGAGCACGATGGTCAGCGCCAGGCCCATCGTGCCGGCGAAGATCGGCGTGTAGCCGGCCAACAGCAGATAGATCAGCGCTGCCAGCGGCAGCACCAGCGGCCAGTGTTGCCGCACCGCGTCCCACGGGTTGGGCAGCTCGGCCTTGGCCATGCCGTGCAGGCCGGCCTTGCCGGCTTCCAGATGCACCTGCCAGAAGCAGGCGCCGAAATAGAGCAGCGCCGGGATGATCGCCGCCTTGACCACTTCGGCATAAGGCACGTTCAGCGTCTCGGCCATGATGAAGGCGACCGCGCCCATCACCGGCGGCATGATCTGGCCGCCCATCGAGGAGGTCGCCTCGACGGCGCCGGCAAAGGCCGAGCGGAAGCCGAAGCGCTTCATCAGCGGGATGGTGAACTGGCCGCTGGCCACCACATTGGCGACGCCCGAGCCGGAATGGTGCCCATCAGCGCCGACGACAGCACGCAGACCTGCGCCGGGCCGCCGCGCCATGTGCCGACAAGGCCCAGCGCGAAATCGTTGAACAGCGCGATCATGCCGGCACGTTCGAGGAAGGCGGCAAAGACGACGAAGATGAAGATGTAGGCGGCCGAGACATAGATCGGCGTGCCGTAGATGCCTTCGGTGCCGTAGGCGAAGGTGTCGACCAGCTGGGCGAAATCATAGCCGCGATGGATGAGCGGCGGCGGCAGATGGTTGCCGAAAAAGCAGTAAGCGAGAAAGATGAAGGCGATGACCGCCAGCGGCAGGCCCATCAGCCGCCGCGCCGCCTCGAAGACCAGCACCACCAGCACAGCGCCGACGATCAGGTCCGGCGTGGTCAGGAAGCCGGAGCGCCGGATGAGGTCGGTGTAGAACACCCAATTGTAGAGGCCGGTGCCGAAACCGAGCACGCCGAGCGTCCAGAACGCGGCTTTGGCCGGCATGCTTTTGGCGCGCAGATTGGCGATCAGGCCGAAGCCGAGCAGCAGCAGGAAGCCGACATGCATGGCCCGCACCACCTGGCTCGGAATGCTGCCATAGGCGGCGACATAGATCTGGAACACGGAAAAGGCGACAGCGATGAGAAAAGCGGCCTTGCCTGCAAGGCCGTCGCCGAAGCCCGGCGGCAGCCCTTCAACCTGCTCTTCGACGACAGGAAGATGGAAGGTGGCGGATTTGCCGTCGGGTATTGTTCCAGACGTTGCTTCGCTCATCCGACGGTCTCCAAAAGGAGCGAAGTGTAGTGCGTGGCGCCCTCCTCTGCCCTGCCGGGCATCTCCCCCTCAAGGGAGGAGATCAGCAGCGTTGGTGTCTGCGCACGTCCTGCAACGTTAGCGATTGGCGAAGGGTGTGGTGACGTCCAATCTCCCCCCTTGAGGGGGAGATGCCCGGCAGGGCAGAGGGGGGCGCCTGGCGAAGACATGTCAGGTTGCCACGCGTCTTACTTCAACAGCCCCTTCTCCTTGTAATAACGCTCGGCACCGGGGTGCAGCGGCACCGGCATGCCGTCGAGCGCCTTGGCCGGGTCGATCGCCTTGGCAGCGGCATGCGCCGCGGCAAGCTGGTCGAGATGCTCGAACAAAAGCTTGGTCATCTGGTAGGCGGTTTCGTCGGAGACATCGGCGCGGGTGATGAGGAAATTGCCGACGGCGGCGGTCGCGACATCCTCGCTCTGGCCCTCATAGGTGCCCTTGGGAATGACCACCGAAAGATAGGGCGAGCCGATTTTGGCGACATCCTCGGCCGGCACCGCCACGACATTGATCGGCACCGAGGTGGCGAGGTCGCGGATCGAGGCGACGCCGAGCCCGGCCGATTGCAGCGTGGCGTCGAGCTGCCGGTTTTTGATCAGTTCGACCGATTCGGCGAAGGGCAGGTATTCGACCCGGCCGAGATCCTCATATTTCAGCCCGGCGGCGGCGAAGATGGCGCGGGCGTTGAGCTCGGTGCCGGAGGCAGGCGCGCCGACCGACAGGCTCTTGCCCTTGAGGTCGGCCAGCGTCTTGATGCCGGACTCCTGGCTGGCGACGATCTGGATATAATTGGGATAGATGGCGGCGATGCCGCGCAATTTATCGAGCTTGCCGGGGAAACCGGCCTCGGCATTGCCTTCGGCGGCCAGCTTGACGGAATCGCCCAGCGCAAACGCAATCTCGCCCTTGCCCTGCTGCAACAGATTGAGGTTTTCGACCGAAGCCTTTGTCGCCTGTACCTGGGTGCGTGCGCCTTCGATGCCCTTGCCGTAGATTTCCGACAGCGCCACGCCGAGCGGATAATAGACGCCGGATGTGCCGCCGGTCAGCACATTGATGAATTCCTGCGCCCTGGCTGAGATGGTGCCCAGGCCAAGCGAGAGCGCCACGGCGCCGGCTGCAACGAATTTCGTTTTGAAATTGAACATCGGATCTCCTCCCTGAAAATATCGACGACCGCACCGCCTCCTAGATGCGAACCGGGGCGAGTTTAGACAGCGAGCCGCAAATGCCAACCCGCAATTGCGCTCGTTAGACGAACGGTTGAGGGATCAGGAAACAGATGGCGGCTTGCACAAAAAGCCATCGGGGCCGAAAGTTTTTTGAGCAGCCTGTCGAAATCGGCCACTGCCGCGCGACATACGTCCGGCCTCGCAAGGACGCGGCCTTCGCAAAACGGGAGAAGACCATGCGATACATGATTTTGATCAATAGCGACGAAGCCGCATTGGCGAACACGCCGATCGAGAAGGCCCAGCAGATGAGCGCGGCCTATGGCGCCTATACCGAAGCGTTGAAGAAATCCGGTGCGTGGCTGGCTGGCGAAAGGCTGCGCCCGACCCAGGCCACCACCTCGGTGCGGATCGCTGACGGCAAGACCAACGTGATCGACGGCCCCTATGCCGACACCAAGGAGCAGCTTGCCGGCTTCTACATGATCGAGGCGGCTGACATCGATACAGCCATCGAATGGGCGGCACGCTGTCCGGCAGCCAGCACCGGCACGGTCGAATTGCGGCCGATCTGGGAAATGGCCGACTACATGCCCAAGAAATGACGGTGATGGACAGTCGCCCGGACATCGCCCGGGGGGGGGGCCGCGCCGGCCCGCCGGGCGGCCAAGCCCAGGAGGGGGGGGGGGGCGGGGGCCCCCCCCCCCCCCCCCGCCCCCCCCACGGCGGTGGGATCACGGTCGAAGACGGTGACGGCA
>NZ_JAMYSF010000023.1:0-103014 GCF_040321775.1 Mesorhizobium sp. M0243 | reverse complement strand
CACACCCCCACCCCCCCCCCTCACCCCACACTTCACTAGACATATTTCGATACGACCCACCCCCCACACCCCCCCCCATCAACCCCGCTTGCGCCCGCGCCCGGGGCCGGGGCCCCCCCCCGACAGATGTTCCGGATGTGTGGACCAACAGCTGACGTGCGGGTTCCGTCCTGAAGACCGGGCGACGCAGGCCGAGGGCCGGCTTGACGGCCCAGCGCAACCACAAAGATTTTTTGCCATCAGCGAACCGCGGAGCTCAGGCACCGCGCCGCCGCAATTGGACACTCGAAAACCTTGGACAACCAAGGTGATGCAGACCGGCCACCCGTACCGGCTCAGGCAAGCACCGCGCTCATCCCGCAAGACACGAGTCACATGAACGCTCCGGCAATCGCGAGGGAATCTCGCCTCGCTGGTCGCCACCCTTCCAAACATCACTGGTGTCATTCAAACGGACGAGGACAGGCACCTGGTGTCCCCCTAGCGTGCACTCGGGCGGCATGCGCTCAGAGGTGATTAAACCGGGCCATGGCAGCATCGAGAGCCAATCGGCCATGTGCGCTTGGGAGAGGCAGATGAACCCGCACCTGGTCTGCGTGGGAGGCGAGGATCACGCCTTGAGAGTTCCCTTCCTCATCGCGCTGCGAGAGAAAGGCTTTCGCGTTACGGCGGTCTCGAGCGGTTCTCCCGTACCGTTTTTACGGCATGACATTTCGCATCACAGGTTCTCCTTCGACCGCTTTGCAAGCGGAGGCGGGGAATGGCGCACTCTCGGAACGATGCGCCGCCTGATGCAGGAGCTTCAGCCTGACATCATCCAGAGCTTCGACACCAAGCCAAATCTGTTAACGCCCCTTTCGGTACGGGGAACTGTTCCGGTCATTCGCACCATCAACGGACTGGGATGGACGTTCTCATCGCTGGAGCCTCGAGCCCTGGCCTTGCGTCCGGTCTATTGCGCACTGCAATGGCTTGCGTCTTCCTGGACGGCAGCGACCGTATTCCAAAATAGCGACGACCAACTGTTCTTCGAGCGCTTTCGGCTGATCGGTCGCGGAAGTTCGCGACTGATACGCAGTTCCGGAATCGATGTCGACGCGTTCGCAACGGTGCGCCATCTCGGGTCCTCAGCAACGAAGATGCGAAAGGACCTCGGCCTTCAGTCCGCCGAAGTGGTGATCTTCGTCGGCCGTTTGACGCGCCAGAAAGGCGTGGCGGCCCTTCTCAAGGCGGTCCCTCGCATTCTGTCCGCAAGGCCCTCGGCACGGTTTGTGCTCGTCGGCCCACGAGAATCCGAAGGCTCATTCGCAATCGACAAGTCGGAACTCGATCGGCATGCACCTCATGTGCTGGCCTTGGGTCCACGACGCGATGTCGCCGACCTCCTTGGCATGGCCGATGTATTCGCCTTTCCCACTCAGTATCGCGAGGGGGTTCCGCGTGTATTGCTCGAGGCGGGGCTGGCGGGACTGCCCATCGTGGCCTCAAGGATGCCAGGCTGCAGCGACGTCGTCGAAGACGGATGGAACGGCTACCTGGTTGCGCCGCATGATGCCGAAGCCCTCGCCTCGCGAACAATAGACTTGCTGTCCGACCGCGCGGCGGCCAAGGCGATGGGCGCCCGTTCTGTTGAACTTGTCCGGAGGCGATTTGCCCTGCCACTGGTGGTCGACCAGTACTGCGACCTTTACGACAACACACTCCGCGCGGGGCACATGCGACCGCTCCCTGCCGTTGGGCTTGGAGGCGGCCTCGCAAATCACCGAGGCGGGGCACATCAATGATCCGGGACGCCTTGCTCGCCCTGGGGGTTGCTATGTCCTATGCGACGCAACTAGGCGTTCCGGGATTGCCGCTCGGCTATGGCGAATTGTTCATCGCGATCTGGATCGTGCTGGCGATTGGACGAATACTCGCTGGCGGTCGTCTCCAGCTCACACCCGCTTTTGTCCAACTGGCGAGCTTCTGGCTGCTCCTGTCGCTCGCTTTGGGGATCGGCACGATCGTCGGTTACCTGACCACCGTTCTTTATCTGACCGGGTTTGTACATGACATTATGGCATATGTGTTGCTGGCAAGCTTTACGTGCCTGGCCGCGGCGGAGCCGGACGCCGATCGGCATCTGCGCCGCAGCGCATGGTACGTGGTCGCGTTTGCCAATGGAGCCTTTGTGATACAGCTTGGCTTGGCTTATGGTGCGATCCACCAATCCGGCGTCGATCCCTGGTATTGGGACCGGTTCCGCGGCTGGTCAGAGAACCCGAACCAACTCGCGCTCTATTGCGCGCTCTTTGGCCCGCTGGCTTTGCATCTTGCCACGACCACGCGCAACCCATGGGCTCGTTTGCTAGCATTCTCATGCCTGCTCCTGACGTTCTATGTCGGCCGACTGACGAAGAGCGACACCTATCTCTATACCAGCATCCTGAGCTGCCTCATCTTCATCGGATTGCGGCTTCGTGCATGGATAGCAACGAGCGGCCGCGCCAGCATGCCCCGCCTGGCGGCAATTATGCTGTTGGCAGGCTCCTTCCCTCTAGCGCTTGCAATGACGCCGTACGCGCTCACCGAAGAGACCAGCGTCGCCAATTTTGCGAAGAGCCTTACCAAAGACGAAGGCGGGGAAGCGACCGTCGAAACGTTCGAACTCCGGCTTTATCTGTGGCAGGAGGCTGTGGAAAAAGGATTGAAATCCGGGTCCCTGGGACTGGGCCCTGGCCCCCACCTCGAGCGGCCTCCCGTGGCCGACCGTCAATTTCTACAGCGACCTTTCGAGGCGCATAACACCGTTCTCGACCTTTACCTGCAGGGCGGATTGCTTGCCGTGATGGCGTTGGTCTGGATCGTGGGCGCCGCCATGTCCTCCGCCTGGCGAGCGGGATTCGACGCCCTGCTGGTGCTCGGGGGATCGACGATAATCTTCAGCATGCCTCACCTGATCATCCGCCACCCGATCGTGTGGTTTTCGCTGGCTTTCTGCCTCGTTGCCGGAAATCCGACCGCACTTCGGCGGCAGCTTGCTGAACCGAGGGTGGCCTAATGTGTGGGATCGCGGGAATTCTATTGGCTTCGGACGCTCTGGACATAAAGCCGCTTGGAGCGATCGGGCGGATGACTGCATCGCTGCGTCACCGGGGGCCGGATGGCGAGGGGCTCTGGATCGACCGCGAAGCTGGAATCGCACTGGGCCACAGGCGGTTGGCAATTGTCGACCTGTCAGCCGCCGGGCACCAGCCGATGCATTCCGCCAGCGGTCGGTACGTGATCACCTTCAACGGTGAGATATACAATTTTCGCGATTTGCGTAGCGAACTCGAGTGTGCGGGCCAAACCTTTCAAGGTGCTAGCGACACCGAAGTGATGCTCTGCGCAATCGAGCATTGGGGGCTTGAGGCCGCCCTCAATCGCTTTGCCGGTATGTTCGTCTTCGCATTGTGGGATCTCAAGACAAGAACCCTGCATCTGGCCCGCGACAGAATGGGCAAAAAGCCCCTCTATGTCGCATCGACCCGAGATGCGCTGGTTTTCGCGTCTGAGCTGAAGGCGATCAATTGCTTTCCGGGCTTTTCTCCCGACCTTGATCTTGATGCCGCCGCGGCAATGCTTTCGACGGGATGGGTGCCGGACCATCGCTGTATCTGGCGAAGCGTGTTCAAACTGCCGCCTGGTTCTGTCCTTTCCGTCACGGCGGCGAATTTTGCCGAAGACCGCAGCGCGGACCGTCTTTCCCGATGCGTTCACCGCTGGTGGTCGCTGGCTGCCGTCGCTGCCGATGGGCGACGGAATCCCGCCATCGGCACCGACGAAGATCTGGTTGACGAACTGGACAACCGGCTTCGGCTGGCTGTGCGGGAACGTATGATCGCCGACGTGCCTCTGGGCGGCTTCCTGTCGGGCGGGATCGACAGCTCAGCCGTGATCGCCTTGATGCAGGCCCAATCCTGCAAGCCGGTTCGCAGCTTCACGATCTCGTTCGGAGAGGGCGGCTTTGATGAAGCTCCATACGCAGCGGCCGTTGCCCGTCATCTGGGTACCGACCACTCCGAACTTCACCTCTCGCCAAGCGCCGCACGTGACGTCATTCCCGAGTTGCCCCAGGTCTGGGATGAACCCTTCGCCGATGAATCACAAATACCGACCTTGCTCGTTGCCAGGCTCGCTCGTCAGCACGTCACCGTAGCGCTGTCGGGCGACGGTGGTGACGAATGCTTCGCAGGATACGGCCGCCACTTTATGGCGGAGCGGCTGAAACGGCACCTGCGCCTGCCCCGACAACTGCGCCGAACCTTGGCGGCAGGGGCAGGGTTTTTCGCACGCGCCGGACGTGACGATGCCGTTGGCAAACTGCCGCTCTCTGCGAGCGCGAGGCATTTTATCCGGAGCGACCGAATGGAACGCCTCGCCCGGCTGCTCACGGCATCGAACGAAGACGAATTGTTTCAGCGGCTGGCGCGGCCACAAGCTGAAAACCTTGGATATCAGCGGCCGACCGAACCAACCCACGGCTACGGCGGTCCGCCGCTTGACGACCTGCTCTCCCGTCTTCTGTACGATGACATGGCGGGCTACTTGCCTGGCGATATCTTGGTGAAGCTGGACCGTGCCACCATGGCCAACAGCCTTGAGGGTCGGTGTCCTCTGCTTGACCACCGCGTTGTCGAATTCTCCTGGCGGCTGCCATCCAACATGAAAGTTCGTGATGGCGCCGGCAAATGGATCCTTCGCCAATTGCTACGCCGCTATCTCCCGCAGCACCTGATCGAGCGTCCGAAACAAGGCTTCGATGTCCCTATCGCTGCATGGCTGCGGGGTCCGCTGCGCAACTGGGCCACCGATCTTCTCGCCGACATGCGAACCGAAAGCAGTGACGTATTGGACACCGCGAAGATCGACGCCTGCTGGCGCGATCACATTGATGGCCATAACCGCTCGCGCGAATTGTGGTCCGCGTTGATGTTCCAGGCCTGGCGGAGCAAGGCCAATCGGCAAGCACAGCAAACCGGCCCAACTCATGAACGCGACCTGGCAGGAGTGTAAGATGGTAGGTTCCGCAATCAGCCCGATCCAGCTGCCACGGGTCAATCAACTACCAGCACCGGTTCTCGAAGGCAGAGTGCCCGTGCGGTCATTGCGTGAGTATGTCGAGCCGCCCACCGCGTCGCGCCAACTCTTCGTGATTCTGGCAAGGAGAAAATGGTCTATTGTTGCCTTCGCTGTGTTGGGCGGCTTGTTGGCGGGGTTGCTGGGAAGCCTTCGACCAGTTCTCTACGAGTCAACAACCCAGCTTATCGTCGACGCCCCCTCGCGCGGTTCACTGCCCGTCGGCGCCCCGTCTTCGCAGGACCTCGTTGATTCAAGCATAGATGACCACATCACGATGTTATCGTCGCAAGATCACCTGCGCCGCGTCATGGCGGCACTGCGCAAGACAGGTGCGGCGGAAACCGGACAGGACAATTCCGCGAGCAGGAATTCCCGGCTTGAACCGTCTGCCACCCCTCCCCCAAGGACACGCTCACTTGCCGGCGGTCTACTGGACTGGCTGTGGCCAGGGGCGGACCAGGCAGACAACGGTCCACAAGCCGAGGATGCCTCCGAGTTGAGAGATTTGCGGCGAGGCATGCGGGTCGGGCAGGAGCTGCGATCGAGAGTAATCTCCGTCGCTTTTGCCGATGACAGCCCCGCGCGGGCGGCGCTCGTGGCCAACACATTCGCTCAGGTTTATGTCGACTCCCTAGCGAAAAAAAGGCAGGCATCCGACCAGCAAGAGCTCGATGCGATCACCGCCAGTTTGCCCGGGCTGCAAAATGATCTGCAGGCAGCGGCAGACCGCCTTGAGAAATATCGGCTGAGCCACGGAGCCATCGACCAAGGCTCGGCTGACAATGCAGCCAGGGAACGGGCCGACCTCAGCCAGCAATTGTCGATGTCAAAGGCGGACCTCGCCGCTGTGGAATCTCGGCTTCGATACGTCCAGGGGCTTCGAGAGCATGGGGCCTCTCTCACCGCCTTGGCCGAAGCTATTGGCGCGCCTGAACTTGCCGACCTTGCGGCTCGACAGGCTCTCGCGCCGGCAGACCAGGAACTCAGAGCCACGATGCAAAGCAAGATCGAACAAGGCGTCGACAAGATTGCTGCCGATGCAAACATTTTCCGTGCACAGATCGCCGCTCTTGAAAGCCGAAAGAACATCCTGGATGCGGTCATGGCCGACACCGCCAGCCGGCTTTCCGGTTTGCGGGCTCTCGAGCCGCAGGTCAGCCTGCTGACCCAGCGATATAACGAACTCCTTGGTCGACAACAGGATTTGACGCGGCGTATCGGAGTTCCCTCAGCTGGAATTTCCATCCTGTCCGCTGCTTGGCCGTCGACTATCCCGCAGACCTTGCCAGCCATCTTCCTTGTTCCCCCTGGGATGATCTTATTCGCCATTCTGGGGGCGATGTACGTCACGATGCGCAATCATTTTGACCGGACTTTCCGTGGCGAGGCCGAGGCAGAAGCGGTGCTCAAGGTTCCATGTGTGGGGCAGATTCCCGAAGCAGGCGGAATGCATGCCAAACAACTGCGAAACCTCGTGCTGGGGGAGCGCAGGTCCGCATATAGCCGCGCCGTGACGTCGTTGCTGATTGCGGCGGCACCAAATGCGCTAAGGGCTCGTTCGTCGTACACGGCGCTTGTCACCTCCAGCGTGCCGCAGGATGGCGGGACCGAGCTCGCGTGGAGCCTGGCGCTCGCCGGCACGCGACTGGGCGGTCGAGTTCTGTTGGTCGATCTTGAACGCAAGGGCGTTCAGCTCACGCTCGAGTTCCTGCACCAGTTCAGCGAACGCAAGAACCGCCATTCCTTCGCTGACTATGTTTGCAATCGCTGCGACCTGGAAGGTGCCGTTGCCAGGCTGCATGAAATCGGGATCGACGTAATGACCGCCGCTCCGTCGGACGACCTGCTGGCGCTGCTATCATGCGAGGACGGAGGCAAAGTGATGGCGGATCTGCACGCGACCTATCGCATCGTGATCATAAACCTGCCGTCGGCGCTGGGGCAGCCGGAAGCCAAATTTCTGCCAGGATGGGCGGACGTGGTTCTTTTCGCCATCCGGTGGAGGAAAACGCCACGCACCCTCGCTCGCGGGGTGCTGGAACTCCTTCAGGGCAACGGTTCTCTTGCGATACCTGTTGGCAGTGTCCTCACGCGAGTGAATCTGAAAAAACATGCCGGATATCGGCTCGAGGACAGCGCTGACCTCTTGCGCGAGCAAATAGCATGACGGCCACAGGCTCGTCCTTGGGCTACGGACGATCCTGGGGCGGTTCATCCAGGGAGCGGCCAGGACGATTCACGGTGCAGCCTGTCAGCAGAGCGCGTCATTCAGGTGAATGATGGCAAGGTCCGGTGTGCATCGTAGGCTGCGGCAATCCCCGATATTTGCCTCCCTCGGAAGCGCGAACCGATGGCACCAAGCGACCTTCTGAGACCCAAGACGGTTCCTGCGGCAGGCACAGCCATCATCGTTGTTCGGCCGAGCCCGATCGGCTCGATCATTCGTGCAGCAAGCGGAGTGTCGGCAATGGCGATTGTCGGCCAGCTCACCCTTCTTGCCGCAATCCCGGTTTTGGCGCGGCTCTATTCGCCGGCCGATTTCGGCATCTTTACGATTTATCTGTCGATCGTGAACATACTCGCCGGGGTCGCGGCATTGCGCTTCGAGGCTTCGCTCTATGGGGTCAAGGGGAACGCGCAGGCCTATGTGACGGTCAAGCTTATTCTCTTGGCTGTGTTCGTGACGACCGTCCTGGCCTTTTCGGCCGGACAGATGCTGTCGAACCTTGCTCCCAATCGCCTCGGCTCGCTCGCCTGGCTCATTCCGATTGGAATGGGAGGCGCAGGTCTGGTCGAAGCCATGAACTGCTGGAGTCTGCGTGCCGGGCTTTTGCGCGATTTTGCTCTCGGGCGCCTGATCCTGCCGGCGAGCATGGCTGCACTGCAATTGGCTTTCGGCATCGCCGAACTCGGCGGTGAAGCGATGATCCATGCCCATATTTTAAGCCAGTTCGTCTTCATCGGGGTGATCGGCTATCGGGTGATGAGTTGGGAGGATTTGCGTGGCATCGCCTGGGCACCTTGGCGTGCGGTATTGGAAAAGGCTCGGCGGGAATACAAATTTCCTCTGTTCGATATTCCCGCAACGCTCGCGAGCATAGCAATCAACAATCTTCCAGCAGTCCTTGTCGGCGGGCTGTTCGGCACCGCATTTGCCGGATATTTGGGCGTGGCCGCGCGGCTGGTCACCGGTCCGGTGACGCTGATCGCCACACCGCTCAGCAATGTTTTTGTCGCCGAAGCAAACCGGAACAGCAATCGTGGACACCTGCTTGGTGTGGCGCGCGGGCTTCTCCTGCTGGCCGCCGCCTTTACCGCGGTGCCGATCTTGCTGCTCGGCCTCGCCGCGCCCTATGTGGTCGTTCCGCTTCTGGGCGAGCCTTGGATGCCCACTGCGGAAATCATGACCGCACTGGCGCTGATGGGCGCGGCACAGGCGTTGTCGACTCCGCTCAGCGACGTTCCCGCTCTGTTACGGCGGCAAGGAACAAGACTGGTCATCGACCTCGCACGGGCGGTTCTCGTGTTTGGCCCGCTGCTCGCCGGCGCCCAGGCGGGCTGGCAGCCAGTCACCGTCATCTATTTCATGGCCGCCGGCGGCGCGTCGGGTTTCGCTCTGAAAATGGCAGCATCACTGTATCTGTTGACCCACGACCCTCAACCAGCAGGCGCTGCAACGTGCATCCAACATGAATGTCTCGAGGAAAAAACACCATGAATTCGTCGTCGGTTGACAACCTTCAAGCGGCAGTTGCGGTCACCCAGCATGACCGGGCCGATCTCTCGTGGTCACGCCCTTTTATCTCGGTCGGGATACCAACCTTTCGTCGACCGGATACGATCCGCAGGGCGATCGACAGCGTCTTGGGCCAGGATTACTCCGATTGGGAGTTGGTCGTGAGCGACGACGAGGGGCCGGAGGGCGAGACCTGGGCTATCGTGACCGACTACGCACGGAGCGAACCTCGCATCCGCATCATCGAAAACAGTCGAGGTCGCGGTCAGGTGGAGAACACCAACAACGCTATGCTGGCTTGCTCCGGACGATGGATCAAGTTGCTACATGACGATGACTGGCTTGCGCCAGGTGCACTCAGGACATTCGCCGAAATTGCCAAACAGTACCCCTCAGTCGCCTTCATGACGTCAGCCGCAAACATAATCGAGGACAAGCGAGTGCGATTTCGCCAAGTCCCCAAGCAGCAGGAACCGATCTCGCTTTATTCCAGCCAGCAGTGCCTGATGGACCTCTATCTGGTGCGCGCGACACGCTGCCTGGGGATTATTCCATCCACATTGTTGATCAACAGCGACGTCATTCGTGCCGGCTGCTTGATGCGCACGCACAAAGAGATTCCGGCCGGAGTGGATCAACTGTTCTTCGTGGATCTAGCCAGCCATGGGGACATGGTGGCGATAAGCGATCCGCTTACCTTTTACGATGCAACGAACCATCCAAGCATTACAACGTCAAAGAGTTTCCGCGAGGTCGACGAAGTGACCCTCGCCGTCAAACAGCTTAACTGGAATCTCATCAAGGACCGCAACCATCTCCCGCCTCCCGAGACATTGCTGCGGGCATTGCGGGTTGCTCGTATTCCCATGAGGTTCCACCAGCAGTCCTGGTTGACCACGTTCCTGGACGGGATTCAGATCTTCCGGCCTTCCGTCATGAAGGTGGCGGGCTGGCACGTGCTTAACCACGTGTTTGCAATCCGCCCAAGATTGGGCCGGGTGCGCACACGACGGCGGTAGGGTGAGGCTGGCGGACAAGCACGCCGGCAACAGATTGCGCGCGCACAAGCCTGTTGCGCGCGCGCATGGTACGGCCGTTACCTCACGGCAAGACGCATATGCGCCCAAGAAGAGCTACCAGTTCCGCCTGGCGCCGTGTTTCGGTCTTGGCGAAGAGCGACGCCAGCTGTGACCTTATCGTGGTCCGGCTCAAGCGCCGCTTGCGGGCTATCTCCAAAGGGGCATCGCCCTGCGCCAAGCGCAGCGCGAGTTGCGTTTCGGCACTCGTCAGACCAAACATTCTTTGCAGCGTCTGGGGATTTGGCCCGGACCTGTTTTCACGATCCAGCAGCGCCACGATACTCGTCGCGTCAGGCGTTGCTATGCCCTTCTCGTTCAAAATCAAGGGCCTGTCGCCCATACCGCGGATCACCACCCATGAAAGCGTGCCAGGAAGAAAATTCCCCGGCACGTTTGCGATCAGCCGCCTCAGAGCAACCGACACCTTGCCGGCCGTATCAGCTGCCTCGCCCTCGCGCTCCAAGGTGTTTTGAGCGGCTGAATTCCACTCCATGACCTTCCTGTCGCTGTTCAGGATCAGATAGCCACACCCGATGCGATCAAGCATTCTCACAACAGATGCAAGGCTGCTCTGCTTTGGCTCGACAGCCACGCCGTCGAACCTTTGTGGTGCTTGGTGCCAGGCGGAACTATGGCCACCCTGCGTTCTCAAGGCCGAGACGGGCTTTCCCCCGAAACTTCCATATTGGCGACCAAGAATTCCATCATGCTGCCTACCAACCAGTGCCATTTTCTTACCTCCCGCAAAACGGCAACGCCTCCCTGTCAGGAGGTGCCTTAAACATGTCAGTCAGGTCGCTTGGAGAGTTGCGGTCCGATCCGCCCCCGACAACGGACAAAATGCGCGCTACAATCCCGGGGAACAATCCTGCGGTCGGACTAGTCTGTACGCTTTTCGGTCTAATCTCGACGGACTAGTCAGAAGGTTATAGTCTGGCACATGCGTTTGCATTCGCTCAGTTTGCATCCGAACAGCTCAGGCAAGTTGCTAACCCACCTTGCCTCGATGTCGCTCCTGGTCGCGACACTTGCGGTCGAGACAGCGCTGCCCGCCTCCATGGCATACGACATCGGCTTTTTTGAGTTTGTTCCCACCATTATTGCCATCTCATATCTCGAAGATCGCCTGATTGCCCTTGCGGCAACGTTTGTGATGGTGACTGTCGGCTTGTTGGCGCGGGATGTCCTTCACAATCCAACCGACGTCGACGTTTGGATTAGGGCCATCCTGCTGCTGGTTGCAGGGGGGATGATCGCCCTGACTTTCCACCGGCAGAGGCAGGACTACCGCACCCTTTTGCGGGTTGCAGAGGCTAGACTCGTGGCCTTGGAGGCGACCGAAAACAGTTATCGCTGGGCATTTGAACGTGCCGCTATCGGCTTTGCCAATATGAGCGAGAACGGAGAGTTGCAACGATCCAACAAACGTCTTTGTGAGATGACAGGGTATGCCGAGGAGGAGCTTTCTAGTTTGCCAGTCAGGGCACTCGTCCATCCTGACGACAACCACACTTTGGCGGAAGCATTGACTCGCCTCAAAGACACGACTTCGTTCGGCTCGGAGATCCGTCTCCTGAGAAAGGACGGCACGGTTTTGTGGACAAGATTGGCGCTGTCTTTGGCCGTGCCAGCTGATGCTCTCCCTCAAAGCATCTTTGTAATGGTGGACGACATATCGGGAGAGCGAACCGCCCGCGAGGCACTCCGGGCTCAGAAGGAATGGTTGGACCTGGCGCTGTCGTCCAGCCGGTTGGGAACATGGCGCATAGACTTCGAGAGCGGATCCGTGAACGGCTCGGCCGCGTTCTGGGAAATGATGGGACTGGCACCCGCGCCGAGCCGTCCGCTGCAGGAACTGGCTGCGGTCGTTCATCCAGCCGACTTGCCTAATTTGACGGCCCCGGGAGAGCTTGCATCCGGCGCCAACTATGACGCGGAGATCCGCATCAGGCGAGCTGGCGGACATATCCGCTGGATTGCTCTTCGCGGACGGGACGAATTGCGCGATGGTCGTGCACAGCGAATAGGAGTCGCCGCGGATGTCACCGATCGGCGCATAACCATTCTGCTGCGGGCTGCGGCGAAGAAGCGAGAGCGGGCCATGCTTGAACAGCGCCACAGGCTCAACAATCTGTTTCCGGTGATCACGGCGCTTGTGAATATGGTTAGTGCCCCCGACAACGATATCGCCCGCTATAAGCAGACACTGATCCAAAAAATCGGCGCACTCCAGGCGACGCATCTGCTTCTTTCACGCGATGGCAACCTGTCGGCGTCCTTGCGCGACCTCATCGTTCAGGAATTGCAGCCCTACATGGGGACGCACAACATCTCGATCAGTGGGCCCGAAGTAAAAATCGCAGAGGGTTCGGCTGAGAGCTTCGCAATGATCGTTCACGAGCTTACGACCAATTCCGTGAAGCATGGGGCTCTCGGCACTCCGGCAGGCCGGATCGAGGTCATGTGGCAATTCACAGCCCAGGAGCCCGGCGCCGACATCGTGTTTGAATGGTCGGAATCGGGAGAGCGCCGGGTCTCCACCTCGGCTCGGCGCGGTTTTGGGTCGTTGATCATTGGAGCCGACGGTGAGCCTATCGTGGGTCACTCTTCCAAGCTTGAGATGCTGGCTCACGGACTGAAATATTCGGTCCGGCTGCCGCCAAAAGCAATCGGCGCTAGTTGACGTCTCTGGCGGCCCATGTCTTCAGCAGAACCGCGGCCTCTGTCCGATTTCGTGCCCCAAGTTCGCGCAGGACGGCGGCGGCATGAATCTTCGTCGTCGCTTCTGCAATTTCAAGAGAGCGGGCAATCTCTTTGTTCGAGTAACCTTCGGCCATCAACCTGAGGACTTCCTTCTGTCTGGACGTAAGCCTGCCCAGATTGTTGACGCTGGTGGTCCTGTGGGGCATTCGCGTGGGAGCCTCGGATGGAAGGCGTACCGGCTCCTTGGACCTTTGTGAAAGAAGTGCCGGAACGTAAATACGGCCGGCCAGGATTTCCTTCACCGCCAGGACCACCTCCTCGTCCGTTTGGGACTTTACGATATAGCCATGAAGTCCAATCGAGAGGGCAGTTAGAATCTCGGCGCGTGAATCGGTCCCTGAAACAATTGCAAACCGTGTGTCGGGATGAGCCGGTAAGACGTCGCGAAGATCGTCCTGGCCGGACAGTCCTGGCATGTTCAGGTCGATGACGGCGAGATCAACGGGCGCCTGATCTTCAAGCAGGCTTATGACGGTATCAAAACACGCCGCTTCGAATATTTCCAAGTCTGGAATGCCGGCCATCAATGCCAGTCGCAGCCCACGACGATACAAGCCGTGATCATCGGCGATGATAATACGATACATGAACCACCCACCTTTTGGCAGCCCGCATGTGTCCCTAGCTGCCGAACCCTCCCTTTGGATGGACTGTACGGTGACCCAACACAGATCAGCCGCCCGCTGATCCCCCGTATGTCGACGCTCGTCGCCGCCCATCCGCACATTTCAACCTGCTAATATAGCTTACAATCGCACACATTTCAGGGCCAGATAGCAAAGTGTTTTTTTCGTACGAACGGTAGCGATGCCCTTCCGAGAAGGTCGTTACCGGCGCCGGACATGCGCACAGCAGTTGCCAATCGAGCGGCTACAGCTCCCAGCTCTGATTGACCGCCCTGCCGCGCCCATGCCCTGCCGGCTGGAATATTGAAATCAAAACGCCGGGAAAGTGCCATTCAAATGCACGACGACGCCTTCTCGGGCGCCACTTACCATCGCTGCACCCGGAGAGGCGAAACCAACACTGGCGTACCTTCCGGCCGGTGGGCTGGACCCATCACACCGCGACAGTCGTATCAATAGGAGGACGAGATGAAAGCGGTCATTCAGTGCGGTGGAATGGGAACACGCCTTCGGCCTTTCACATCCATCTTGCCCAAGCCTCTCATGCCGATCGGTGCTCGACCGGTTCTTGAATTGCTTTTGAAGTGGCTGCGACGGAACGGCATTCAGGAAGTCTACGTCACGACCGGCTATCTGGGGCACTTGATCCGCACCGTATGCGGAGACGGATCACAGTGGAATCTAAGGATACGCTATACCCAGGAGCTGGAACCTCTCGGCACTATCGGCCCGCTCTCCCTGATCAGGGAGGAACTGGACGAGCCGTTCATTGTTCTCAATGGGGACGTACTTACCGATCTCAGTCTCAGCCGGTTTGTGGCATCACACCGGACTCACACGGATCCAGTCACCATAGCCACCGCTTCCCGCGTCATCAAGATGGACTTCGGCGTCATCGACGAGATCGACAATACTGTTAAAGTATTTCGTGAAAAACCGACTCTATCTCATCTGGTAAGCATGGGTATATATTGCATGAACCCAGATGTTTTCCGTTTTATACCTGACGGTATCGCCTTCGGATTCGACGACCTCATGCTGCAGATGATGCAAAACGGCACGAATGTGCACGTCTACAAACATGATGGGCTTTGGCTGGATATCGGACGCGTTGAAGATTTTCAAAACGCACAAACCATTGCCTGGGAAGAGCAGTCCGTATCGATCGAGGTCTCGGCAGCGGCCGCTTGAGGGCGAACGCTCGGCCGCGCCAACATGAGGAGGTCGTAATGCTCTTGGTCAGCGCTCCTATTCTTGGCTTTCCGGAAAAGGCGGCCCTGGCCAAAGTTGTCGACAGTGGGTGGCTGACGATGGGGGACCAGGTACGAGCCTTTGAAGAGGCCTTCGCGGCCGTGCATGATGCGGTCGATTGCGTCGCCGTCAGCTCTTGCACCGCCGCCCTGCATCTCATTCTCCATGCACTTGGGATCGGCCCTGGAGACGAAGTGCTGGTTCCCTCGCTGACCTTCGTGGCGACCGCGAATGCAGTGCTCTACGTAGGAGCAACACCGGTATTCGTCGACATAGAGTCGGCCGAAGTGCCACTGATGTCTCTAAGCGACGCGGAAGCCAAGTGCACCGGACGCACCAAGGCAGTCATTCTCGTCCATTTTGCCGGCTACCTCGCCGACCGGGAAGAATGGCAGAGATTTGCCCGTGTGCGAGGACTGCATATCGTCGAGGATGCCGCGCATGCTCCCGGCCTTAAGGAGGTGGGGACTTACGGTGCGGCCGCGGCCTTTAGCTTCTACGGCAACAAGAACATGACCACCGCGGAAGGCGGGGCCGTTATCGCCCGGGATGCACAGCTCCGTGAAGCGATCCGCCAGGCTCGCGGACATGGGATGACCAGTGGCACACATCAGCGGCTGAACAGCCGCACGCCGCAATACGACGTGACGATGCTCGGTTTCAATTATCGCATGGACGAATTGCGCGCCGCTATCGGCTTGGTCCAACTTCAGAACCTGCAGGAATGGAATGAAATCCGGCGCATATTGGTCGTCCTCTATCGGCGTCTGATCGCAGATTATTGCTCGGCTGTGACAGTCCCGTTCGGCAAACCGCGGACCTCGGCCTACCACATCATGCCTGTCCTCCTGCCGCATGACGTCGACCGGCAAACGGTAATCGACCATCTGCGAACGAAGGGTATACAGACCACAATCCACTATACGCCCGTGCACCAGATGACGCTTTATCGCCAGATGTTCACTGAAATCCATCTGCCGAAGACCGAGGACTTCGCGCAGCGGGAATTGACGATTCCACTACACCCGCAAATTACGGCAAGTGCGATCGAGTCGGTGGTTGTTGCGTTGGCCACGGCGATTGAAGGCAGCGGGCGGGCGGGAGCCGCGGCATGAACGCACTCGACGTGACGATGCATCGGCCCGCCGTAGCTGGCACCAGCCACGGAATTGCCAGACGCGCTATGGACATCATCCTCGCCGCAGTAGCGGGAATGGTACTCGCTCCACTGATGCTCCTGATTGCCGTTGCACTCTTTGTCGAAGGCGGTTGGCCCGTGCTTTTCGCACAGACGCGCCTGGGTGCCGGCGCAAAACCGTTTCGCATGTACAAGTTCCGCAAATTCAAGACGACAGCCGATCCTTTCGGCCTTGCGCTGACCATGAACGATGACAGCCGCATGACGCGGGTAGGCCGTTTTCTCGCGGCAACGAAACTTGATGAGCTGCCCCAACTGTGGAACGTTTTCACGGGGGACATGGCAATTGTCGGGCCGCGGCCGGAAAGCCTTGCCTTCGCCGATTGTTTCCGCGGCGGCAATGAAGCTGTCCTACAGTGGAAGCCTGGCCTGCTCGGCCCAACCCAGGTTCTCTTCCGTCACGAAGCCTGTTTTTACCCGCCCTCCCTTGATCCGCTCCTGTTTTATCGAGAGGTCCTGTTCCCGGCCAAGGCAACGATCGACCTCGCCTACTATCCGCGGCGCACCATTGCATCGGACCTCGTCTGGATAATGCGGGGCTTCAGGGCGGTTTTCGGCGTGTCCCTGCCTCCCGCGGCAAGTGGGTAGAGTTGGCAAGTGAGGAGAGTTTGGCATGAATGGATTGTTGTTCGTTCGCCAGTTTGACGGCTCACATGATCGAAGGAGTGCACGGTCGTGAACTATCACGGCAGGAAGGTCCTGGTCACGGGTGCGGATGGATTTATCGGATCCCACCTCACGGAAGCGCTGGTGCGCGAAGGTGCCGATGTCACGGCACTGGCCCTCTACAACTCGTTCGACAGCCATGGCTGGCTGGATGATTTGCCCGACCACGTTCGAAGCCAGTTGCAGTGCATTCGGGGGGACGTTCGTGACAGCGCCTTCATCAACCGGATCGTGCGCGGCCAGGCGGTGGTGTTTCATCTGGCTGCGCTGATTGCGATTCCCTATTCCTATGCGGCTGCCCAATCCTATGTGGAAACCAATGTGCTGGGTACCGTGAATGTCCTCGAAGCGGCACGCCACTGGGAAACCGAGCGCATTGTGCATACGTCCACAAGCGAGGTTTATGGCACCGCTCTGACCATGCCGATCCACGAATCCCACCCGTTGCAGGGACAATCCCCCTACTCCGCATCCAAGATCGGCGCGGACATGATGGCGGCGTCCTATGCCAGGTCCTTCGATGTGCCGGTGGTGATCCTGCGACCGTTCAATACATACGGGCCGCGCCAGAGCGAGCGGGCCATCGTGCCGACCATCATAAGGCAGGCTCTGGACGAGAACTGTTCGGCGATCATGGTCGGCGACACCAGCCCTATCCGCGACCTTACCTTTGTGGAAGACACTGCGGCGGCATTTGTGGCGGCAGGGGCGGCCAAGCTTGAATTTGGCCATGCCTACAATGCCGGCAGCCAGCGCGCCGCCAGTGTCTCGGACGTTTTGGAGTTGGTGCTCGAGTTGAGTGGCACCAGGAAACCGGTCCGCCGCGATGAAAGCCGGGTGCGGCCGCAGAACTCCGAGGTTCGTGCGTTGCTCGCCGATTCCTCAAACCTTGAAAGTAAAGTCGGATGGCGGGCACATACGAGCCTGCGTGATGGTCTGGAAAGGACCATCGAGTGGTGGCGCTCGCGCCTCAGCGAAGGCCGCGTCCGTCGTGAAATGAGCTATATGACATGACCTTTCCGCGGCTCATACCGGCTGTGCTGCTGATGGCCGCTCTGCTGGCGCTGCACACAGCCGGAAACCGGCCGAGCGGTGCGGCAGGCAC
Source organism: Mesorhizobium sp. M0243 (assembly GCF_040321775.1). NCBI lineage: Bacteria > Pseudomonadati > Pseudomonadota > Alphaproteobacteria > Hyphomicrobiales > Phyllobacteriaceae > Mesorhizobium > Mesorhizobium sp. M0243. Next base: position 85,487 of record NZ_JAMYSF010000023.1, on the reverse strand, counting down.
GGAGCCGTCAATGGATCTGCCCGCTTACCTGAAACCTGTCACTGATCCGGCGACAGGGATCAGCTTTACTCGGATTACCCAGCCCGGAGCTCTTGGCAGCGGAATTGTCTGCGGCAAGATATATTGCAGTCACCGATACTCGAGCGCGCAAGCGTGGAATGCGGATCAGAGCCTCCTCGTCCTCATGAACGGCTGCAACGGCATGTGTTTCCTCGACGGGAAAACCTACCTCCCTTTGTTTCACCGCAACAAGTCGGGTGAGTGCGAATGGCGCCCTCGAAAGGCGGAGATGATGATCTGTGTCGACGGTCAAAAGATCTCGACTTGGGCTCCCCGCACCAATCGTGAGGACATAGTGTATGCCGCAACGAAATATCGGGATCTCGAATTCGGCCCGTCCAAGGGAAATCCTAGTCGTGACGGCAACCGCATTGCCGTACGCGCGACCCGCGATGATGGAGCTGCCGTCGTCTTCGCATACGACATCGACCGGCGTCTGAAATACCCGGACATCGATCTCGCCCAGGTTGCCGGAACGACCAGTTCCTGCACCATTTCTCCGCTTGGAGAAAACATCCTGTGTTTCCAAAACCTGGTCGACGGCACCGAGCAGCGAGCCATTTTCGCAGTCGACGGCACCCTGCGCCAGAGGTGGAAGGACCATCATCGGCCCGGCCATGGCGATTTGACTCTCGATGCGGATGGTAGCGAGATTTACGTCGGAACCAGCAAATCCGCTCCGGACGAATATCAGGTGATCAAGCGTCGGCTGTCCGATGGAAAGGTCACGTCGCTCACGAAGTACGGTGAGGCCGAGCATACGTCGCTGCGTGCTTTGGACAGGCCCGAATGGGCATTTATAAGTTACGGGGGCAATCCCGATGAGGTTCGGAGCCATCCAAACTGGGCGCCATACACGCGCGAAGTGATCGCGCTGCGTGTTGACGGTCGTCAGGAGGTCCGACGCATCGTGCAGACGCGAAACGCTCCATTTGACTATTGGAGCGAGACACATGCCTCACCGTCCCCTGATGGGTCGCAAGTGATCTGGTCGAGCAATTGGGGGGTGCCTGGTGGGCCGGTCTACGAATTCGTCGCCCGTCTCGATTGGCCGCAGCAGCCGAGCTTGAATTACTTGAATTAAAGGGAGATTGCCATCAATGGCCTTCGTTAGCCGAATTTTCTTTGCAGCGCTTGCCGGCTGCCTGGCCCTGGATATCGCAGCCGCGGCTGAAGCGCCGGTGGCCTACAAGCTTTCCCCCGGCGACACGGTAGAGATAGGAATTGCCTCCATAGCGGAACGAACGCAACGCGCGATTGTCCAGATGGATGGCTCGATCGCGCTGCCCGAGTTCGGGATGATCCCAGTTGGCGGGTTGACGCCGGCTGAATTGCAGACGCGCATGGAAGCGGTGCTGCCAACCAAGATCGTCCACCAGCGTCTGCCTGATGGACGGGAGCAAATGATCGTCATCAAGCCGAGCGACGTCACGGCCGTGATCGCGGAGTACCGGCCGATCTACGTGACTGGCGATGTGCTGACGCCAGGGCAGCAGGCTTACCGGCCACTCATGACAGTCCGGCAGGCGATTGCGGTCGCCGGCGGTTTCAGCCTTCTGCGGTCGCGGGCAAGCCAAAGCGGACCTGATCCCGTTGATCTGCGACGCGACTACGAGTCGATCTGGGGGGATTATATCAGGGACTACTTTCATGGCGCCCGTATCCGCGCCGAACTTCAGAACCAGGCAGAATTTGACATGCAGCCGCCGCAAGGTTCGCCCCTGTCGAATGCATTGATATCGGCGGTCGCGCAGGCGGAAGCGGAGGGTCTCAGAATTTCGCTGAACAATTTTCAACAGGAGCAAAGCTATCTCGACAAGACCGCCAAGGATGCCGAGGCTGAGGTCGAGGTTCTGCTCAAGCGCGAGCAGACGGAAGCGGCCGCGGTGAAACAGGATGAGGACGATCTGGCGCGGGTCACCAAATCGTTCGAATCGGGCAACCTGACCAACAGCAGGCTCGCCGACGTCAGACGTGCCGTGCTGATGTCGTCGAGCCGGGCGCTCGAGACGTCGGTCGAACTCATGAGAACGCGACGCCAGCAGGAAGACTTCGTCAGGCAGCAGGAACGCAATGAAAATCAACGAAGGATCGGCCTTCTGAACGAGTTGAGGGACACCGACCTTCGCCTCGCCGAGACCACTGCAAGGCTCCACGCAGCCAGCCAGAAGCTTCAGCCATCAGGGGCGTCCGCTCTTCCACTGCCGGTCGCCGGCGAAACCTTCCAGGCGCGGATCACAATAACCGGCGGGGCCGGCGACGCGTCGAGAAGTCGACCGGTCGACCAGGACACTGAGGTCGCGCCTGGAGACACGATCGAGGTGAGGTTCAGCAGCGACCTGCAGAGTGCGGCGATCCAGTAGCTACGCGGACGTGAACCTAGCCGGGAACGATGAGGCTGATGCCTCGCCTCACAGCATGAAGACATGGGCGACCTGAGAAATCGAGCATGGGAAAATCAAGAAAGCGGGTTTGTCGTGATTGGTGAAATAGATGTCGCCAGCGCCTACAGCACCGGCCGCACCGACTTCATGGGACTGAAGTTGGTTGTCGCGCCCGGCGTGCTCGTCCCTCGCCCGGAGACGGAATTGCTCGGCTGCACCGCCCTCAATGTGCTGCGTGAACTTAATCGGCCGGTCCCGCGTGTCGTCGACATGTGCTGCGGGGCAGGCAATCTCGCCTGCGCCATTGGATACAAGGTCCCCACCGCGCGCGTCTGGGCGAGCGATCTCACTGACAGCTGTGTAGAAACCACGTGCCGGAACGTCGCCCATCTTGGCCTGGCCGGACGCATTTCGGTGCTGCAGGGCGACCTGTTCAATTCCTTCTCGGGTCTGGAGCTCGAAGGCACGATCGATCTGGTCGTTTGCAACCCGCCTTACATCTCCGAGAAGCGGCTCGAAAACGACCGCGCGCATTTGATGGAACTTGAACCACGTGAGGCGTTCGCTGCCGGGCCCTACGGCCTGAGCATTCACATGCGGGTGATCAAGGAGGCGCGGCGCTATCTGCGGCAAGGTGGTATGCTGCTTTTCGAGGTCGGGCTTGGCCAGGACCGGCAGGTCATGAGTTTGGTTGAACGTTCCAAAGGCTACGAGAGCATTCGCACGGTTGCGAACAATGCTGGTGAAGCCAGGGTGGTTTGTGCACGAGCCAGAACGCCAGCGTGAGCCGCGCCATGGGTTTGCGCGCTCGGTTGGGAAGACGCCCTTATTACCATCGCCCGGCGATCAGTTTTCCTTGCTCACCACGTAACGTGCAATTCCCTGGATGGAATCGAAATTCTCAGGCAGAAGTTCACTGTCCTCGACAGTGATGCCGAATGTCTCCTCGACGAAGCCGATAACTTCAAGCACTCCAGTCGAGTCTATGATGCCCTGGTCGAGCAACGACGTTTCAACCTCCAGGGCACGCGGGTCGGCCACGTAGAAATTTGACGCCAGAAAGGCGCGTATCTGATCGCTGTAGGTGTCAATTCTGTTGTTCGTGCTCAGCATTGAATTGGCCTCCGATCCAAATGATTTCCAGGTATCGCTTTATGACAGCGCTATTTTCTTGAGCTTGCCCGTGTCCGTCATCGGTAGACTGGACACAATTTGGATGGACTTCGGAATCATGAAGTTTTCCAACCGCTTCTGACATTCCATCCGCAGCTGCTTTTCGCCTATGATCGTTCCTTGCTCCATGACGACAAACGCTTTCACTGCTTGCCCCAGCAGGTCGTCGGGAACTCCGACAACCGCGGCTTCCCGTACTCCCGGGATTTCCATCAGCACGTTTTCGACTTCCCTAGGCGCCACCTTTTCTCCCCGCGATTTTATGATCTCATCGCTGCGGCCGACAAAATAGAGGTACCCTTCCTCGTCCATTCGGCAGTAGTCGCCGGTGTACAGAACCTGCTCGCCGGGCAAAGGGCCAGGCTTGAGCTTCCTCGCGGTAGCCTCCGGCTTACCCCAGTAGCCCTTCATGACCGTTGCTCCGCGGATGACCAACTGGCCGACGACATTGGGACCGACCTTTCGGTCATCCTCATCGACAATCCACATTTCGGTGTTCGGGATGGCGATCCCCACGCTCAACGGTTTTCGCGCAAGATCTTCCGGCGGAAGATAGGTGCAGCGTTTGCATTCGGTCAGGCCGTACATCGAATAGATCCGGGCATCGGCAAACAGTTCCTGGAGCAGGCGAATGTGCTTGAGCGGCAGTGCCGCAGCAGTGTTCGTGACATACCTTATGCTTGCAAAATCATTTGCCTTCAGCGTCTTGAGATCCGACAGCGCGGCAAAGATGGTCGGCACGCCGGGAAAGCCTGTAACTCTCTCCCTTTCGATGATCGCAAGTATCTGTGCGGGGAAGGCAAACGAGCGCTCGAGGACCAACCGCGCCCCGGTACGGAATGCCATTATCATCTGATAGAGGCCGTAATCGAAGGCCAGGGGCAAGACATTGAGGATCACGTCGTCTTCGCCAAGCTCGAGGTACGAGGCGATAGACGCGCAGGCTGCCATCATGTTCCTGTGTGTCAGCATCACGCCTTTGGGTTCGCCGGTCGAGCCCGACGTGTAGATGATGGCTGCGAGATCGATATCGATGCGGCGGCGGGCCGGCGCTTTGCCGTGGCCGGCAGCCGCCTCATCCCAGCGCACGGCATGCGGCAATCCCCGGAGCTCGGCGTCGTCCACCTGACCGGAGACGATGAGCCGCCGCAGCGACGGACAGTTACGCGCCGGCTCAGTAAAGATCGGCTGCAAATGTTTGTCGGTGATCAATGCCGCCGGCAGGCAATCGTTGAGCAAATACCCCAGCTTGTCGCTCTTGGTGAGCGGATTGACGACGCACACAACGGCGCTCGCCTTGAGAACCGCCCAGAAGCTGACCACGGTCTCGACGGTGTTGTCGGCGAAGATCATGACGCGGTCACCGGGGGCGACCCCGGACGTGACGAGATGATGGGCGACCGCGTTGGAACGTGTCTCAAGCTCATCATAGGCGAGCCGGTGCCCGCCGCACACCAGCGCCACCTTGTCGCCGAGCCGGCCGGCCGAATGGCTGAGGTAGTCGTGCAGCAGAGGGACGGCGCCATGCATCATACCAGCACCTCTTGCCTGTGCAGGTGATCGACATCTATCCTGAGGTCGACCGCACACCCGCTCGAAGGGCGGCTTGCGACAAACTGCTGATGGAGGAGCTGCGTCGACAGCACGCCGACCAACGCCATGTTGTCCGAGTTGGACAGATCCCCATCGCCGGTCTTGGCAGCGCATTTGTCCAGCAGGCGCGCGACCGAGTTCGGATCAAAGACATTCGCCGCGCGCAGGGCAGTCTCCGAGAGTGCTTCGCGGACATAGGCGGGTGCGCTATCGCCGATGAAGCAAAGTGCGTTGGGCGCCCGGTAGGGTTGCTTCTTGCGGGCCACGACTTCCGCGGGCACGATCGATTTCGCCACACGCTTCAGCACGTGTTTCTCATCCAGAATGCGCAGCTTGTAGTCGGCCGGTAGCGAATTCGCCAAGGCCACCAGCCTGTCGTCCAGGAACGGGAACCGCCCTTCGACGGAATGGGCCATCAGCATCCTGTCTCCCTGCGAGGAGAGCAGGTAGCCCGACATCAGCGTCCTGATCTCAAGATACTGGTCCTGCGCGAGAGGACCCCATCGTTGAAACTCTTCGGGCAGGCGGCAGAGCAGGTCCGCCACCACGTCGTGACGCGCCGTTTCGGCGTGCATGTCGGCCGAGAACAGCCGTTTGATGGCGCTGGTGGTGCGCCAGCGGGTATCATGCGCGAAGCCGGGCGCGCCAAATGCATGGATACCATGTCCAAAGAACTGGCGCGCCATCGCCTGCTGCTTGACCGGCGAGCGGCTCAGATAAGGGTAGAGGCGTTCCAGCAGTCGCGCGCGTCGGGCAGAGGCGGGCTGCCGCCCCCAGAAGCGGCGGACCTTGCCTTCCCGGAACAGGTCGTAGCCGGCGAACATCTCGTCGGCCCCTTCGCCGGTCAGCACGACCTTGATGCCATGTTCGCGCACCAGCCTCGAGAGAAGGAACAACGGCGCCGGCGCCGTCCTGAGAATCGGACGCTCGGCGTGACGGATCACATCTGGGAAGATGTCGGCGATGTCACTGCGCGAAACCATCACCTCGTGGTGCTCGCCGCCGCTCGCACTTGCAACCAGCCGCTGGTAACGGGTTTCATCATATTCGGCGTCAGCAAAACGCAACGAGAAAGTCTGGAACGGCGCGCCGGCGAAGCGCCTCCCGAGCATGGCGACAAGTGAGCTGTCGAGCCCGCCGGAAAGGTAGCAGCCGACCGGCACATCCGCCTTCACCATCCTAAGCGCCGTCGCGGCCTGCAAGGCGCCGCGCACTTCGTCCACCGCATCCTCCAGCGAGCCCCTGAAGGTGCCATGGGACAGGTCCTCGCTCTCGGGATAGCAAGGTTTCCAGAAAGCCTGCTCACGAACGCTGCCATTGTCGTAGATGCGGACATGGCCGGGGGTAAGTTCCTGTACTCCCTGAAATACGCCTTGCGGCGGTACGACGGTCCACAGCGTGAAAGTCTGGTCGACCCCCGCCGGATCGAAGGCCCGCGGTATCGCCGGGTCGGCTGCGAAGATGGCCTTAACTTCGCTGGCGAAATGCAGGCGGCCAGCGTGTTCGCACAAATGCAGCGGGCAGATGCCGAACCGGTCGCGCGACAGGACGAGGCGGCCTGTCAGCGAGTCCCAGATGGCGAGTGCCCACTGCCCGTTCAGCCGCTCGAACGCGCCCACGCCCCAGGCGCGGTAGGCATGCACGACGACCTCCGTATCGCTGCGGGTGCGGAAACGATGTCCCAGGGCTATGAGTTGGTCACGCAACTCGACGTAGTTGAAGATCTCGCCGTTGAACACGATCCAGGTGGTATTGCCTGTGTCGGCGAGAGGCTGCTGTCCGGTCGAGAGATCGATGACCGACAGGCGGGTATGCGCCAGCCCCGCTCGCTTGTCGCGGTAAAGGCCGCTTTCGTCCGGACCTCGATGGGAGAGCGCGGCTGCCATTCTCAGAAGCGCGGCTCGTGACGGAGGCTCCGCAGCCGCTTTCAGCGCCACAATTCCGGCGATGCCGCACATGGGTCAATCCCTGTCCATCGCAGCGGACAGCTGCGGCCGTGCGTGAAGGTAGCGTGCGGCGCGGCGTTTGCTGACGATATCCTTATAGACCTTCTCGACCTGCTCGGCCGTGAGGCCGGCGGCGGCGGCGACCGCGCCGGCCGAAATTCCGTGATTCATGCCGTAGAGGCACAAATCCATTAACTGATAGGGCAAGGCGAAGTAGAACTCCTCCTGGGTTTGCGCCATGGAAAACGTGTCCGTGGTCGGCGGCCTTGTTCGGACCTCCGTGTCAATCCCGAGATATTCCGCCAGCTGGTAAACCTGGGTCTTGTAGAGATGGACGATAGGCATCACATCGGCGACGCCGTCGCCCTGCTTGACGAAGAAGCCCTGGTCGTATTCGAGCCGGTTTGGCGTGCCTGCCACTGCATAGTTGAGGCGGTCCGCATGATAATATTCGGTCATCTTGCGAACCCGCTGCTTGTAGTTGGTAGCAGCGACGATCTGCAGGTAAGCCGCCGGCGACAGACGCACGGTGTCGATCTTTCCGTCCGGATCCTCGACCGTAAGGCGCGTGATATTGAGGCCGCTGCTCTCCAGCACCGATGCCATGACCAGCTTGCATTTCCAGCCTTCGCCATATCCAGGGACGGCAGTTCGGATGGCCTCGATCTGTCGGGCGTAGGCGCCAATGCCTTCGAGCGCCGGCTCGATATCTTCAAGGATGGTGTCGATGCCAAGCTGCCCAGCGACGCTGCGGCCAAGCCTCAACGAGTCGCCTGACGAATCGCGCTCCGGCATGAACAGGCCCAGTACCTTGTACTTTCCGAACGCCCGTGCGCACACCGTTGCGACGACCGAACTGTCGATGCCTCCGGAGAGCCCGACGACCACTCCGCGACGCCGTTGTGTGCCGAGAACCTGTTCGCGCAAAGTCTCGACGATGCGATCGATCTCCAGCCGGGCATCGAGCGCCAGCACATCGCTGCTGAATTCGCCGATCAGGTCGATGACACTGCCTCCTGTTTGCGTGACTCGATTGAAGAGTAGGTCTCGGTCACAGCGTTTTCGATGAGTGGGCGATTGACGGTCAGATGAGGCTCCACGACCATGTCGATGTGGGTGCCGGCGATCGGAATGACGTCCAGATGGACGAATGCCCGATCCCACCCGAGTGCAAGGGGCATTCCGGGCCGCGCGCAACGGAACAAGGTGCCGGTGATCGGCAGTATCGGCCTAGGTTCTGTCAGCCATTGGAAGAAGGCCCGCGCCCGCAGAACCTCCTGCAGTTCCAGTTTGGTTCTGAAGCTCGTCGGATTGAACTGACCCTCGGCATAGCGGTCGAGGAAGCCGGCAAGCCGGGATTCGCAGTGCATTTTGACCGCGACCTTGGCAAGCGCGCGACACGCCACCCGACTAGCCGATATACGATTGGTTCGGATCCGGTGAAATGTCCGGGTAATGGTCTCCCAACGCTTGCTGCGCTCGCCAACCAGGCTGGTATCCAGAATGCCCGTGAACGCTACCGCTCGCCCTTGATCAAGCAGACGCGCGGCAACCTCAAAAGCGACCGCTCCTCCGAGCGAGTGGCCAAGCAGGCGAACACAGCCGGTCGGCTGCACGCGGTTGATATGATCAATTGCAGCTTCGACCATTGCGGCGACAGTGTTCTGACCTTGCAGGATCATGCCCAGGGCCGGATATCTGATGGGAGACACCCTGGCGACCTTGCTTATTGCTGATGCGAACGAAGCAAGGCTCGGACCATAGCCGACCGACCCGGGGAAAAGGAAAAGCAGCGGAGGCTCGTGTTTCCAGGCGGGCGCGTGCTCTCCGCCTCCTTGAGCGGAAATGACCGCTGCAACCATCTCATCGAAGCTCATTCCAACCGTGAAGGCTTCCAATCCGAGCTCTTGCCCGATCGCGCTTTCGATTTCCATCACGCAATGCAGCAGCTTCAGCGAATCTCCCCCCGCTTCATCCCAGCACCCCAGTGCGACCCGCGTTTTAAGGACCTTGGTCCAGGCACGCCGTACGATCTGATGAGCAGGAACTTCATTTCCCGCATGGGCGATTTGCGGTGGGGGCGTTGTTTCCCGCACCGAAAGGTCGATTGCAGCCAGCATTGCCATATCGATCTTTCCGCTGGCCAGCCGCGGTATCTCGGCGCTTGCATGGAGCCGCAGCGGGCAAAGCGCCGGCGGCAATTTTGTCCTGGCAAATTGGCGCAGCTCGTCGCAAAAACTGACTCCCGCCCTGCCGTGCGGTACGGCGAACGCAACCAGTTCATTCGCCGGGGTGACGATAACCACGGCATCCTTCACCGACGGCGCGCCACGCAGAACCCGTTCGAGTTCGGCCGGCTCAACGCGCCGCCCATTGACCTTTATCTGGCGCCCTTTGCGACCGATGATCCGCAACAGGCCATCACTCCCAATTTGCACAAGATCGCCCGTTGCAAAGATACGAAGCGTCTGGTCGGCGGGATCTATTTCAAACGGAACAACTGCCCCGTTTTCCCAATATCCGAGTGCGACATACGGGCTTCTGATCAACAGTTCTCCGATCTTGCCGGGCTGAACCGGGTAACCCTCTTCATCGACAATTGCGAAGCTGATTCCCGGAAGCAGCCAACCGACGGGAGCTGAGGAATCGAATTCCGGCCAATCGTGCGGCAAGAACCACTGCGATCCAGTCGTTTCCGTCGATGAATAGCCGATCTGCACCAGGCAAGTTGGCGGGACAGCCTTGCGCACCAGGCGGATGTCGGCCGAGGACACCTTCTCGCCTCCAATTCGGGCAACCCTGAGTGAACCAAAGGCGTCCGCGGGCTCATCCGCCAGGAGAGCGCGAAGCAATGCCGGCACCAGATACGTGATCGTCACGCCTTCCGATTGCATGCGGCCGCGAACCGAGCGCAGGCCGACGGCTTCGACCTCCACAAGCTGCAACGTAGCACCCGTAAGAAGAGCAGCAAGGATTTCCCGGCAACCGGCGATGGTTGCCGGGCCGGTCAGGGGCAGGAAAACATCCTGCGCATTGATGTGGCAGGCGTCGACATATTGCTGCACTCGGCACAGCAAGCTCCGCTGGCTGTTGACAATCCCCTTGGGGCGGCCCGTGCTGCCGGAGGTATAAAGCACCATTGCCGGTGCATCGACAGAAACGGTACGGTGTTCAGCTGGACGAAGCGTTGCCTGCAACGATTGCGCTATCTCGATCCGGGCAACGTGCTGGGGCAGATCAAGGCCATGGATGCCTTTGTCGCCAATTATGGCGGAGAGCCTCGCGTCGGCGACGATTTCGTTGATGCGCGAGTCCGGATCTCGCACGTTAAGCGGTACTGACGGTCGACCGGATGCCATGCTGGCCAGCATCGCAACTGTGTACCAGACCGAGTTGGCCTGAAGTATTCCAACCGCATTTCCGTCGGGAACGACGGCTTCAATCCGGCTGGCCAAGGCCTCGACCGCCCGAAAAAGCTCGGAATAGGTCAGTCGGTTGGTGCCGTCGCTGGCGGCTAATTTTTCGGAATAATGCCCGGCGATTTCCCTCAGGTGATCAAAGACCGGAATGTCGACGAAGCCAGTTCCCATCCGTTGATGCAGACGTAGAACGGGCCCGCCCTCGTCAAGAGCATGATCGGGAACTTTTGACCATCGACAAGAGACCACCGGTTGGTAGTCAGTCTGCACCGTTCGAATCGCCCTCGAAGATTCTAAATGCGCCAGAGACATAAGGGCCCCACGCTAGGATTGTTGCCGCTTATCGCCCCGCGGCATGATCTTTTCATCAATCATTCGGATGATGCGCCAGGCGGTCTTGATCGCTTGAATCGTTCGAAGTTGAGCATGCAAGCCTGCGCCCGCCCGGGCTGTGGGACTACCTTACCGAGGTGTCGGGCTGTGCGCTGCTGTCCGCTTCGCCGGCGCCTGAAACGAAGCAATATGCGAATACTTCTCCTCCAAGCTCATCCGTGACACGAACCCAGTTGTTTTCCCATGTCCGCAGGGTAACCTGGCGTCCTGTTGATATAGTCGCCGCCGTGAACGGGCTGGACGCATTGACATTACTCGCCGCAACTACGTCGTCCCCTTCCATTTGCTCTACCAGGTATGTTTGCATCACTGCTCCTGACTGCAGGGCATGGCCGGCTCAATTGCGTGTAGCTGGAGGCATGAACTCCCAACCGCAAGGAACGGATTTCGTTCCATGCAACAGGCAGCACTACCGCCGGCAGTCAGCGTTCAGACTGCCCTGGCAGGACCATGGCCTAGCCGCTGAATGACTTGGCCAGGACTGAGCTATGCTTTGGCGGAGATGGACCCTCGCGTTGCGAAGCCGCATACTTCTGGAATAGTGCAATCTTGTCGGGATAAGTGATCCGGATTTCGCTGTGACACCCCTCGCAGCGATATTTGGATGCAACCTGAAACCAGCGCCCGGGTTTCAGCAAAGCCAATCCGCAACGCGGGCATTTGAATGTCATTTCAAGAGGGCATAGATTCTGACACAGCGGCATTTCGCAGATTCCATAAGAGATAGCTAATGTTAGGCAACGGCAGCCGGCCGGAATCGTTCCTAGACGCCGTTCTTTTCGTTAGGCCGATGACCAACCCGGACGCCAGAGACTATTGGTTATCCGCGATGCCATATTCACTGACGCAGGCCTGAACTCAGGCGCATCCCGCTTTCATAGTGACGTCGAGCCTGAGCGCCGATCGAACGGTTGTCAGAAGGTTTTATGAGAACTTGTTCACCGGGCCTCGGCACCGAGCGTGATGGCCTCGGGGCGACGACGGGCCGCACGGTCGACGACACGACCTCTAATCCGGACGCTGAAACAACGCCGCGCGCCAGCATGTCGAACAGCACTACCGCGATCAGTGAAACAAGAAGGACGAAAGCAGCGCAACCAGGCGGCGACCCTTGAGCATCTCGCCTATATCGTTGTGCTCGGGAGCCGCGATCCCGATCGAACTTATGGATATGGATGCGCTGTTGAAAGCAACCGACGCATCCCTTGGCGAAATGCGTCGGTTCCAGAAGCTTATGCGTGGCGGATTTCCGTTCCCAGCACCTTCAGACATTCGCGGATGAACGCAGCAAGCGCCGTCCAGCCTTTGGCAGAAACCATTGTCCCGTCCACATAGGCCTCGGTCGGCGACAGGTCGATATAGGTGCCACCCGCCAGTGTCACCTCAGGCTCGCAGGCGCCGAGTGCTGCGACCTTCTTGCCACGCACCACGCCGTCAACAGCGATCAGGATCTGCACACCGTGGCAGATGGTGAAGATCGGCTTCTTGGCCTCGTGGAAATGGCGCACGATGGCCTGCACGCGCTTGTCGGTGCGGATGTATTCCGGGCCGCGGCCGCCCGCGCAGTAGACGGCATGATATTGATCGAGCTGCCTCTCGGCTTCCGAGAAAGTCTTGTTGATCAGCGCATAGTGGCCGAGCTTTTCGGTGTAGGTCTGGTCGCCCTCGAAGTCGTGCAGCGAGGTCTTGATCAGATCTCCGGCGTTCTTGTCTGGGCACACCACGTGGATGGTGTGACCGACGGCTTCCATGGCTTGCTGATAGACAAAGATTTCGTATTCTTCGGTGAACTCACCGGTCAGCATCAGTATCTTCTTGCCTGGCATGGCTCTTCCTCTCAGTGTTTGAGCTAGGCAGTGCGCGGACCGCGCCCTGCCTTTCGGTGAAATCGGATAGGGTTAGAATGGCGAGTCGGGGAAATAGTATTCCTTGGCGTTGGCTTGGGTGATCAACGGCGCGTCGAGCTTGACGGTGCCACGGACGGGTGCCTGGCCGATCAGGTTGGCGACGGTCATGTAGATCGCGGTCTTGATCATCGACGGCGGATATGGCGTCTCGACCGGCGTCATGGCGTCGCCGTCGATCACCTTCTTGACGATGTCCTTCATGCCGTTGCCACCGAGCGCCAGCTTGATATCGGTCCGGCCCGATTGCTTGACCGCTTCGAGCACGCCAAGCAGCATGTCGTCGTCATTGGCCCAGACCGCATCGATATGCGGGTACTTGGCCAGATAGTCCTGCATCAGCTTGAAGGCCTCGTCGCTGTTCCAATGCGCGTACTGGATGTCGAGGACTTTCAGGTTCGTACCCTTGATCGTGTCCTGGAAGCCCTTGATGCGCTCGTCGTCGATGACGGTCGGAATGCCGCGCAGCACAACGACGTCGCCCTTGCCGCCGAGCTTGTCGATCATGAACTTGGCTGTGTTGGTGCCAACCGCGATATTGTCGCCCGCGAGGTAAAGATCCTGGACGGAGGCGTCAGTCAGACCGCGATCGACGACGGTAATGAACGTGCCCATGTCCTTGATAGCCTTGACCGGCTGAGTCAGCTCTTCCGAGCTGTAAGGCAGGATCACCAAAGCATCCAGCTTGCGGCTGGCCGACAGGTCCTCAAGCGCGCTGACCTGCTCCGCCGTGGACGGCGACGTCTTCACGACCACTTCGACGTTCGGGAACGCGGCGTTGATTTCCTTGGCCGCCGCCTGTGCGTGATAGACGATGCCCGCCGTCCAACCGTGGTCGGCTGCCGGTATCGACACCGCGATGACCTTCTTGTCTTGCGCCATGGCCTGACCGGCCAGCAGCAGCGCGCCAAGTGTCGCCGCCGCAATCCATTTTCTACTGAACATTGTCTTCTCCCTTGGACCTATAAGAACGTTGATCCGCGTGGTCCGGACGCGGCGCTATTTCGAATTCGAAAACCGCTGGATGAGCATGGCGATGATGATGATGACGCCCTGAACAGCGGCAACGAGGTATTCCGAGACGAAGTCCGACAGCACCATGAGGTTGGCGATGAGCTCCAGGATGACGGCGCCGGCGACTGTTCCCCACACATGGCCCTTGCCGCCGCGCAGCGCGGTGCCGCCGATCACCACGGCTGTGATGACCTGCAGTTCCCAAAGCTGTCCGGTCGTCGGCGTTGCAGCGCCCAGGCGCGGCACGTAGCAGATCGCGGCAATGGCCACGCAGGCACCCTGGACGATATAGGCCACGGTCCGTGTCCTGATCACCGAGATGCCGGAATAACGGGCGACATCCTCATTGGCGCCGACCGCCGCGCATTTGCGGCCGTATTTCATCTTGTACAGGATGAAGGATGCGGCCGCGGCGACGGCGACGGATATGAGGATAGGAACCGGGATGCCGGCAACCGTGCCGAAATAGACAGGCCGGTAGGCCTCGCGCAGCGATCGGTCGATCGGTATCGTGCCGCCGTCGGTCAGATAGGTTATCAGCGCCCGGAAAATCCCCATCGTGCCCAGCGTGGCGATAAACGGTTCGATCCTGCCGACCGTGACGATGAGGCCGTTGGCAAGCCCGCACAGCAGGCCGACCAGGATCGCCACCGCCATGCCGGCGGGAATAGCCCAGATACCGGCATGCGGGGCCACCGTGTTCATGAACATGATGGTGATGCCGGTGATGAAGGCGGCCATCGAGCCGACGGAAAGATCGAGCCCGCCGGACGAGATCACAAATGTCGCGCCGACCGCGATAATGGCGATGAAGGCGCTGCGGGTGATGACGTTGGCGAGATTGGTGGCGGACAGGAAATCGGGGTTGATGAGGTAACCCACGACCAGGAGGGCCGCCAGCGCAAGGAAGGGCCCGATGTCGGTCCAACTGACATTGAGATCCAGGGGGCGACGCCTGGGTGCGGATTCGGTCATGACAGCCATTCTGTGCCTCCCTTGGCTTTTAGCCCTGGCTTGGGGCCACTGGTCGCCAGTACCGCCACGTTGCTTTCGGTCATTTCGGCGCCGCTGACCTCGCCGGTGATGCGGCCTTCGCGCATCACCAGGATGCGGTCGCAGATGCCGATCAGTTCCTGCATCTCCGAAGAGATGACGATGCAGGCCTTGCCCTTGGCCACAAGCTCCTGGATGAAGGCATAGATCTGCGCCTTGTTGGCGATGTCGATGCCACGCGTGGGCTCGTCGATAATGACCACCGAAGGATCGGTCAGCAGCACCTTCGCCAGCAGCAGCTTCTGCTGATTGCCCCCGGAAAGCTGGCCCGCCTTGGCGCCGAGGCTCTTCAGCCTGATGTCATATGTCTCCACGGCCTGTTCCAAGGCCTCCGCTTCGCGGCGCCGACCCATCGAGAGGCCGGGATGGAACAAACCGAGCGCCGACAGCGTCAGGTTAGGCGCCAGGCGCTCCTGCAGCAGCAGTCCCTTGCCCTTGCGATCCTCGGTCAGGTAACCGACGCCGGCGTCGATCGCCGCGCGCGGCGATTGGAAATGGATCGACTTGCCCTCAAGTTCGACCTTGGCGGCCGCCGGGCGCAGGCCGATAATGCCCTCGAAGAGTTCAGTTCGACCTGCGCCGACCATGCCGGCGAACCCGAGGATCTCGCCTTTGTGGACCGTGAACGACACGTCCTCCGCATAGCCGGGAACGGAGGCGTTCCTCACGCTCAGCATCGGTACATCCGAAGGCGCTGCGGTCCTTTCAGGATAGAGTGCGGCCAGTTCGCGACCGACCATCAACCGCGCCATATCCATCTGGCTCAGCGTCTTGCCGGGATAGGTGCCGACCATCTTGCCGTCGCGCAGAACGGTCACTTTGTCGGCGACCCGTTGCACCTCGTCCAACCGGTGGCTGATATACAGCACGGCGGTGCCGTGAGCCTTCAGTCGCAGGACGATCTCCAGAAGGCGCTCGACCTCGCCACCGGTCAGAACGGCGGTCGGCTCGTCGAAGATAACCAATTTATAGTCGTCAAGCAGAGCACGAGCGATCTGCACCATCTGCCGGTCTGCCAGCGAGACGTCTCGCACCAGTGCCCTTGGCGAGACCGCGCAGCCGATCTGCGCCAGTTTGTCGGCCGCCAGCCGGCGCATGGTGCGGTCATCCACGACAAGGCCACGCGAAAGCTCTCGCCCGAGAAACAGATTGTCGGTGACCGTGAGCCCCTCTGCGAGCAGGATCTCCTGATGGACCAAGGCGATACCGGCATCCTGTGCCTGGCTGGGCTTGGCAAATTTCACCGCGTGTCCGTTCATCGACAATGTGCCATGGCTTGGCTCGACATAGCCGGACAGCAGCCGCATCAACGTCGACTTGCCGGCACCGTTCTCGCCAATGATGGCGTGGACCTCACCGGGCAGGATGTCCAAAGTGACGTCCGACAACACCGTCACCGGGCCGTATTGCTTGGACAATTGCTGGGCGCGCAGCACCGGTTCGAGCGAACCATGCGCATTGCTGGACAACGTGCTCCCGCCCTCCCCGGCGATATTAGCGGCAATAGACATCCGTTCCGACCTCAATCGAATGCCGGGAGCAGGCGATCGCGCGAGTGCTCTATATGGATGCGCATCGCCTTTGCGGCGGCATCGGGATCGGCAGAGCCGAACGCGGCAAGAATCGCCTCATGTTCGTCAAGTGCCTCCTCGGTCACACGTGCATGAAACATCAGGCGGAAGATGTGGAAGTGCGTGTGCTGGTGGCTCAACGTCTCTCGGATGAGTTCGTTTTGAGAAAACTCCAAGATCTTGTCGTGGAAGATCGCATCCTGCCTGGCGAAGTTCGAATAGCGTACGCGATCATCCTTGCCGTCGCGGCGTGACATCACGCCGGCGGCTTCGAGCAACACATTGAACTTGGCCTCGTCCATCATTACGGCGGCCTTTGCGGCGCCATGCGGTTCGAGCAGCAGACGCATTTCGTACAATTCGTCGAAACGGCGCCGGGTGATCTGGGGTGCGGCACGATAACCGATCAAATGCGTCTTGAGGACGAGGCCTTCGCCTTCGAGCCGGCCAAGGGCTTCGCGGATCGGCGTGTGCGAGACGTTGAATTCCTTGACCAGGCTATCGACTGTAATACGTGAGCCTGGCGGGATTTTCAGCGCCATCAACTGCGCGAAGATGGCTTCATAGACATCTTCGACGAGACTGTTGGCGCGCTGGATGCGACCAGCTCCAATGGTGGCGTCGCTTGGGTCGGATAAGTTTGCGGTGTGCATATTTTGCCTCTTGACAGTCAGGACTGCTAACACGATGGTTCCGTCGATGCAATCCTATATCCTATACGATTTTAAAGCGGATATGTTTTAGGGGCGAGAGACACGTACTTAGACCTTCCGATCCCAAGCCCAGTCCAATGCCTCCGTTTCCAGTCAGCCGCAGTTAAAGGACCGATCATGACCCTCTTCGCCGCCCTGCGGTTGCCGCGTGAAATCCTGTTCGGGAAAGGGCAGCGCCATGTGCTGCCGACGGTCGCCGCCCGGTTCGGCCAACGTGCGCTGGTCTGCACCGATGAGCGTTTCGCGGGCACAACGGTATTCGTCGACATCATCAAGTCCCTTCAATCAGCCTCGATCGAAGTCCTTGTGCATGATCGCGTTCTGCCCGACGTGCCACGCGACACGGTCGGCATCTGTGTCGAGGAAGCGAAGGGGTTCAGGCCGGACATGGTGATCGGCATCGGCGGCGGCAGCTGTCTCGATTTCGCCAAATGCACCACGCTGCTTCTCAGCCATGGCGGCAAGCTCCAGGACTATTACGGCGAGTTCAAGGTGCCGGGTCCGACGCTGCCGCTGATCGCCGTACCCACCACGGCCGGCACCGGCTCCGAGGTGACGCCGGTCGCGGTGATTTCCGACCCGGACCGGACGCTCAAGGTGGGCATATCGAGCCCTCACCTTATCGCCGCAGTCGCCCTGTGCGACCCCGAACTGACAATGACCTGCCCCCCTGGCCTGACCGCGATCGCCGGCGCTGACGCTTTGACCCATGCGATCGAGGCCTTCACCGCCATACGGCGCGATGAAGACCCCAATCTGCCGCAACAGCATGTCTTCATCGGCAAGACTGCCCTGACCGACCATTTCGCGTTGCTCGCGATAAAGCTACTTGGCCGGAGCCTCGAGAAAGCCTGCAGCGATGGCACCGATGCCGACGCGCGTGCCGATGTCATGATGGGCGCTCTGGCAGCGGGCTGCGCATTCGGCACCGCCGGAACGGCGGCGGCGCATGCCGTGCAATATCCGGCAGGCGCCCTCACCCACACCGCCCATGGTTTGGGCGTGGCGACAATGATGCCTTACGTAATGACCTATAACAGCCGCGTCGCCGCTGACGAGATGGCAGAGATCGGCGCGGCACTTGGCTTGGAGACGAAGGCGAGAACCACCGCCCAGATGGCAGCCGCCACAATCGAGGAGATCAGGCGATTGTTCGCGGCGATAGGCATTACGCCAACACTGGCGGATCTAGGCCTCCCTGCCGATAAGCTTGACTGGACCGCCGAGCAAGCGCTCGGCATCGACCGCCTGATCAAGAACAATCCGCGTGCCTTCGATCTCGGCACGATGCGACGCCTCGTCCAGGCTGCCCATGACGGCGACATCGCCGCCTGTGTTATGTGAAGAACGGAACAAAGCGATGAATTTGAACGCTCAGCAGCTCGACCAGGATGGCTATGACGTGCGCGGTTTTTCGCACGGACTCTACATCGACGGTATTTGGCGACCGTCCTCCGACGGTCGGCTCATCGATGTTGTCGATCCCTCCTCCGGGGCGGTGATCGCGGCGGTTCCCGATGCGACAGTCGAGGACGCCACCGCCGCCGTCGAGGCCGCGGCCAAAGCAGCCAAACGATGGCGGGAGACGGCGCCGCGCAAACGCTCGGAAATCCTTCGGCGCTGTTTTGAGCTCATGGTCGAACGCTCCGAAACGCTTGCCATGCTGATTTCCCTGGAGAATGGCAAGGCGCTGCGCGACGCGCGCGGCGAGGTAGCCTATGCAGCCGAGTTCTTCCGTTGGAATGCTGAGGAAGCGGTCCGCATCACCGGCGAGTTCGGCACCGCGCCCTCCGGCAGCAATCGCATCGTGGTCGATTATGAGCCGATCGGAATTTGCGTGCTGATCACCCCGTGGAATTTTCCGGCCGCTATGGCGACCCGCAAGATCGCGCCGGCGCTGGCGGCAGGCTGCACTGTCGTCCTGAAGCCGGCAAGTGAAACACCGCTGACGGCCTATGCGCTGGCGGCACTCTACAGCGAAGCCGGCGTGCCTGCCGGTGTCGTCAACGTGCTGACCACGACCAGTCCCGGGCCGCTGACTTCGGCCATGCTCGCCGATCCGCGCGTCAGGAAGCTGTCCTTCACGGGGTCGACGGGCGTGGGCCGAACCTTGCTCGGCGAGGCTTCAAAGCATGTCATTTCCTGTTCGATGGAACTCGGCGGCAATGCCCCGTTTGTCGTCTTCGACGATGCCGATCTCGACGCCGCCCTCGACGGCGCGATGATCGCCAAGATGCGCAACGCCGGCGAAGCCTGCACCGCCGCCAATCGCCTCTACGTGCAATCAGGAATCCATGATGCTTTTGCCGACGGGCTCCGCAAGCGCATGGCGGCACTTAAGGTGGGGGCGGGTCCGAATGCAGACACAGAATGCGGGCCGATGATCACCAGAAAGGCTGTCGACAAGATCGACCGCCTGGTCAAGGACGCCGTGGGCCGGGGAGCCAAGGTGCTTTGCGGCGGGGCGATTTCGGAGGAAGAAGGATTCTTCTATCCGCCCACAGTGCTGTCCGATGTGCCGCCCGACGCGGAGATGGCGCACGAGGAGATTTTCGGCCCGGTGGCACCCATCACACGCTTCGACACCGAGGCCGAGGCGATCGCACATGCTAACAACACGGAATATGGCCTGGCCGCTTATATATACACACGCGATGTTGGACGCGGCATGCGGGTGGCGTCGGGGATCGAGGCCGGCATGATCGGTCTCAACCGAGGACTGATGTCGGATCCGGCCGCACCATTCGGAGGCGTCAAGCAGAGTGGCCTTGGCCGCGAAGGCGGCCAGCACCACGGCATCGCCGAGTTCATGGAGGCTAAATATATTGCCGTCACCTTCTGAACCGGCAGTCATATCAAAGGACCCTTTCCGCACGCGCGACCATGTGGCCGATTTTGACGATATCGTGGCCGACATAGTGACTCGCAGCGCCGAAACCCGGGCGAACCTGCCGATGTCGGCTGATATCGCCTATGGCGAGGGCGAGGCCGAGAGGTTGGACCTGTTCTTTCCGCCCGGCGCGCGCAGGGATCTTCCCGTGCACATCTTCATCCATGGCGGCTACTGGCGCATGTTCTCCAGGAGCGACTATTCTTATGTAGCAAACACAGTCACCAAAGCTGGGGCGATCGCGGTCATCGTCGACTATGCGCTGATGCCCGAGTTCAGGATGGCGGCAATCGTCGGCCAGGTCCGGCGTGCCAAACAATGGGTGCTGGACCATATCGTCGACCATGGCGGCGACCCTGCCCGGCTAAGCGTAAGTGGTCATTCGGCGGGTGCGCACCTGGCCACATTCCTGTTCGAAAAGACGCCAATGCCATCACGCATACGTGCGGCGCTGCTGCTAGGCGGCCTTTACGACCTCAAGCCCCTTCAGACGTCCTTCCTCCAGCCGCTAATCGGAATCACCGATGAGGAGGCAGCTGTCTTCACCCCAATGACGCGGTGGCATGACCCGGAGACGGCAGCGACCATTCTCGTCGGAGATCAGGAAACGTCACCTTTTCACCAGCAGGCCGCCGACTTCGGAAAGCGCTTGCGCGCGCAGGGGCACCTTGTCTGCGACCTCCGCCTGAATGACCGAAACCACATGAACAGCGTGCGTGATCTGGGCATCAGCGGCACACAATCTGGCGATTGCCTGATGGCGATGATCGAGGGAAACGGCCTATAGGACGGAAGCTGGGGAAAGCAGAGCCGCTTGACTGCCGGGCCAGACACTCCCGTCACTCAAGAAAGTACCGTCACGGGATCGCGGCACGCTACCGGCATCGGGCTGAGCTTTGCGGCAGGTGAAATCCGGCAGAGGACACAACCGACGATTCCTCATCCTCTTTCTCCACACTGCATGCGGGTGGTGCCGATCGACCATCGCACGCTCAGTCGGTCTGGATCCAGATCGACTTGGCCTCCAGATATTCATGCAGATGTTCGATGCCGCCCTCGCGGCCGTAGCCGGACATCTTCATGCCGCCGAATGGCACCGCCGGGTCGATGGCGTGGTACATGTTGACCCACACCGAACCGGCCTTGATGCGGCGGGCGAGCTTGTGGGCGGTGCCCAGATGGGTGGTGAAAATGCCGGCTGCCAGGCCATAGGGCGTCGCATTGGCCCGCGCCACGGCTTCGTCAAGCGTGTCGAACGGCATCGCCGAAATCACCGGACCGAAGATTTCTTCACGCGCGATGGTCATCTTGTCCGACACCGCGCCGAAGACGGTCGGCGCGATGAAATTGCCGCCGTCGTAGGGCTCGCCGGTCAGTCGCGACCCGCCCGCTATCAGTTCCGCGCCTTCGTCGCGGCCGGCCTTGATATAGCCCACCACCTTGCCGGCCTGCCTGGCATTGATGAGCGGGCCGATTTCGGTTTCCGCCTCAATGCCATGGCCGATGCGAAGCCTGCCGGCAAACTCGGCGACCCGGCGCACGAATTCGTCATGGATTTCGCGCGCCACGAACAGCCGCGATCCGGCGATGCAGATCTGGCCCGAATGCACGAACACCGCCATCGCGGCGACAGGAACCGCCTTGTCGATGTCGGCATCCCGGCAGACGATGATCGGCGATTTGCCGCCGAGTTCCAGGGAAACGCGCTTGAGGTTGATCACGCCCGCCCGCGCGATGGCCTGGCCGGTCAGCGTCGAGCCGGTGAAGACGATCTTGTTGACGTCGGGATGTTCAGCGAGCCGCGCACCGGCCTCCGCCCCGGTGCCGGTGACGACGTTGACGACGCCGTCGGGGACGCCGGCTTCCTGCATCAGCCTGGCGATCAGCAGCGGCGTCAGCGAGGCATCCTCCGAGGGCTTCAGCACGATGGTGCAGCCGGTGGCGAGCGCCGGCGCGATCTTCCAGATCGAAGCGGCGGTCGGAGCGTTCCAGGGGATGATCGCGCCGACAACGCCCACCGGCTCGCGCCTTGTGAAGCTGACGATCTCGCCGGGGATCGAATTGTCTATGGATTCGCCATGCAGCGCGGTCGCCATGCCCGCATAGAAGCGCAGCATGCCGATGACGCGCCGCCGGTTGGCGAGCGTGCGCGTGATCGGCAGCCCCATGTCGAGAGTGTCCGAAACGCTGAGCTCTTCCCAATGGGTCTCGAAGAGATCGGCGATGCGCAGAAGCACGCACTGCCGCTCATAGGGCGAGAATTTTGACCATGGCCCTTCGAAAGCCGTGCGCGCAGCGGCCACCGCCGCATCGACGTCGGCCGCCGAGCCACGCGGCACGGTGGCCAGCACTTCGCCAGTCGCTGGGTTGAACGCCTGCATCTCCTGGCCGGACTGTGCCGGAATCCACTTGCCGCCGACGAACATCGGCCGGAATTCGCCATGGTAGAGCGCCGTGGCCTTCGCCCGCGGGTCGAAATTCAGCGTCATCCCTTCCTCCTCACAATCCGTGGTGACTATGCCTCCCACGCCGGTCGACCTCAAACAAGGAAAGCTAAAAGGGCGTTCAGATAATCGGACTGTGCAATGTACCCGACTTCCCCGATGGTGGCGTCAATGGAGGAACAGATATGAGACTTGCTGGCAAGGTCGCCATCGTCGCTGGCGGCGGTTCGGGATTTGGCGAAGGCATCGTCAGGAAATTCGTCACCGAAGGTGCGCGGGCCGTGTTGATGGACCGGGATGAGGCCGCCGCGGCCCGCGTTGCTGCCGAAATCGGCGAAATGAGCGGCCAATCACTGGCGACCTCTCGACACTCGCAAGCTCGAAGCGGCGGCAGACCTGGCCCGCTCGGCCTTTGGCGGTCTCGACATACTGGTCAACAATGCCGGCGTGGCCCAGCCGCCCTGGCGCTCGAGACGATGGACGAAGAGATGTTCGACCGGATCGCCAACGGCGGCGTCTCGCCTCGCCCGAATTTGACTTGGTGCAATGCTTCAAGGGCTGGGCGATTGCCGCCACCCGGGCCATGGCCGTGGAACTCGCACCGTTCGGCATCCGCGTCGTCGCCACCATTCCAAGCCTGTGCCATAGCGCCTGCCTGACGGCAGGCGGTTAGCCGCCGCCGCCCATGGTCACGGACATGAAGGCCCGGAAGGCCGCCGCTGCCGGTTCGATTGATCTGTCACGCGACCAGGCCAGGCCGACATCCATAGTGGGGATGGGCTCGACAAGCCCGCGCACTTCGATGCGCTGCCCCTCCAAGGACCAGGGGCGGTAAACCATGTCGGACAGGACAGTGACCCCCATGCCGGCAGCCACGAGCGACCGCACGGCCTCGACCGAACTGGTGGTAAGGACGGCGCGGAGCGAAAGCCCCGCGGCATCCCAGTAACGGGCGGCCGTCGTACGTGCCTCGTCAACCGTCAGCATGACATAATCTTCCGCCGCCACATCGGTGAGGCTGATTTCCTGTCGCGCGAGCAGGTGATGATCAGCCGAAAGCCAGAGCCGGCGGTTCGACCGCATCAAGACCTCCTGCGCCAACTCCTTGGTGTGCTCCAGGTTCGACACCAGCATCACGGCCATGTCGATGTCCCCGCACATCAACCCGCTTTCGAGAGCGTCTCGGGGCAGTTCCAGCACCTCGACCTCGATCTCGGGATAGGTCTTTCGAAACCGGGCGTAGTGGCGCGACATGTAGTAGCCGACGACCGTGTAGGTCATGCCCAGCCGCAGCTTGCCCGCCAGGCCTTTCCTATCGCGCAACGGGCTTCGGACGGCGGCAGCGACGGCCCCGGTGATAACCCGCGCATGTTCAAGAAACCGCGCGCCCTCCATCGTCAATCTTACGCCAGCGTGGTTACGCTCCAAAAGCCGTACGCCCAGGTCAGCCTCAAGCGTCTTTATCGCCGCAGTGACCGCCGATTGCGAGATGTTGAGTTCCACCGCAGCATGACTGACCTGTCCGCTCTCGGCGGTCGCGATAAAATAATCAAGCTGTTTCAAGGTGATGGTCATGGTGCGCTCCGGCCCAGAACCATTATCTGTTTTTTTGATATGACAATCAATAAACTACTATTTCACAAACGCCTTCGCATGCGCAAAAAATGCTGCAACGCCGCAAAGACGGCAGCTTCGAGGGGTAACAATGCGATGGCGGTGACGCTAAACTGCGACATGGGCGAAAGCTTTGGCCTCTACAAGGTTGGCGATGATATGGGCATGATGCCCATCATCGACGTTGCCAATGTCGCCTGTGGTTTCCACGCTTCTGATCCGGATCACATGCACGCCGCCGTCCGCAGCGCCAAGGCGAGTGGCGTCAAGATCGGCGCCCATCCAGGCTTGCCCGACATTCAGGGTTTCGGCCGGCGCGAGATGCGGATGACCCGCGAAGAAGTCAGGAACACCATCATTTACCAGGTGGGAGCGCTTGCCGGCTTCCTCAAGGCCGAGGGTGTGGAACTCCACCACATCAAGCCGCATGGCAGCCTTTACTTCATGGCCATGCAGCAGGAGGCAATCGCCCATGGCGTGTGTGACGCGGCAGAGGTTTTCGGCGTACCCCTCTTCGGCATGACGGGCACCCTGCATGAGAAGATCTATCAAGAGCGCGGTATCCCATTCGTCGCCGAGTTCTATGCCGATCTCGACTACGATGCCTCCGGCAAGCTGATCTTGACACGCGTTCATGACGCCAAGGACCCCGCAGAGATGGCCGAGCGGTGCGTACGCGCCATCAGGGAGGGCGAGGGCACGGCAGAGGACGGCAGTTTCTTCCCCGTACGCTGCGATACCATCTGCGTGCATTCCGATACGCCGAACGCCATCGAAATAGCCAGGGCCGTGCGCACCGCAATCGCCCCCTGGCACTGAATTCGACCGAACCCGCCCGCGCGGGCGGTTCCAAATTAGTCTGTCCGCAGTTTTCCGGAGCTTTTTATGGCCCAGATTCTTTCACCTCTTCCTGGCACCTTCTATCGCAGCGCTTCGCCAGACCAGCCGCCCTACAAGGCGGATGGCGACGCGGTGTCCGCCGGAGACGTAATCGGTCTCATCGAAGTGATGAAGTCGTTCCACGAAGTGAGGGCCGAGACGGCCGGTACGAACATCCGCTTCATTGCCGACAATGAGGACCCCATCATGGCCGGCGCACCTATTGCGGATCTCGACTGATGCTGAAGAAGCTTCTGGTTGCCAACCGGGGCGAGATAGCGGTCAGGATCATCCGGGCCGCGCAAGATTTGGGGATCGCCACCGTGGCGGTGTATTCGGCCGCAGACGCCGAGTCGCTCCACGTCCAGCTTGCGGACGAAGCGGTCAACATCGGCCCACCAGCGGCAAAGAAGTCCTATCTCAATGTCGAAGCAATTCTGAAGGCTGCCCGCGACACCGGTTGCGACAGCGTTCATCCAGGCTATGGGTTCCTTGCCGAGAATGCCGCGTTTTCCGACGCGGTCACAGGCGCTGGATTGGTCTTCGTCGGCCCGTCGGGAGATGCGATCCGGATGATGGGAGACAAGGTCTCGGCGCGATCCGCCGCCGCCGCTGCAGGTGTCCCTGTGGTGCCTGGCTCGGCTGGCCGGGTCGAGGGCCTCAAGGCTGGCCACGAGGTGCTGACCGCAACCGGTTTTCCGGTGATGATCAAGGCGGCGGCAGGCGGCGGTGGGCGGGGCATCCGCATCGCCAACTCGCTCGCCGAGTTCGAACAAGCCTTTCCTCAAGCCGAAGCAGAAGCCCTCGCCGCCTTTGGCGACGGTGGCCTCTACATGGAAAAGGTGATCGGCAAGGCCCGCCATATCGAGGTGCAGGTGCTGGCAGACGGAAGCGATGCCATCCACTGCTACGAGCGGGAGTGCTCACTGCAGCGGCGACGCCAGAAGGTTTGGGAGGAGGCGCCGTCGCGCGCACTTTCAGACAGGCTGCGCGAGGAGCTCTGCGCTTCGGCGGTCGCTTTGGCCAAGGCGGTCAAATACTCTGGTGCCGGCACGGTAGAGTATCTTTATGACGATGAAGCAGATCGCTTTTACTTCATCGAGATGAACACCCGTATCCAGGTCGAGCACCCGGTCACCGAAGCGATCACCGGCATCGACCTCGTTGCGGAGATGCTTCGCATCGCCGGCGGCGAGAAGCTGCGGATCCGGCAAGGCGATGTCTCCGTCAAGGGGCATGCGATCGAAGTCCGGCTCAATGCCGAAGACCCGGCGAAGGAGTTCGCTCCATTCCCGGGGCTGGTGGCCGAGCTTCGCATTCCCGGCGGTCCGGGCGTACGCTTCGATTCGATGCTCTACCAAGGCTATCAGGTGCCGCCCTTTTATGATTCGCTGCTTGCCAAGCTGATCGTGCATGCAGAGACGCGCGAGGCGGCGATAGTGCGCCTGATCCGCGCGCTCAACGAGTTGAAGATCGGCGGGCTCAAGACCACCAAGCCGCTGTTTCTTGCGCTGGCCGCCGATCCGGCGGTGCGGGCGGGAGACGTGCATACCCGCTGGCTGGAAGGCTGGCTCATCGAAAACGCCGCAACATTGGCGGGTTAAGGAGGACCGATGTCGATACGATTCAACTTCGGCGGTGACGAACATATCTTCGGCGAGGTGTCCGAAGAAATGTCGCTCACCTCCTTCTTTACCGGCCTTTCGATGACGAACGCGGTGCGTACGGC
This sequence comes from Mesorhizobium sp. M0243, assembly GCF_040321775.1. Taxonomy (NCBI): domain Bacteria; kingdom Pseudomonadati; phylum Pseudomonadota; class Alphaproteobacteria; order Hyphomicrobiales; family Phyllobacteriaceae; genus Mesorhizobium; species Mesorhizobium sp. M0243. The sequence continues at coordinate 58,708 of NZ_JAMYSF010000023.1, read as the reverse complement.
AGGCATCCGAGGTGTCACCGAGATCTGCCCTGCCAACGCCAGCTTCCAGATTCGCTTCAACCCCGACATCGTCAAGCCGCAGGATTTGCTCAGCGAACTGAAGTCGATGGAAGAGGCGGCCTCGAAGGCGGACCCGGTGCTGAAGACCCGGATCATCGAACTGCCGGTTTATTTCCAGGATCCATGGACGCGTGAAACCTGCTTGCGCTTCCGCGAGCGCCATCAGGACCCCTCCTCCACCGATCTTGAATATTCGGCCCGCATCAACGGCTACGCCACGGTGGAAGAATTTATCGAGGCCTATTCCGGCCAGCCCTGGTTCGTATCGATGGTCGGCTTCGTCGCCGGACTGCCCTTCCTGTACCAGATGGTTGAGCGCAAGAAACAGATTCAGGCGCCGAAATACTTGCGTCCACGCACCGACACTCCCAAGCTCACCATTGGCCATGGCGGCTGCTTCGCAGCGATCTATTCAGTACGCGGCGCTGGCGGCTACCAGATGTATGGCATAACCCCGGCCCCGATCTACGACCCGACCAGGAAGGTGCGCTACCTCTCCGATGACATGTGCCTGTTCAAGCCAGGCGACATCGTCAAGTTCAAGGCCATTGGCCGCGATGACTACGACGCCACGCTGGAGGAAATTGAAGCCAATCGGTGGCAGCCGACGGTTCGCGAGTGCACCTTCAGCCTGAAGGACTTCAACAGCGATATTTACGGCACCAATGCAAAGCTGATGGAGCTTATCAATGGCCGTTAAGGTAATCTCTCCCGGCCTCTCCACTTCCGTGCAGGACCTTGGTCGACCAGGCCACTATCATGTCGGCATTCCCGAAGGCGGCGGCATGGACCGCTTTGCCACACGCATCGCAAACCTGCTTGTCGGCAACAATCCGGGTGCCGCGGTGCTCGAAGCCACCTTCATGGGCCCCGAACTCGAATTCACCCAATCCGCGGTCGTCGCCGTCACCGGCGGAGAACTCCCCCCCAAACTCAATGGCGAGGAGCGGCCGACCTGGGAAAGTTTTCCGGTGAAGGCCGGTGACCGGCTTTCCTTCGGCTTCCTCAAGGGCGGCGCGCGCGCTTATCTGGCCGTCTCCGGCGGCATCGACGTACCCGTGGTTCTCGGTTCGCGCTCGACTTACATTCTGGGCGCACTCGGCGGCCATCAGGGCCGCACGCTGAAGGCGGGTGATGAGCTTCCCCTCGGCGAAGGTTCCGGCAAAGCCGGTCTTTCACTGCCTGCAAATCTGCGCCGCGCGGGCAATAGTCCGGCGGAACTCAGAATGCTTCCCGGGATGTACTGGCATCGGATCACCGAGGCTGCCGGCAATCGGTTCTTTGAGGAAACCTGGAAGGTCGCGCCCGAAGCCGACCGCATCGGCTATCGCTTCCGGGGCGGGACGCCGCTGGAGTTCGTCGAGCGCGAGCAGCCTTTCGGTGCGGGCTCCGACCCCTCGAACATCGTCGATGCCTGCTATCCCTACGGATCCGTCCAGGTGCCGAGTGGCACGGAGCCGATCGTTCTTCACCGGGACGCGGTTTCGGGTGGCGGGTACATGATGCTGGGCGTGGTGATATCGGCCGACATGGACCTTATCGCCCAGCTCCAGCCGCACACCCCGGCGCGCTTCGTTCCGGTGACGCTGGAAGACGCGCTTGCCGCGCGAACCGAACAGCGCGCCGCGCTGGCGCGTGCTGAAGGACATCTGGCCGGCTGACGTCAGCCGGAAAAATGCCGGCGGAGGAGCCGGTGGCGAGGAGATCGGCCGGCCAAAACCGACCGTGCGTGGCGGAAGACAAAATCCGGTGCGCGAAACGACAAGACGACGCCGGGCAACGGCGTGAATTTGGCATCCGAGCAGTCCGCTAGAGACCGCCGGAACCGACAGGGGAAGACATTTGCAACGTGACTGGCCGCAAGGCCGGATGCTTCGCGCCTTTCCGTCGGTAGAAAGAAGGAAAGGGTCATGAGTCACCTGAGCGCGGAGAACGTCTCGGTATCGTTTGCGGGGCTGAAGGCCCTGTCATCGGTAGACCTCCAAATTACGCCCGGCCGCATTAGTGGCCTCATCGGCCCGAATGGCGCTGGCAAGACCACGCTCGTCAACGTGCTGACCGGCTTCCAGGCACCGACGGAAGGCACCATCAAGCTCGACGGCGCAGCACTCACGGGTCTCAAGCCGCATCAGGTCCGGCGGCGCGGCATCGCCCGCACCTTCCAGGGTGGGCGGCTCTTCCGCGACTTGCCTGTGCTGGACAATTTGGAGGTAACCGGCGTTGGCCTGGGAATGAGCCGGCGCGCTGCCATCGCCGAAGCGGAAGCGATGCTCGACTGGATAGGCATCGGTGCGCTGAGCACCCGCATCGCCGGAACGTTGCCATATACGGACGAGCGCCGCGTCGCCATTGGCCGCGCCCTGATGGGACGGCCCGCATACATCCTGCTCGACGAGCCCGCGGCTGGCATGAGTGCACTGGAGGCGCGGGAGCTTTCGGCCCTGATAAGACATATCGCCAGCGATCTCGGCTGCGGTGTCCTGCTCATCGAGCACAATGTCGGGCTGGTGCTCGGCCTTTGCCAGCATATCGTTGTGCTCGATTCCGGAGCGATCATCGAGGAAGGCCCGCCTGCGGCCATCCGCGACAGCGAGAAGGTGCGCCACGCCTATATGGGCACGGCCGCGAACACCGACTTGCCTGTTCTGGAGGCGATGGAATGAGCCTGCTCGCCCTTTCCGATATCACTATTCGCTATAGCCGTCTCACGGCGGTCCGAAATGTCTCCTTCTCCATGGCCGAGGGAGAAATCCTGTTCATCACCGGCCCGAACGGAGCCGGGAAGTCTTCGCTGCTGCGCGCGATCGCCGGTGTTACGCCGGTGGCGGGCGGCCGGATCGACCTTGCAGGTCATGAGATCACCGGCCAGGCGCCGGAAAACATCGCCCGGCTCGGATTCTCCATGGTGCCGGAGGGGCGCGATGTCTTCGGCTCGCTGACGACCGAAGAGAACCTCCTGGTCGGAACCGGCATGCACGCCCGCGAACGCGGCTGGCGCAGCCGAGCGGCCGACGAACTCGAAGCCGTCTACGCAACCTTCCCGATGCTGAAAGAGAGGCGGCACGGGCAGGCGGGATTGCTGTCCGGCGGGCAGCAGCAAATGCTGGTCATCGGACGCGCGCTGATGACCAATCCGCGGCTTGTAGCCATTGACGAGCCTTCGCTGGGCCTCGCCCCCAACATCAACGACCAGGTCTACGAGCGGCTGATCGCGCTGCGTGCGCAGCGCCAACTCACGCTCCTGATCGTTGAGCAGAGCTCGGCCCGGGCGATGATGGTGGGCGGGAGGATGATCCTGATGCGTGGCGGACAGATCGTGCTCGATGGCGACGCGCGGACGCTCGGCAACGGCGAGGCGATCCAGGCTGCCTATTTCGGCTACGAGGACAATTGAGATGCTTCAGATCCTGTTCGACGCACTCTCGCTTGGCTCGCTGTACGCGCTCGGCGCGCTCGGCATTGCCCTCATCTTCGGCGTGATGCGGCTCGTGAACTTCGCGCATGGCGACGTCATCGCCTTCTGCGTCTTCGCGCTGCTATGGCCGTCAACAGACGCCATGGCCATCGTCTTCGCCGGCCAATTGCCGTGGTACCTGCTGGTGCCCTTCGTGCTCCTCTGCGGGGCCGGGCTGTCGGTGCTGTGCGAAATCGTCGTCTTCAGGCGGTTCCGCCAGGCAAATCCGGCAACCATGATGATCGCCTCCTTCGCGCTCGGTTTCGTTATTCGCTACTTCCTGCTCATGCTTTTCTCCAGTCGGCCGAAATCGATTTCGCTGCTGCCCGAATTGTCCCAGCCGGTGGAGATCCTTGGTGCCCGGCTTCCCCTCCTCCAGCTCATAACGATCGTCGCCACGATGGTCATCCTGATCGGCCTGACATTGTTCCTGCGTCAAACCCGCTTCGGCCTGGAGATGCGGGCGGCGGCCGAGAACTTCTCGATGGCCCGCATGCTGGGTGTGCGTGCGAACCGGGTCATCATGGGTGCGTTCGCCCTCTCCGGCGCGTTGGCCGCCGCCATTGCGCTGATCTTTGGCGCCCAGACAGGCACGCTGGACATCCAGATGGGCGCCTCGATCATGTTGATGGCCTTCATCGCCACCGTCATTGGCGGCCTCGGCAGCCTCGGGGGAGCCGTGCTCGCCGGCTTCCTGCTGGGTGCCGCCTCGGTGATCATGCAGGTCATGCTGCCCATCGACGCCCGGCCATTCCGCGATGCCTTTGTCTATGGAGCGGTCATCCTCGTCCTCCTCTTCCGCCCGCAAGGGCTTATTGCCGCGCGCGGCACCAAGGAAAGGGTCTGATTTCATGGCTGTCGCCGCCTCCCTAGCCAACTCTACCGCTCCCGGTGCCGCGGCTGCCAAGCAAAAGCCCGCCCGCTTCGCACTTGCGCGCCGCACAATCCTGACGCCGGTCCTGCTTTCTCTGCTGCTGCTGGCCATCGCGCTGATCACGGTGATGACCGGATCGCGGCCCTTCAACCAGACGGTGATCGACGTGTTCGTCCGTGTCATCCTCGTCGTGGGCCTATACATCTTTATCGGAAATTCGGGCGTTCTCAGCTTCGGGCATATCGGCTTCACCTGCCTTGGCGCCTACGCGGCCGCGTGGCTCACCATCAACCCGATGATGAAACGCGGTTCGTTGCCGGGACTGCCCGAATGGCTGCTGGCGACCCGATTGCCTTACTGGCAATCGGCCGTGCTGGCGGCATTGTTCGCCGCCCTCGCCGCTCTCATCTTCGGGCGGGTGCTGATGCGATTATCGGGCATCGCAGCATCGATCGCGACCTTCGCGATGCTCGCCATGATCAACACAATTTATTCCAACTGGGAGAGCGTGACCGGAGCGACCTCGTCGGTCGTCGGCATTCCGATCGTGCGCGTGATCTGGCCGTATCTCATCGGCGCCGTGGTCGCAATCTTCATCGCCTGGGTGCACGCGATCTCCCGGTCCGGCCTAGCCCTTCGTGCTGCCCGCGACGAGCCCACCGCCGCCGCGGCTTCCGGTATCGACATTCCCAGGGAAAGACTGGTGGCGTTCGTCGTATCGGGCGCGGTGATGGGGCTGGGCGGTGCGCTGATGGCTCATTCCATCGGCGTGGTCACACCCGATACATTCTATCTCGGTCTCACCTTCATCACCCTTTCCATGCTCGTCGTCGGCGGCATGGGCAGCCTGTCGGGTGGTGTGGTGGGTGTCGTCCTGCTGTCCGCCCTCATCCAGGCGCTGCGTTGGCTGGAGGCAGGCGTATCGCTCGGCGAGTCCACGTTCGCCCTCCCGAAAGGGGTTCAGGAAATAGCCCTCGGCGTCATCATGATCGTGATCCTCGCGCTTCGCCCATCCGGACTCATGGGCAACCGCGAACTCACCTTACCTCGCAGCAGTCGCAACAAGTGACCGGCGGCACAAGCCCGACCGGAAAACAAAAAAGGAGACGTGCATGGCATACAAAATGAGAATTGTCGCAACCGCTCTGGCCTCGATGTCCATCGCATACCCGGCCCTGGCCGATGACAAGACTATCGTCATCGGCTTCGCCACTGCGGAGTCGGGCTTCATGGAAGCCTATGACAAGCCTGCCCAGGAGGCGGCTTTGATCCGCATCGACGAGATCAATGCGGCTGGCGGTCTGCTTGGAAAGCAGATCAAGGTCGTCAAGGCCGACACCAAGTCCGACCGGGCCGAAGGCGCCAAGGCTGGCCTCTCCGTGCTCGACCAGGGTGCGGATCTCGTGGTCGTGTCCTGCGACTACGACTTCGGATCGCCGGCTGCGCTCGCGGCCGAGGACGCAGGCCGTATCTCCTTCTTCCTGTGCGCGGAATCGGTCAAGGCCGGCATCCAGGGTGTCGGCCCGCACAGCTTCTCCGCGTCGGTGCTGGCGGCCGTGCAGGGAGCGACCATGGCCGAGTGGGCATTCAAGGAAAAGGGCGCAAAGGACTTCTACCGTCTGCTCGATACCTGGACGGCCTACAACAAGGGCATCTGCGACGGCTTCGACTGGATGATGCCGAAGCTCGAAGCCCAGGGCGCGAAGCTTGTCGGTGAAGACACCTTCAAGAACGAGGATGCCTCCATCGCCGCGCAGATCACCCGCATCAAGTCTCTGCCGAAGGAGCCGGATGCGATCATGCTTTGCACGATGATGCCGGGCGCCGTCTCGGCCATCAAGCAGCTTCGCGCCGCGGGTATCAATTCCATGATCCTGAATGGATCGGGCGTCGACGGTAGCTATTGGCTCTCGGCTGTGCCCGATCTGACGAACTTCTACGTCCCCGTTCAGGGATCGATCTATGGCGACGATCCCAATCCGGCCGTGCTGAAGTTCAATGCCACCTACAAGCAGAAGACAGGCGCCGATCCCTCGAGCCAGTATGTCTTTCCGGGTTACGTCATGGTCGACGTCTGGGCCAAGGCGGTGGAGCGTGCAGGCACGGCCGATGCCGACGCGGTCGTCGCGGAACTGGAAAAGATGAAGAATGAGCCGACACTGTTCGGGCCTCGTACCTTCACGCCGGAACTGCATCACCAGAACCAGACGCGGTACCTGATCGTCGAGACCAAGGCCGGCAAGCCGGGTGTTGTAGGCAACTGGACGATTTCCGAGCCGGTACCGATGGAAGCCTTGCTCAAGTAGGAGAAGATGGGCCGGGTAAGCCCGGCCCTTCATATGCGGAAGGCCCTGTTCCTTTGGGATGACCGGGCCTTTCGTCTTTTGAGGATATTGCCTTTGAGCAAAAAACGAGGGCGGCCCGTTTGGACCGCCCTTGTCGCCCGATGAATCCAGATTTTCGCTACCCTCGCGCTTTGCGGTAGGAATCCTTGAGCGCTATGAGCTCCCCCGAGAAAGCGAAGATATCGCAGCCGTCGACTTCGATTTGCTGCCCCGCTGCCGTGGTGCCGACGAAGCGCCATGATGAAAGCCCGGTGTCGCCCGTCACGATGTGCCGTCCCCTGATCCACGCGGCTTTCGGGAAGGCATCGAACAGCGCTGCATAGGCGACGCGCACTGCGTCACGCCCCACATGCTTGCGCCCTTCGGCATCGGGGCCGGCCGAGCCGTGGAAAGCGCAATTCTCAACCATGCAGTCCATCAGCGCGCCCACGTCGCGAGCGTTCCAGGCCGCGAGGAACCGGTCGAGCACGGCGAGCCGCCTGGCTGCGAGATCGCCAGCCTCAACGACCTCGACCTCGAGAAAGGCGAGCGGCGCATCGCCGGCATTGATGACATTGTGGGCCACACCCGTCCGCCGCGAGTAGGGCACCCCTTGAGTGAGAGCGGCTTGCGACTGCGCGCCGTCGGGGCCTTCGAGACCGAGCTTGCCGTCCGTAAGCGGCACGATGACGTAGTCATGGCCATGGATGTGCCAGCCGGTCTCGGCCCCGGTGGCAAAGCGCCATTCGGTGACCCGAAAGCGTTCGTCGTCGATATGGATGACCGGTTCGGCTTTCATGCGGGTCATTCAAGTCCCTCCTTGGCAACCGCACCGGTCAGGCGCTCAAGCGTCCGGCCCATGCGCGTCATGATTTCCTTCACATCGTCTTCTGTCGAGATCATCGGCGGACAGAGCGCGAGCTGGTCGCCGATGGCGCGGAAGATGAGGCCTTCCTCGTGGCCGATTCCCGCTGCGATACTCCCTGCGCGCCCAACCTTGGCGAAGGGGCGTTTCGTCGCCTTGTCTGCCACCAGCTCCACGGCGCCGATAAGACCGGTGCCCCGCGCTTCGCCGACAAGCGGGTGATCGGCGAACGAGCGGATGCCGGCCTGGAACGACGTCTCAAGGCGGGCCGCGTTTCCGATCAAGTCCCGCTCCTCGAAGATGGCGAGGTTTTCGAGACCCACCGCCGTCGCGACCGGATGACCCGACGCCGTGAAGCCGTGGCCGAAATTGCCGATCGTTGCGGTGTTGTCGGCGATCGCCTGATAGATCGCATCGGAGAAAATGACGGCGGCAAGCGGCATATAAGACGACGTGATTTGCTTGGAGACCGTCATGATATCAGGCGTGAAGCCGTATTTCTGAGCGCCGAAAGGCGTACCAAGCCGCCCGAAACCACAGATCACCTCGTCTGCTATCAGGATGATATCATTTGCCCGGCAGATTTTCTCCACGCCTTCCCAGTACCCGACCGGCGGCGGCAGAACGCCGCCGGCTGCCATGAGCGGCTCTCCTATAAAGGCTGCAATGGTGTCAGCCCCTTCTTCCGCGATCGCCGCTTCCAGCTCGGCGAGCAGACGCGCCGTGAAGGCGGCTTCGTCTTCGCCTTCCATGCCGAAGCGATAGAAGTGCGGGCAGGTCAAATGGCGAACGGGAATCGCCGGCAGATCGAAGTCGCGATGGTTGACCGGCAGGCCCGTCAGGCTGCCGGAGGCGACGGTGATGCCGTGATAGCCCTTGGTCCGTGCCAGGAATTTCTTCTTTTTTGGCCGGCCCAGCGCGTTGTTCATGAACCACATCATCTTGACGATGGTGTCGTTGGCTTCCGAGCCCGACGACGTGAAGAAGACACGCGTCAGGTTTTCCGGCGTCATCTCCACGAGTTTCTCAGCGAGCCGGATGGATGGCTCATGCGCCTTGGAGGAGAAGGTGTGGTAGTAGGGCAGCTTCAGCATTTGCTGGTAGGCAGCGTCGGCCAACCGCTTTTCCGAAAAGCCGACGCCCACCGACCACAGCCCGGCGAGCCCTTCGATGTATTCCTTGCCGCGTTCGTCATACACACGGATGCCGTCGCCGCGGCTGATGATCAGCGGCCCGGTTTCCTCGTGCTGACGCAGGTTTGTGTAGGGGTGCATGGAGGTGGCGATGTCGGCGGCGGCGAGAGAGTTGGAAAGCGCATCCATGGAAGTCCTCAGCGGCTTGGGGAAATGGTTCGGGAGGTGAGTGCGAGATAGTCCTCGATCCCATGCGTGGAGCTTTCACGATTCGGGAAATGAATCATGGCAGGCTGTTGGAATGGGTGTCGATGATCCGCCGCATCAGCGCGGCGACGTCGCGCGCATTCGGAGGATCGGAGTGGATGCAGACGGTGTCGAAGTCGACCGGGCGGATCGTACCGTCTGTCGTGACGAGTTCGCGTCGGGTAAGCGCCCCCACCATGCGGTGCTCGGCAAGCGTCAGGTCGATGGCCGACTGGACGCGCGGAATGATCAGGCTGCCGCCGGGAGCGTAGGCAAGATCGGGAAAGAACTCGCCCACGAAGGCGACGCCGAGTTCGGCTGCCGCCGTCTCGTGACAGGTTCCCGCCAGGCCGAAGAGAGGGACGCCGAACGGCTTGACCGCCGCGGCAATCGCCCGGGCAGTGTCCACGTCGTGCGCGGCCATGCCGTAGATGATGCCATGCGGCTTGACATGGCTGAGCTGCCCGCCCTCGGCGGCCAGCATTCCTGTCAGCGCACCGATTTGGTAGAGGAAGGCGGCTGTCAGTTCCTCGGGCTGAAGTTTCATCTCGCGCCGGCCGAACCCCTCGCGATCGGGAAGGGACGGATGCGCGCCAACCTGCTTTCCGTGCGAAAGCGCGAGCCGCACGGTCTTCAGCATCGTCCATGGATCGGAGGCGTGGAAGCCGCATGCGATGTTGGCGCAATCGATGTGGGGCATGATGCCGGCATCGTCGCCGAAACGCCAGTTGCCGTAACTTTCCCCCATGTCGCAGTTCAGGGTGACCATGGTTTGCTTGCCTCAGCCCAGAGTGTTCGACGCCCAGCCGTGGGCGATGTGGGGGAATTCCGGCGGCGGTTCGCGCTCGTGCAGCAGTCGAAGCACGCGCGGCGGCGTCAGTGGCAGCTGCCGCACCGGCTTGCCGATAGCGCGTGCCACAGCGCAGCCGATCGCCGCGCCCACGGCCAGGATCGGGACCTCGCCCGCGCCCTTGGTGCCTAGAGGCCCCATCGACGGAGCGCCCTCGTAGAGGTCGGCGGCGACCGGAACCACGTCCTGCGCCAGCGGCAGGCGATAGGTCTCGAAATCGTCCTGCGCGATACGTCCGTCAGCGGTGATCGTCACCTCCTCATGCAGGGCGTAGCCGAGACCCTGCACGACACCACCCTGTATCTGGCCCATGACCGCGCGCGGGTTGAGTGCGCGGCCGACATCCTGCACCACGCGATAGGCCAGCACCTCGACATGACCGGTGTCCGGATCAACCGCCACCTCGGCCTCGTGGACAACGAAGACGGGGATGTCGAGCGCATCGATGAAGTGCCCCATCGCGCAGCCGGACATTGCCGGAGTGTTCCTGGCGGTAAAGGCTCCGCTTCCGGTGACCGGGCCGGTGGTTGCCTGCGCATGGGCGACGACAGCGGGGATCGATATGCCGGAGCCGGGACGTCCCGCGATCTCGACACGACCATCCCGCAGCACCAAGTCTTCCGGTCGGGTCTGGAGCATCTCGCCGGCGGTCCGCAGCAGCTTTTCCCGCACTTCCGCGCAGGCAGCCACACTTGCCGCGCCGATGGACACGGTGGTTCGTCCGCCGCCAACGCCGACATCGAGACCGGCGGCATCGGTGTCGGCTTCGCGCACGATCACCTGGTCGGGAGCGAGGCCGAGTTGCCCGGCCACGATTTGCGGCAGGGATTGCACCATCGTGCCAGATCCGATCTCCACACCCGACGTGACCAGTGTTGCACTGCCGTCGGCGTTCAAATTCACCGTCGCCGCCGAAGGCCCGACGAAAACGAACCATGTGCCGACCGTGGTTGCAATACCATAGAGCCTGCCGTCGGCCTCGGCCTCTGATGTACCGGTACTGGCGCGCAGTGTCTCCATGCGATCGAGCATCGGACCCAGCACGTCGGCCTCGAAAACCTGGCCCGTGGCACCGAGATCACCATCTCCCAGGACATTTTTCTTCCGGAACTCCATCGGGTCGAAGCCTAGCGCATCACAGATTTCGTCGGTGTGTCGCTCCAAAGCGAATGTGTTGTAGACGCCGTTGCAAGCCCGGAAAGCACCGTTGGGTGGTGTGTTGGTGTATACGGCGCGGCTGACGAGCCGCGTTGCGCCAACCCTGTAATTGCCGCCCAGCGTGTGCGCCGTCATCGTCGTCAGAAAAACCTGTTCGCCTCCATACGCACCGCAGTCCATCAGCACGACCGCCTCGCGCCCGGCGATGTATCCTTCGGCAGTGACAGCGGACCGGATGCGGATTTCCGCATTCTCGCGGCAGAGGCAGGTTGCCATCTCTTCCTGCCGGGTATTTTCCAGGACCACCGTGCGCCCGGTCATCCGCGCCAGAACTGCAGTGATAGGCTCGATGGATGCATCGAATTTCAGGCCGAACCCGCCGCCGACAGGGGGTACAGTGACCCGCACACGCCCGGGCGGAAGCTGCATGACCCTTCCGGTGACGTTGCGCACGGTCCAAGGCACCTGCGTCGAGGTCTGTATGTGAGCACGGCCGTCCTCCCAGGAGCCGATGGCAACGCGCGGTTCGAAGGGCACATGGCTCTGCCGGCCGACGGTAAAGCTGCTCTCGACAATGCGTATGTCGGGACGGGCGAAGGCCGCATCGACGTCACCGCGGCTGGATTTTGCCTCCCATGCGATGTTGCCGGCACGTGCACCGCCCTCGGTGATCACCTCGTAGCCGCGCCAGCCCTCGTGGACGAGACGGGCGCCGGGCTGGAGCGCGTCGGCCATGGTGAGCACCGGTGCCAGCGGCTCGACCTCGAGCATGATGGCGGCAAGTGCCGCCCGCGCCTGCTTCTCCGTCTCGGCGGCGACGACGGCGATTGGTTCACCGTGATAGCGGATCGTGTCGATGGCCAGGAGCGGATGGTCGGCAATGCCGATGCCGTAGAGCCCTGGCGCGTCGGCGCCGGTCGCCACCGCGCGCACGCCAGGACAGCGAAGTGCCGCCGAAACGTCGAGCTTGCGGATACGCCCCGCGGGAACGGTCGACCGCAGCAGCACGGCATGCAACATGTCGGGGCGAACCCGGTCGTTGGTGTATTTCGTCCGCCCGCGCAGCTTGTCCTGCGCATCGCGGCGGGGAAGATTCATCACGGTGGCGGACAGCTCAGACATGTATGCCTCCCGCCAACTGGCCAGCCTTCCGCGCTTGGTCAAGGCAGTCGGCCACGGCGTCGACGATCCGCTCATATCCCGTGCAGCGGCAGATGTTGCCGGCCATCGCGGCCTTGATTTCGGGACGGCTCGCATGCGGATTGTCACGCACGAACGCCGAAAGGCTCATGACCATTCCTGGAAAACACATGCCGCATTGCACGGCATCGACCGCCTCGAAATTGGCCTGGAGCGGGTGCAGCGCCTGGCTTCCGAAACTCAATCCCTCGATGGTCGTCACCGCGCATCCCTGGACGAGGCCAATCGGCTTCAGGCAGGACGGCACCGCTTCGTCGTCGACATGCACCGTGCACGCGCCGCAAAAGCCTTCGCGGCACACGGCTTTGGTCCCCGTCAGGAATCGTTCCTGCCGCAAGATGTCGACGAGCGGCGTCATCGGATCGCCATCAAAGCGGCAGTCCTCGCCATTCAGCTGGAATGTCACGGTCATGCCAGGCCCCCAGTCTTGAGAAGTGCGGCAACACCGCGTTTGACCAGCGGCGGAAGAACCTGGCGGCGGTACCAACCCTCCGCCTCCTTACCGTCGCGGCCCTGAAAATCATTGTGCTCCAGTGCAAGCTCGGCGGTGCGTTCCGGATCGAGCGCATAGGCCGGGCCTGCCCTCATGGCCTGTTCGAGCGCCGTCCAGCGCCGCGCTACCGGCTCCACCGAGCCGACGGCGATGCGACATCGTTTGTCTTTGTCTACCGCAAGCGAGACGACGGCGACCGGATAGTCGCCGGCTTTCCGAAGCGGCAGGCGGATATGAGCACTTGCGACAAGGTCGCGGCGCAGATGAATTCTCGTCACAATCGCTTCGGCCAGCAGCGTATGCCTGTCTTTGAGGAAATCTGAAATACCGAGAAGTTTTGGGCCTTCGAACGTCTCCAGTTCCACCGCCGCCTCACAGACGAGAAGCGCAGGGGCGAGATCGGCGGCGGCAAAGTCGAGGGCACAAAGGTTGCCGCCCACGGTGGCGACCCTTCGGATGCCGGGATTGGCCGCATTCTCCGCCGCGGCAACCAGACCTTCGAAGCCCACTGCCCCGTGCAACGCGCGGCCAAGGACTGCATGGGTAACGGCTGCGCCGATCACGACATGGTCCGGTTCGATTTCGACCTTGGACAAGGCGGGTATTCGGTGGAGTGCGACCACCGCCTCGGGAAGGTCGACCCCGCGCCGTGGATCACGCATCATCCAGGTGCCGCCGGCAAGCACCGCCGCGCCTTGCCGGCGTGCGGCCATTGCCTCTTCAATCGTGCTGGCTGCGGTGAACGATCGTTCCACGCTTGGTGCCATCTGTCATACCCCTCGGAAGCAGCCAACTTTCGCGGCGCTGCAGCATTGTTGCTCCAGCTTTAGGCTCCTGTGAAATAGTAATTCTTTGAGTATCGTATCGAAAAAACAGATAACTCTGCGGCGTGCTCTTTGGCGCTCAGGCCCAGTGAGCGACCGTGCGTTTCTCAAAGCTCTCACGGAACTGGGCGGTGGTTCTGGGGAGGAGTTCGCCAGTCTCCCAGTCGAGGATCACGGCATAGTGCCGAACCGCATCGAGCGTATCGATCTCGCCGGAGCGATATTTGCGCGCGACCTCCTCAGGATCCATGCGTGCCCAGTCCTTCCGTTTCGCCCGGATGTCGGCACGGCAGGCTTCGGTTGCCGTCCCGTCGATTTCGTACTGGCACAGGTCGCGGTCGATTTCGCGGATCACCACGCCGTAGTCAGTCTTGGCGCGCTCCAGGGAAACGTAGTCGTCGATCACGTCCTCCATCACCTTGCGGGGCTCGCGCTGCAGTGGATCGCCGAAACCGCCGCCGCCGGCCGTCGGACGAGCGAACTGGTCGCCTGTGTGGACGGAGTAATCGGAGAATACGGAGCCGAGCCAGATCTCGGTCTCTTCTCCGGCGCGCTTCATGGTCAAGCCGTGGGGCATCGACGGCAGGCCTCCTTCGACACCCCAGACGACAGCGCGCTCGCGGTCGCAAATATAGGACATGACGGCATTTTCAGCCTCAAGCAGCAACGAGGTCTTCTGCACGCCGACGCCGCCCCGCCATTTGCCGGGCCCGGCTGAATCCTGCTTGATCTGGAACTCGACCGTCCGAGTCGGATTCACCCGTTCGTTGCCTTCGTTCGGTTGCGACATCAACCCGGTTCCGAAGCAGGCGGTGGTGACATCGGCACCATCCTTGCCGTTGCGCCCGCCCCAACCGCCCGGCAGCCATTCGTAGAACATGAAGATCGGCTTTTCGGGTTTGCGCGCGTCCCGTCCCCCGGCCAGCAGATATTCGAGGTTGAAGGCGCAGGCGATAGCGCGTTCGGGCATGATCTTCGACCACATCTCGAAGATCGCGTTCATGATCTTTTCGAACGGCATCAGGAACCCGGTCACCGCCACCGGCCATTCCGCACTGACGATGCTGTTCTTTGGCGCAGTCACCTCGATCATCCGGTAAAATCCGCTGTTGAGCGGGAGGTCCGGAAAGAAGGTTTTCATGCCGGCGACCACGGCCGAGAAGGTCGCGCCCGGGGCGGAATTGTACATCGAGGCAATGGTCGAATGGCTTCCCGTAAAGTCGTAGTGGATCGTGTCGCCCTTGATCGTCATCTTGATGCGGATCGGGATCATGCCTTCGCCGGCACCGAGATCCCGGTCGATGTAGTCGACCGTCTCCCAAGTGCCGTCGGGCAGTTCCGCGAGACGCTTTCGCACGGCACGTTCGACGTAGTCCTGAACCTCCTCCATCCCGCGCATGACCTGGCCGCGTCCGTACTTCTTGACCAGCCGCAACAGTTCGCGCTCGGCGGCCTGCGTCGCCTGCGCCTGGGAATGGATGTCGCCAATGATCGACGCGGGATCGCGCGTGTTGGCCGCGATCATGTTGGCGACGTCGGAGCAGAAGCGGCCGCGCTGGAAAAGGCGCAACGGCGTGATCCGCAGGCCTTCGCGAAACATGTCGCGGGCGGTGACGTCGAAGGAACCCGGCACCGAGCCGCCGAGATCCGACCAGTGTCCGTTCGACTGGGAGAAGCCGATCAGTTTGTCTTCATCGAAGATCGGTCGGACGAGCCGAACATCGCTGAAATGCGTACCGCCGGCATAGGGATCGTTGATTGCGTAGACGTCACCGGGTGCCATATCGCCTTCGAAGACCCGGATCACCTCCTTGCATGTGTTGTGCAGTGTGCCGACATGGACCGCGATGTCGTAGTTGCCCTGGGCAACGGAGTTGCCATCGGCGTCGTGCAGGGCGTTCGAAAAGTCTCGGTTGTAGATGACGAAGGAATAGCAGGTGCGAAGCATCTGTTCGGCCATCTGGTCGACGGTGGTGATGAAGGAGTTTTTCAGCACCTCGAACGTTACCGGATCGAGGCCAGGGCTCGTTTCAATCAGCTTTGTCATGTCTCAGCCTTTCGTCACGATGAGAATGTTCAGGAAGTCGTCGACGGTGGCGCTCATTCCCGGCGGAACCACGGTGGTGGAATCGAACTGTTCGACGATGGCGGGTCCCGCAAAGGCAGCGCCGGCGCTGAGTTGGTCGCGTTCATAGACAGCCGCATCATGAGATACGCCGTCGAACCAGACGCCGCGGCGGCCGACCGGCTGTGGCTTGTGCGGCAAGACTTCATGCCGCGGCATCTCGGCTTTCGGTACGATGCCGATCGCCTTGACCGCGATGCGGAAGATCGACACCGGCGCCTCTTCGCGGCGGTAGTTGAACTCGCGTTCGTGCTCGTTGTGGAATGCCTCTATCAGCGAGCAGATGCTCTCGATCCGCGCCGGGGCTGACACCGCGAGTGAGCGCCACTGGCCCTGGTACATCATCTCGACCGTACGCTGCAGCGCCATGTCTTCGCGCGCCACGCCCTCATGGGTCAGGCGCTCAACCGCCTGTTCTTCCATCAGAACAAAGGCCGTCTGCATCTCGGCGGGCGAGACCGTCGAAGCATCGGCCATGAAGCTTTCGGAGAAATCATGCTGCACGTCGACGAGAAGGCAACCGAGCGCGGAGGTGACGCCAGGATTGGGCGGCACGATCACGGTTGGAATCGAAAGCTCCTTCGCCACGGCCGCTCCGTGCAAAGCGCCTGCACCGCCGAATGCGACGAGCGCAAAGTCTCGTGGGTCATAGCCCCGGCTGATGGAGAGAAGCCGGACGGCATTGCCCATATTGGCGTTGGCGACAGCGATGATCGCCTCGGCCGCTTGGTGGAGTTCCATGCTGAAGGGTGTCGCCACAGTCTCCTGCACCGCCTGGGCGGCCAGAGCGGGGTCGAGCGTGATCTTGCCGCCCGCAAGGCTGGTGCCGAGACGACCGAGCACGACATTGGCGTCGGTGTTGGTGGCGGTGCGGTTGCCATTCTTGTAACAGGCAGGGCCCGGAAACGCGCCGGCGGACTGCGGTCCGTTGCGCAAGCTGCCGCCCTCGTCCTGCCATGCCAACGAACCGCCGCCCGCGCCGATGGTCAGCACCTCGATGGAGGGGAAGCGGATCGGATATCCGAATTCGATGTACCAGTCTTTTGTGATGCGCGACTCCCCGTTCCATGCGAGCGAGACGTCGGTGCTGGTGCCGCCCATGTCGAAGCCGATCGAGTTCTGGAAGCCACAGAGATTTCCGATGAAGCGGCTTGCGATCGCACCGGCGGCAATGCCCGATCCTGCGAGCCGGGCTGAGAAATCCCTGACGCTTGCGGGTGTCATGACCCCGCCACCGCTGTGCAGCAACAGGAGATCTCGCTTGTATCCGGCCGCGGCAAGCTTTTCTCCGAGACGCGACACGTAGTCGACGACGACCGGGGCGCAGACGGCGTTGGCCATGGTGGTGGAAAAACGCTCGTGCTCGAAGATTTCCGGCATCACCTCCGAGGAGATCGAAACCGGCAGATCCGGCATGGCCTCCTTCAGAATCTCACGCATGCGGCGCTCATTGGCGCCGTTGACATAGGAGTTCATGAAGCAGACGGCGATGGACTTGACCTGCCGTTTGACGAGAATTTCCGCGACGCGGTGAGCGGCCTCTTCGTCCAGTGCTTCCAGGATCGTGCCCTCGGCACTGACCCGTTCCCGGACCGTCAGCCGGTCGCGGCGCGGGATATAGGGCTTGGCGACATCCTTGTAGGTGTCCCAGAGGTCTTCCTTGTTGGCGCGGCGGATCTCGACAACATCACGGAAACCCTCGGTGCAGACCATTGCGGTGCGTGGCAGGCGGCGGGTGATCAGCGCATTGGTGGCGACCGTCGTACCATGAGAGAACAGCGTCACCTCCGAAAGATCGATGCGGCCCTGCTCCACGCCATTCATGATCGCCTGCATGGGATCGTCAGGCGTGGAGGCGGTCTTCTCGATGCGGATCGCGCCGCTATCTTCGTCCATGATGCAAATGTCGGTGAAAGTCCCTCCGACATCGACGGCAACTCTTATTCTGCTCATGACAGTTCCTTCGCGGGATATTTGCGGGCAAGGCCCGGCTTTCGCCGCCCTTGCCGGGGCGGCGTCGCAATAGATTATGGGAATTGGCCCGGATTTCGCCGGGTCTAGTGCCGCTCTCTTGAGGTCGAAGCGCGGCCTGCCCGGTTCGCTGCTTCGCGACGGGTATCAGTCGGTGCGCAACCGAACCGCGTCCGGTAGTGCTTGCAGAATTGAGACTGGTCGGCAAAGCCCCAGCGGTAAGCAATCTCGGCAACGCTGCTGATGTTGGTCACCGACATCAGTTCCTCGGAGCAAAGCTCAAGCCGGGCGTCGCGGATGAAGCCGTTGATCGACTGGTTGCTGTCCTGAAAAAGAACCTGCAGGTAACGCAGGGAAATCCCGCAGGCATCGGCCACCGCCTGCGGGCCGAGGCCGGAATTCTTCAGATTGTCGCGAATATACTGCTCGGCACGATGCAAATGGCCGGCCCGGATCGACGAGATGCTGCTGTCCAGCACGCGATCGTCGCTCACGATCGACAGGCACAGCATTTCCAGGATGTGCCTGCCCATCATCTCACGAGCGACTTCAGTGATCTCATCGACATGGCCGATCGTGGTTCGCACCGTGTCAAGGAAGAGCGCGGCGACGCCTTGGGTTGCGTCGAAACTGAGCGCACTGAGCCGTTCGGCAGACCCGATCCGCGCCCGAACGCTCGACGACGGCACCTTCAGGACCCACAGCGCGTTTGGCTTACCGTGCCAGAATTCGTAAGGCGCATCTCCCCTCTCAACGAGGAAGCCCCCCGGACCGCAATTGACGGTCCTCGACCCTTGCGAGAAATTCACCTCCGACATCTCCGGGATGGTGATGAGCAGGCTGGCGTCACGTTCGTTGAGGAAGTGGCGGCGATGGCGGCGATAGCTTACGGCATCGCAGCGCATTTTAGACACGCTGACGAGCCCAAGCGAGAAGGTTTCCAGCGTGCCTGAAAATTCACGACGGTTCCGATACTCGGTGTCGAGCGGAAAATAGGCTTCGGTAACAGCGGCTTGCCAGGCATCACCGCCTGTGGGACCGCCGATCGTATCGACGACGTATTTCATTCCCCGACCTTTCTGGTTGGCCCCGGTTAGCCCGGTGTTTTTCTGAAGATTACAGGAATCCGCCGGCGCGTATTGGTCAAAAACGAATAAACTTATGTGGCCGTTTGGCCCAAGGGCCGGAGCTCGCGACGGTTTCAATTATCGTCACGGTCCTGGTGTGCAGTTGATCAAACCAGCCTTGGGCGCGCAAACCGCAAGCCAACTTGGAGCCATGCATTCTTCTCGCACACTCATTCAGGATAAGTTGGCCAGCGCCGGGATCGCCGCCATGTTCTGTGCCAGGCCGACGGTCACCGCCGCCCCGGCCAGTTCCTGCGCACCCTTCACCCCGAGGATCTTGAGCGCGATGTGGGCAGCGGACGCGTCTGGTGGCGCCGCCAACCAGACCGAGCGCCATCGGCATCTCGATCGTCCCCCGAGAAACCCTGTTTCGCCAAAAATGGTGACGATCCGCTCGGCTCCTCGGTCGTTTTGGCCCATGAGCCCAACCCTTCCACGCGCCGAAGCAACGCGCCGGCCTAGTCGGCCGCCGGGATAATCCGCCAAATCTTGTTGCCCACATAATCCGCGATCAGCAATGCGCCAGTTCGGTCGATGGCGACGCCAACCGGACGGCCGAATGCCTTGTCATCGTTGCTCAGAAATCCGGTGAGCACGTCCTGTGGCGGCCCCGACGGCTTGCCGTCGGCAAACGGCACGAAGATCACCTTGTAGCCGCTTCGCGGCATGCGATTCCATGAACCATGCTGGCCGACAAAGGCGCCATTCTTCATGTGCGGGCCGAACAGGTCGGCGGTGTTGAAGGTGAGCCCAAGCGACCCGGTGTGCGCCCCGAGTGCGTAGTCGGGCACGATCGCCTTGCCGACGAGGTCCGGACGTGGTGGCTGCGCCCTGACATCGATGTGTTGGCCGAAATAGCTGTGGGGCCAGCCGTAGAAGGCGCCATCCCTGACCGATGTCATGTAGTCGGGAACGAGGTCGCTGCCGATCTCGTCACGCTCGTTGACGACCGCCCAGAGTTCCCCGCTTTCAGGGCTCCAGGAGAGGCCGTTCGGGTTGCGCAGACCCGACGCAAAGAGCCGCGTCTGCCGCGTCGCGAGGTCGATTTCGTGCACGGCGGCGCGGCCTTCTTCCTCCTCCATGCCGTTTTCGCCGACATTGGAGTTGGAGCCCACGGTGGCATAGAGCTTCGTTCCGTCCGGACTGGCAATGACGTCCTTGGTCCAATGGTGATTGCGGCCGGCCGGAAGGTCGACGATCTTCTCGGACGGAGCAGTGATCTCGGTGGTGCCGTCGCGATAGGGGAAAGTGACGACCGCGTCGGCATTGGCGACATAGAGCTTGCCGTCGAGCAGCGTCATGCCGAAGGGCGAGAAGAGGCTGCTGAGGAGGGCTGTCCTGATCTCAGCCACGCCATCGCCGTTCTCGTCGCGTAACAGCGAGATACGGTTGGCGCTCCGCACCTCGGCGCCAGCCCGGCTCTGGAACAGGTTCATGAACCAGCCACGTATGGAAAAACCTTCGTCAGGTTTTGGCGGCGCGTTGCTTTCGGCGACCAGCACGTCGCCATTGGGCAGCACGTGCAGCCAGCGCGGATGGTCGAGGCCGCCAGCGAATTCGTTGACGGCGAAGCCTTGGGCGGCGACCGGCATCTTGCCTTGGGGCCAAGGGGTCGCCTCGGCAACGTGGACCGTGGGTATCCAGGTCGGATTGGGTTCGGCGAGCGTCGGGTTTGGACCGTAGGTCTGCTCGATCGGAAGAGTGGCCTGTTCGCGCGAGAAGAAGAACAAGCTCGCCCCCGCGATTACGACGAAGGCGACAATGACGAGTAAAACGCCGAGAATTTTTCGCATCAGATATTCCCGAGATTGGGACAGTGACGTAACGCCATCAGGGCGTTCCGGTTGCGGCGGCACGCGACATTTGCGCGAAATAGGCGGCCAGTGCGGCAATATCTTCGTCCGAGAGGTTTTTAGCAGCGTTGCGCATCAGATGGGCGAAGCGCGTGCCGCCGCGCTTTTCCTCGCGGAAAAGCTCGAGCTGGGTCGCAATGTATTTGGCGGGCTGTCCGGACAGTTCCGGATAGATGGGGTTGCGGTCCGGACGACCGTGGCAACCCAGGCATGCCGGAACGTCGCGCTCCGGGATGCCGCGTCGCGCGATCTCATCGGCACGCGCGATCCGGGCACGGTCCGGTTGCGTCGACGTTGCAGGCGCAGGCAGCGCGGAAAAATGCCGCGCGAGATCGGCGAGGAGTGCAGGGTCGACAGCGGTGACAGAAATTCCCATGACACCGCTCTGGCGGTGGCCGGCAGCGTAGGCTCTCAAACTTTCAAGAAGATAGGTTTCGCGCTGAGAGGCCAAGACGGGCGTTGCGGGGCTCCGGCCGAGCCCATCCGTGCCGTGGCAGCGGGTACAGTCGGCGAGTGCGCGCTCGAGGCCTTGTGTTTGGCCAGTCGACGGTTCGCTACTGCCATAAGCAAGGTCGCGCCACCGCGCCTCGTCCATCATCGGCAGTTCGCGCAGGAAGGCGACCATCGCCCAGACTTCATCGTCGCGCTGCTGCGTCGGCCAGGCCGGCATGCCGGTGAAGCGCACGCCGTGCTGGACGATGCGGAAGAGTTCGGCGTCCGTCCATTCGCCGACCTTGCCGACAAGGTCCGGCGGCTGCGGCAGCATCGCAAGGACGGCGGGCGAGCGCGGTTCCCCGGGCGCGCCGTGGCAGATGGCGCAGCCGCGCGCGAAATGGCCGGCAGCCGGCTGAATAGCGTAGCGCGGCAGCTCGTCCGGCACCTTGACCGTGAGTGCGTATGTCCGTACGGCCGAGCGCATGGCGAAGTGCAGGAACCACTCGGTCACCTTCCAGTGGCCGGTCGAGGCGCCAACGTTGAAGAAGCCGATCCAGGTCGCGAAAAGCACGGCGGCCGGCAAAATCGCCAGGCCTATCGCCAAGTGTTTCCAGTTGACGTGCATCAGCCGGCCAGCCTCTCGGTTTTGCCGCCTAGGAGCCTGGCAAGCAGGAAGACGCCTCCAGCGAGGTAAGCGGCAGCGCCGATCATCAACATGATGATGCCGCCGAGCGCCTGGTCCTGTCCCGCCCCGAGCACGAGGCCGAAGCACGTCACATCGCCGAGGCCATAGAGCGGTCGCGAGGCGAGCGAGAGCAGCGCGCCAAGCAACGTCATGTGGATGGAGGTCAGGAGCAACGCGAAGGCGCCGGCAGCGTCCCTAGCCGGCGCATCGGAATTGCGCGGCGCCACGCACGTCAGCCACAGGAACAGCCCGGCGCCAAGGAAGGACACCTGCTCGATCATGGTGGCGATGGTCGATGTCTCGGCCCACTGGCGCGCAGCCGGCGCATGCCAGCCCCAGACGACAATCAGTTCGACGAGAGAGGCGATAAGGGGAGCGGCGGTGGCCACGGAGCGTATCGTCCTGGCAATACCGATTGCGATCAGCGGCGCCGCGATCGCGACGACGCCCATGTGGGCAAGCATGTGGGCCGCGAACGAGCCACGCCACGCATTGAGCAGCGGTCCCGCCCAGACCAGCGCGAGGGTGACGAAGCCC
The DNA here is from genome assembly GCF_040321775.1 of Mesorhizobium sp. M0243. Taxonomy (NCBI): domain Bacteria; kingdom Pseudomonadati; phylum Pseudomonadota; class Alphaproteobacteria; order Hyphomicrobiales; family Phyllobacteriaceae; genus Mesorhizobium; species Mesorhizobium sp. M0243. Next base: position 36,494 of record NZ_JAMYSF010000023.1, on the reverse strand, counting down.
AGCAACAGGCTTGCCGTCCTCATGAAGAGCATCCGTCGATGAAGAGCAGCGGCAGCGCCACGTAGAGCACGGCGACGAAGCTCAGGCCGCAAAGCAGCAGCGTGGCAAACCCCTGGAAGAGGTTGCGGTCCGTCGCTGTGGGATCGTCGTGCGGCGGATCGTTCGTGCCGAAGCCCCACTGCCTCCAGGCGAGCCACCCGGACAAGACGATCATCGCGAGTGCCGCCAGCGTCATAGCCACTATGCCAGCCTGGACGACAGCGAAACCGAGGTCACCGCGCTTTGCACACCAGATTGCGGCCAGTGCGTAACAGGCGAGGAAATGTCCGGCCCAGATCACGGGCGCGGTGAAGAGCGTCCAGAGCGTTTCGACCTCTTTGGGAATGATGCGCATCACCGTCTCACATCGCTTCAGGGAAAAGGCCGATGACGGCGAAGGTGATGACAGCGGTGATCGCCATAAAATGCCAGTAGAGCGCGACGTTGTGCAGTTCCATGTCGTGCTCCCGCGTCAGGCGACCGGCGAGGCTGCGCGCAAGGCAATAGAGCTGCATGACGGATCCGACCGCGGCATGAGCAAGCGCCCAGATGACGAGAATCCAGACGATCGCCGGATAGACATGCGCTGTCGGCTGCATGTCATGCTGCCAGGGTCCGGCAAAACCGGCTGCAGAGGCAGCAAGCGTCAGCAGAAACGCGGCAACAAGCGCAACGCGTGCGCCGTCGATCCACCCGCTTGCGTTCAGTCGGCGCGCACCAAGCATCGCGACCCATGCGGCGACGAAGAGAGACAGCGCGATCATCGGCCACCGCATACCGGGACCCGGCTGCCCCAGAGTGAAGTCGGGATGGATGGTCCAGTAGAAGAAATAGCCGAAGATGAGGCTGGCGAAGGCAGTTCCGTCGCCAACCATCGTAATGAACATCGCCCACCAGCCAACAGAATCCGGACCGGAGGCATAGAGCGGCAAGCGCAGTCCAAGGCCGACATCCTTGGTCTTCTTTTCCGGGGTTTCGCCGGTGCCGGTCCAGAGCCACCACAAAATGGCAGAGAGCGTGCCGATGCCCGACAATAGGGCGAGGATCCAGAGTTCGAAGGTGAGCGCGACGAAAACGCCGCCGAGCAATGCGGCCGAGATTATTGTGATCGTGGTTGATGTCGCCACGCGCTGGCACTGCAGCGGATGGGCGTCGAGCACCGAGGTGATGAGCGTCTCGCGGCGATTCTCCTTGGCACTGCGAAGATAATAGGCGCCCTCATTGACCTTTTGCATCAGATCCGCCTGGTCCCAAAGCGGATACCGGCTCTCGATGATCGGAATGGATCGAACGCCCCAGTTCTCCTCGGGCTCGTTCAGCCATTCGAGCGTGCCCGCCTTCCACGGATTCTGCTCGCTGCGGGGTTCGCGATGCTTCGGCCGTACAACATCGAAGACAACCACCAGCACCCCTGCCGCGAAAACATAGGCGCCGATCGTGGAGATGAGATTCAGCCAGTCCCAACCGATCCCCTCGGGGTAGGTGAAGACGCGGCGCGGCATCCCGCGCAGGCCGCTGAGATGCATCGGAAAGAAGGCGACGTTGAAGCCGGCAAACATCAGCCAGAAGGCGGTGCGCCCGAGACGGGGCGAGAGCATCCGCGCATTGATCAGCGGATAGTAATAGTAAACGCCGGCGACCAGCGGGAACAGCATTCCACCGATCAGCACGTAATGCAGATGTGCGACGATAAAATAGGTATCGTGCGCCTGCCAGTCGAACGGCACGAGCGCGACCATCACGCCGGTCAGCCCGCCGATGACGAAGATAGCGAGCCCGCCGGCGCCGAACAGCATCGGCACCGAGAAGATGACACGTCCGGCCAGCATGGTGGCGATGAAGACGAAGATCTGCACGCCGGTTGGAATCGCGACCGCTTCCGAGGCGGCCGAGAAGAATGCCAGCGAGATCTGCGGCAGGCCGGTCGCGAACATGTGGTGGACCCAGAGGCCGAACGATAGGAAGCCGGTGCCGACAGCGGCAAGCACGATCCAGGAATAGCCGACGATCGGACGTTGCGAAAAGGTTGGCACGATCATCGCTATCAGCGCGATGGCGGGCAAGAAGATGATGTAGACCTCGGGGTGCCCGAAGATCCAGAACAGGTGCTGCCACAGCAGTGGGTCGCCGCCCCGCGTCGGGTCGAAGAACGGCCAGTCGAACATGCGCTGCATCTCAAACAAGATGTCGCCGGCGATCAGCGGCGGAAAAGCGAATAGGATCATGCCCGCGACGATCAGCAGGTACCAGGCGAACAGTGGCATTAGGTTGATGCGCATGCCCGGCGCGCGGCACTTCATGATGCCGACGATCAGTTCGACCGCCGCAGCAATGGAGGCGACTTCGATAAAGGAGAGGCCCAGCAGCCAGATGTCGGCACCAATGCCGGAATATGCCTTGTCAGTGGCAAGAGGCGGATACATGAACCAGCCTGAAGAGGGAGCGGCGTCGAAGAAGATCGAACCGCAAACGAAGACACCGCCGATCAGAAAGCTCCAGAAGCCGAAGGCGCCGAGACGGGGAAATGGCAGTTCACGCGCACCGAGCATTGGCGGCAGCAGAAAGATGGCGACGGCCTCGAAGATGGGCACGGCAAACAGGAACATCATCACGGTGCCGTGCAGCGTGAAGGCCTGGTTATAGAAGTCGGCAGAGAGGAAATTGTTTCCCGGAACCGCGAGTTGCGTGCGCACAAGAAGCGCCAGCACGCCGCCAAACAGCATGAAGGCAAAGGCCGCACCCCCGTACCAGAGGCCAACCTGCGTATTGTTGACCGAAGTCCAGTAACGCCAGCCGATCGGCGTCTTCCAGACGAGGCGCAGCTGTTCTTCCTCGATCTTCTCTGCGGAGGGCAAGGCGTTTCGCTTGATGCGGGCTTTGAGGGTTGTCATTCGAGCCCCTTCAGCCAGGAGGCGATTTCGGCGATGTCCTGTTGGGGCAACATGTTGAAGTCGGGCATCTTCGAACCCGGCTTGATCAAATGCGGATGGGCGATGAAGCTACGAACGGCCTCATCGTCGGTGGGCAAAACGCCGGCACCAATCGTTCCCCGCGAACCCATATGCGAGAGATCCGGGCCGACACCACCCTCAGCTTGTGTGCCCGCAACGCGGTGGCACGCGCCGCAGCCGTTGCGAAGGAATATGTCGCGTCCGGGCAAGGATGCGCCGGGCGAAGGGTTCGCCCGCACAGCCAGCCATTCCCGGAAGGCAGCGGGCTGCATGGCGACGGCCGTGAAGGTCATCAGCGCGTGCGAGGTCCCGCAATATTCCGCGCAAGGGCCGCGGTAGGTGCCAGGTTTGGTAGCCAGCAACGAGAGCCGATTCACGCGACCCGGGATCATGTCCATCTTGCCACCGAGCGCGGGAATCCAGAAGGAATGGATGACGTCGGTGCTTTTCAGCAAGAACTCGACGCGCTCGCCAACCGGCAGCCTGATCTCGTTGGCGGAAAGAATAGGAACTCCGCCGTCAGCCGGGTGGTAGGCGACCCGCCACCAGAATTGCTCACCGGTCACTTCGATCCTGAGACCATTGGCTTCGCCGGCTCGTGCGAAAGGTCTCAGTCCAGGCATCAACCAAAGCGCATAGCCTAGCAAGAGAAAGAGGAGTAGCGAAGGAATGGCTGCCCCGCCCCAGAAAATTAGCCGGCTTGCAATACGCTCGTCTATGGGAGTGCGCTCATGACGCGTCGCGTGGACCAGAAGACCGATGACCGTCAGCCAGATAAAACCGCCAGCAATGGCCATGAGCCAGAAAAGGTCAGCGATCTGGCGCGCTTCCTCTCCAGCCGGATCAAGCGCCGACTGGGCTCCCGAGCAGCTGGAACAGGTTCCCAAGCATAACCACAGCGCGAGCCAGCGCACCGCAGCGAGTTTCGTAATTCGGGCGCTTTTGCTTGGAACTGTTGACGAATCTATCCCTCCAATCGATGCCCTTGCTCACAAACGCGCCCGCAACCGAGTGGTTGCGCCAAAACTTCAGTTTAGCGGCAACGGCCAGTGCTCATGCAATCTATGCGCCGGCTTCGTCATTTGTCGCGCCGGTAGGCTTCGCCGAGCCGGCCGTCGATCTCGAACATCTCGATCCGGAACCCGCGCCTCCGGCGCGGTTGCAACGCCAGTCCTGTAAATGTCCGCAACGCCAAGGGGGCGGCTCAGCCATCCTCCCTGGCGACCAGTAGAAAAGGTTCGCGCTCCGGCGTCGTCACCGAAAAGCCCGAAGGGCCCACCGCGCTGAAAAAGCGATGGAACATGTCGATGAAGACACGCACGAAGAGTGGCTTTGCCGAACCGTACATGTCGGCGACGATCAGCGTCGGTGGCGGCAGTTCATCGAGGATTGGTCTTCGAACGATCCCCTCGCCATCGGCGGTGGCGCGGCCGATCGGCCGCATGTTGAGGACGGCCATGCCGAAGCCGGAGGCGACGGCCGAGCGCACCGTTTCGTAAGAGCGCGTGCGAAAGCGCACCTCCGGCCGTTTCGCCAGCACGTCGAACAGGGTCAGGAGATAGGTCGCCGTGTGCGGCAGGTCGAGCAGCACCAGCGGACGTGCCGCCAGTTCCGCCAGCCAGATGCCGTCGCGCGCGGCAAGGGGATCGTCTGCATTGAGCACGGCATGCGCCGGTACCTTGCAGATGCGGGTGACGCTGTCGATACCGATTGGACCGATATCGTAGAGAATGGCCAGATCGATCTGGCCGGCGACAAGCCGTTCCTGCAACTGGACCTGGTCGGCCTCGACAAGGTCGATCTCGACATCGCCGACGCTGTCGAGATAGCTGCGCAGCATCTCCGGCATGAACAGCGCGCCGAACGGCTCGAAGCAGCCGATGCGCAGGACCTTCGGCACGCGCCCGTTGAGGTCTCCGATCGACCGGTTGAACTCCGTTTCCGCCGCCAGCATGATGCGGGCGGCGGCGACGAAGCGTTGGCCGGCCGGCGTGATGGAGACGCCGCGCGCCGGCCGCCTGTCGAAAATGCGCGCCCCCATCCCGGCCTCGGCCAGAGTGATCGCCCCGAGGATGGAGGATTGCGAGATGTAGAGCGATCTGGAGGCCGCCAGCACGCTGCCAAGGCGGGCGACTTCGCAGACATAGCGCAACTGCCGAATGGTCAGATTCATGGCTCTTTGTTACAGTAAATAGCGAATGTTCCCCACAACAATACATTTTATGGTGATGAAAAAACCCGCCAGATTGCCCGGGCTGACAAGGCTGCCGCAAGAGCGGCCATGAAGTGAGGGGTTCGAACTGCATGCCGAATGGGCTGTCTCCCATTGCCGACGCCGATGATCTATGCCGCCTGGCTGCTGCGGAGCTTAGCGCCGCCTACCGCGCTGAATCGCTGTCGCCCGTCGAGGTGACGCTGGCGGCGCTGGATCGCGCCGAAGCGATCAATCCGCTTTTCAACGCCTTCACCATGATCGACCGCAAGGGTGCGATCGAGGCCGCAGGTGCTTCCGAGAAACGATGGCGGGCAGGCGAGCCGCTGTCGGCGGCCGACGGCATACCGACGACGCTGAAGGACATCGTCTGGGTCGAGGGCTGGAGCGTGCGTTACGGCAGCAGGACGACGACTTCCGCCGCCTATGACAAGGATGCCCCCGCCGTTGCCCTGCTGCGCAGAGCCGGCGCCGTCTTCATCGGACAGACGACGACGCCCGAATTCGGCTGGAAGGCGATTACCGACAGCGGCCTCTGCGGCATCACGCGCAATCCCTGGAATGCGCAAAAGACCCCCGGCGGTTCCTCCGGCGGAGCGGCGGTGGCCGCCGCCACCGGCGCCGGCGTCTTCCATCTCGGTACCGATGGCGGGGGCTCGATCCGCATTCCGGCCTCGTTCACCGGCATCGCCGGATTGAAGCCGACCTTCGGCCGCGTGCCCGCCTATCCGTCCAGCGCGTTCGGAACCGTCGCCCATATCGGACCGATGGCGCGGACAGCACTCGATCTTTCCGTCATGGCCGGCGCCATGTCCGGCCGCGATATCAGCGACTGGCAGCAAGGCGTGGGAACGCTGGCGCCGCTTGGCCGGATCGAAGAAGTTTTGCGGGGCGCCCGGATCGGCTACTGGTCGAAGCCGCCTTCAGGAGCGCTGGATTCCGGGATCGCCGCCGTCGTCTCCCACGCCTTGACGTGTTTCGACGCCTTCGGCGCGACGGTCGAGCCGATTGACCTTCCCGGTGGCGATCTCCTCGATTTGTTCCAGCATCATTGGTTCACCGGCGCCGCGGCGCGGCTGGCGCTGGTTCCGCCGAGCGAACGGGCGGGCATCGATCCGGGCTTCCTGGAGATCGCGCAGGCTGGGGCGGCGTTCGACGTCCATACGCTCGTCGCCGCACAGTTGGAGCGCGCCGAATTCGGCGCCGCCATGGACCGGCTGCTAGACGACTATGATTTCATCGTTTCGCCGGGGGCATCGATTCCAGCCTTCGACGTTGGCCTTGAAGTGCCTCTGGGCAGCGGCCTCTCGCGATGGATCGAATGGGCGGCGTTCAGCTACCCGATCAATCTCAGCCAGCAACCGGCCTGCGTCATTCCTTGCGGCATGACCGAGGCGGGCCTGCCCGTCGGCTTCCAGATCATCGGCGCGCGCGGCGACGATGCCCGCGTGCTTTCGGCGGCAGCCGACCTGGAAGCCGCTTTCGTGCCCATGACCCACGCGTTTCGCCAGAAAGATCTGGTGTGAAAGATTTCGCATGAAGAAAAGACTCTAACCAACGCCAAAAGGGGAACTTTGCCATGATGAACAGACGTGCAATGCTGCAGGGCGTGGTCGGCGCGGGTGCGGCCGGTGCCGCGCTTCTTGCCGATATGAACACTGCGGCGATCGCCCAGGACACCAAGCCCATTCCGGTCGGCTCGGCCCTGCCGATGTCCGGCATCGCCGCCGCCGACGGCATCGAGTTCAAGAACGGTCTCGAACTTGCCGCCGAGGAGATCAATGCGGCGGGCGGCATTCTCGGCCGGCCTGTCGAGATCCACATCGAAGACACCAAGGAAATGGGCGCCGACCTCGTCAGCCAGTCGATGCAGCGCCTGATCGACCGCTTCGAGGCACCGGTCATCATCAATGGCTATAATCTCGGCACCAACATGATCGAGATGGACGTCGCCGCCGACAACGACGTCATCATGATGCACTACAACACGCTGATTTCGCACAATGAGAAGTTCAAGACCGACCCTGCCCGCTATTACAGCTCCTTCCAGGGCGATCCGCCGGAGTTCTGGTATGGACCGGGCTGCCTGAACTTCCTCAAGACGCTTGCCGCGGACAGCAAATGGAAGGCGCCCAACAAGAAGATCGCCATCATCCCGTCTGCCAACGAATATTCGATCGTCATCGCCAACGCGATCCGCGACAAGGCCGCCGAATACGGCTTCGAGGTCAGCCTGTTCGAGACCGTTCCGTTCCCGACCAACCAGTGGGGACCAACGCTGGCGAAACTCCGCCAGGACCCGCCGGCGGCGATCCTGGTCACGCACTTCCTGCCGCAGGACCTGGCGCAGTTCATGGTCCAGTTCCTCGCCGAGCCGATCAACAGCCTGATCTACATGCAGTACGGACCATCGCTGCCGGCTTTCCGCGAGATCGGCGGCGAGGCGGTCAACGGCGTCGTCTATTCGACGGTGATCGGCTGCCTGCCGGACGACTTCTCCAAGCCGTTCCGCGAGAGCTACCGGGCCAAATTCGGCCCGAACTCGGCCTACATCACGGGATCGCAGACCTATGACGGCCTGTGGATGTGGGCGCTTGCCGCGGCAATCGCCGGTGGTCCAGGCGAACCGATGGACAAGGCGCAGACCACCAAGGTGGCCAATGCGATGAAGCGCCTGGTCTATCGCGGGGTCAACGGCACCTACCGGGCCGATCCGGCCGGCCAATCGGCCTTCTGCTATCCGACGCAGGTGGCCGATCCGTCACTTGGCATGCCGCACCAGTTCCTGCAGCATCAGGATTACAAGACCGATCCGAAGCTGATCGCGCCGGCGCTCTATGCCACGGACAGCTTCATCCTGCCGCCATGGATCAAGTGACCGGACGCGGAAATGAAACCAACGACACCGGCCGGGCCCTTTGCCCGACCGGCTCCATTGGGTGAGAAATATGACTGAGGCCGCCGGTCCGATGCTGGTTTGTGACAGTGTGGTCAAACGGTTCGGCTCGCTGGCCGCCGTCGACGGCGTGTCGATGGTGGTCAATGCGGGCGAGATCGTTGGCATTGGTGGGCCAAACGGCGCCGGCAAGACAACCTTCTTCGACGTGGTGACCGGGATCACGCCGGCCAGTGGCGGCCGGGTGCATTTCGGCGACACCGACATTTCGGCGCTTCCGGCCGACCGCATCTGCCAACTCGGCATCGCCCGCACCTTCCAGCTCAATGCCGCCTTCGACAGCTTGACCGTTCGCGAAAACATCGAGATCGCCGCGTATTTCGGCCGGCAGCGGCGAAGGCTGGCCGGCTTCCGCCTCGGCGAGGATGTCCGGCAGGCAACGATCGAAGCGCTGGACTTCGTCGGGCTTGCGGCCAAGGCCGACGAGACCGTGGCGCGGCTGCCGGTGCTCGACCGCAAGCTGCTGATGATTGCCGGCGCCATCGCCACCCGGCCGAAAATGCTCTTCCTCGACGAGCCGGTGGGCGGGCTCAACGTCGCCGAGATCGACCAGATCATGGCGATGGTGCTGAAACTGCGCGACCAGGGACTGACGATCGTCCTGATCGAGCACGTCATGCGCTTTCTCCTGGCGCTCTCCAGCCGCGTGATCATCATGCACCATGGCAAGGTGATATTCGAAGGCCGGCCGGACAAGGTCGCCGAGGACCAGACCGTTGTCGAAACCTATCTCGGCCAGGGCACGCAGAAACGGCTGAAGAAATTCTTCGATGAGCAAGCCGCCATGACGAATCCGGCGGTGGGGGGAACGCCATGACGGGCGCAGCCGCAAAACCACCTGTCCTGCAACTCGACGGCATCGTCTGCGGCTATGACGGACTCGACGTGCTCAAGGGCATTTCGCTGACCGTTCACGCCGGTGAATTCATCACCGTCGTCGGCCCGAACGGCCATGGCAAGTCGACATTGCTCAAGACCATTTCCGGCCTGGTGCCGCTGCGCGGCGGTCAGATCAGCATCGACGGCCGGCGCCTGTCCGGCAAGCCGCATGAGACGGCGATGCTGGGCGTCGCCCACGTGCCGCAGGGCGATATGCTGTTCGCGCAGATGAGCGTGCTCGAAAACCTTTTGATGGGCGGCTATCTCGCGCCGGACAAGGCCGAGATCACGCGTCGGCTGGACGAGGTCTACGCGCTTCTGCCGAAGCTTGCCGACCGTCGCAACCAGATCGCCTCGAGCCTGTCGGGCGGCGAACGGCGCATGGTCGGCATAGGCCGCGGCCTGATGATGGGCGGGCGCATCCTTTTGATCGACGAGCCGTCGCTTGGCCTCGCGCCACTGATCATCGATCAGGTCTACGACGTCATTTCGCAACTGAGCAAGGCTGGCCGCACGATCCTGCTGGTGGAGGAGAACCCGGCCCGGGTCGAGGACCTCGCCGACCGCCTGCATCTGCTCGACGACGGCGCCATCGTCTGGTCAGGCAAGCCCCCCGAACTGATGGCGCGCGACGAACTCCTCGCAACCTACCTCGGAGGCTGACGCCATGACCGACGTTCTCTTGGCCATTCTCGTCGCCGGCTTCACCTCGGGCGCGCTCTATGCGCTGGCGACGGTCGGGCTGTCGCTGGTCTGGGGTTCGATGGGCATGCTCAACATGGCCCATGCGGCGATGCTGACGCTTGGCGGCTACGTCGCCTTCACGGTGATCACCTCGCTCGGCCTGCCGGTCGCGATCGGTTTCGCCGGTGCCATCGTCGCGGGTGCTTTGGCCGGCGCCATCCTCTATTTCGCGATCGTTCGCAATCTCCTGCAGAATGACAAATCGACATTCGAAGCCAACGTCATGATCGCCACGGTCGGCATCGGCATCGCCCTCGAGAATGCCATTCTCCTGACCTATGGCGGGCAGCCGCTGAAGCAGCCGGTTTCGATCGCCGGTGCCTTACGCCTGGGGCCGCTGACGCTGCCCTGGCAGAACCTTCTGATCATCGCGGTGGTGGTCGTGATGATGGTGGTCGTCTCGGCGGCGCTCGGCCGCACGCGGATGGGCCGTGCGATCCGGGCGACGGCGCAGAACCGCGACGCGGCGCAGCTCATGGGCGTCGCCGTCAACCGCGTCTACCTGCAGGTGCTGATGCTGTCGGGCGCGCTCGCCGGCATCTGCGGCGTCATGGTCTCGTCGATGACGCAATTGTCGCCGCCACTCGGCAACGACCCGATGCTGAAGGCCTTCATCATGTGCGTGGTCGCCGGTCTCGGCAATCTGCCGGGCGCCATCGCAGCAGCACTTGGGCTGGCGTTGCTCGAATCCTTCGTTCAGTACGCCTTGGGCGCCAGGTGGGGCTTTCCATCGCTGCTGTTCGTCGTCATTGCCGTGCTGATCTGGCGGCCGTCCGGCCTTTTCGGCCACGCCGAAATCCGGCGCATGTGAGGGGCATCATGACAGAGACACGCCCCATGTCCCGTTCCTCCATGTCTCGCTCGGCCAGGACTGATCTTGCCATCAGCCTGATGCTGATCGCGGCGGCGATCGCGCTGCCGTTCCTGGTCGACAGCCGCTACATCCTTGGCCAGATCGTGCTGGCGCTGTTCTATGCGACGATCGCCTCGCAGTGGAACCTCCTGTTCGGCTTCTCGGGCATCTTCTCGCTGGCGCAAATGGCGATCTTTGCGTTCGGCGGCTATGCGACGGCGATGCTCTGCTTCTATTTCGGCTGGAACGTCTGGGCAGCACTTGTGCCGGGCGCGCTGGGCTCCGTGCTGTTCTCGCTGGTCGTCGGCCTCGCCTGCCTTCGCCTGACCGGCGTCTATGTGGCGCTGCTGACGCTGGCGATCGCCCAGACGATGTATCTGCTGATCGTCACCGACACCGAATGTTTCGTCATGGTCGGCTCCGTCTGCCGCCAGTTCACCGGCGGCGCCGTCGGCTTTGCCCGCTTCGGCGACCTCGGCACCAGGGCCTTGCTCCGGGCGCAGTGGCTGGTCGGCAATTACGCCATCATCGCGGTGCTGTTCGCGCTCACCATGGTCTTCACCTACGCGATCGTCAAAAGCCCTATCGGCCTTGCCTTCCGGGCGCTGAAGGACAATCCGGGCTATGCGGTGGCCCGCGGCGTCAACCGCTTCCAGGCGCAGCTTCTGGTGTTCGGCATCTCCGCCTTCTTCACCGGGCTGGCCGGCGGTTTCTATGCCGCGCATTTCCAGGCGATCGGCCCCGGTGTGCTGTCGATGTCGCAACTTATGTTCATCATCGCCATCGTCGTGGTCGGCGGCGTCGGCACGTTCTGGGGACCGCTGGTCGGGACGGTGGTGCTGGTGCTGGCTGACGAATTGATGCGAGAGAGCGGCGAGTTCCGCACGCTCGGGCTCGGCCTGATCATCGCCCTGTCGGTGGTGTTGATGCCCAAGGGGCTGGTCGGCCGTTTTGGTGATCTCATCGACTGGCTCGGGCGCCGTCGCGCCAGCCCCGACAGCAAGCCGGCAGCAAGCAGCATTGTGCAAAGCCCGACCCCGGCCGGAAAGTGAGAGACTGACGATGTTCGATACGATCATAGTGGGCGCCGGCTCGGCCGGCTGCGTGCTGGCAAACCGGCTCAGCGCCGATCCTGCCCGCAAGGTGCTGCTGCTGGAGGCCGGGCGCGAGGCGCCGCTCGCCTCGGATGTGCCGTCGGACTGGCCGACCATGTTCAACACGCAAGTCGACTGGGGCTACTACACCGAGCCGCAGGCCGCCTGCCGCGGCAGGCGGGTGTTCTGGCCGCGCGGCAAGATGATCGGCGGCTCCGGCGCGCTGAACGCCATGATCTATATTCGCGGCCTGCCGTCCGACTATGATGGCTGGGCGGCGATGGGCTGCCCCGGCTGGGCGTGGGCTGACGTGCTGCCGGTGTTCAAGGCCAGTGAAAGCAATGCCGAACTCGGCAACGACCCGCTGCACGGCGCCGACGGGCCGCTGCATATCGGCAATGTCGGACATGTCGATCCCAACGAGCTTGCCTGGATCGAGGCCTGCAAGGCCGCAGGCTACAAGCAGAACCGCGATTTCAACGGCGTCGAGCAGGAAGGCGTCGGCCTGTTCCAGTTCACCATCAAGAATGGCGAACGTTGGGGCACCGGCAAGGCCTATCTGCGCCCGGCGCGGGAACGACCCAACCTGACTGTGAAAACCGGTGTGCTGGCGACGGGCCTGATCGTCGAGAAGGGCCGGGTCAAGGGCATCCGCTATCTCGTCAATGGCGAACCTGAGACCGCTTTCGCCGACAGCGAGGTGGTGCTGTCCTCGGGCTCGATCGGCAGTTGCCAGCTGATGCTGCTTTCGGGCATCGGGCCGGCCGACGAACTCGCCCAGGTCGGCGTTGCTCCCGTGCACGACCTCCCGGGCGTGGGCAAGGATCTGCAGGACCACATCAACATTCCGATCACCTTCTATACCAAGGACAAGATCGGCGTCGGCGCCTGGACCGACGAGACGCTGCAGCGCGACTTCGCGGAATGGCAGACATCGCGCAGCGGTCCGCGTTCCTCACCCTGGGTGGCGGCGGGCGGCTTCGTCAAGAGCCGGCCCGATATCGAGCCGGACCTGCAGCTTTACGGCGCCATCAGCCCGCATCGCGACTATGTTCGGTTCCTTTCGTCCAGGCCCGGCATCACGCTGCACACCACGCTGCAGCGGCCAGACAGCCGCGGCGAGATTCGCCTGCGCTCGGCCAATCCAATCGAATATCCGGCGATCGATCCACGTTACTTCATCAGCGACGAGGATGGCTCGGACATTGCCACGCTGGTCGAAGGCATCCGCATCAGCCGGCGCATCGCGGCGCAGTCGCCGCTTGCCGAAATGCTCGTCGGCGAAATCACGCCGAGCGCCGAATGCGAGAGCGACGCCGAGATCGCCGACTATATACGCGGCCACTGCACGACGCTCTATCACCCGACCAGCACCTGCCGCATGGGTTCAGATGCGATGGCCGTCGTCGATCCCACGTCGATGAAGGTTCATGGGCTGGACGGGCTTTGCATCGCCGATGCCTCGGTCTTTCCGAAAATGGTGTCGGGCAACACCAACGCGCCGACGATCATGATCGCCGAACGCGCCGCGTCAATGATCCTGGCGGGCTAGGAAACAAAACATGACGACAGGCTGGAATTTCCACGAACTCTATCTCTGGCACGAGACCGGCAATGCCGCGCAGTTCTTTCAGCCGAGCCTGACCATCGAGCCCGGCGAGCATGCGGAGAATGCCGACACGAAACGCCGATTCCGCAATCTGATGGAGGTTTCGGGCCTGACCGAGAAACTGTATAAGATCGCCTCCGTCGCGGTGAGCGAGGATGACCTCGCCCTGTTTCACGACCGCGACTACATCAGCCGTATCAAGCTGCTCAGTGATGGGCGCGGCGGCGATGCGAGCTATCTCACCCCCTTCGGCCATGGCAGCTACGAAATCGCCTGTCTGGCCGCCGGCGGCACGGCAGCGGTGATGGATGCGGTGTTGAGCGGCGATGCCGACAATGGCTATGCGCTGGTACGACCGCCCGGCCATCATGCCGAGCGCGGGCAAGGCATGGGCTTTTGCCTGTTCGGCAACGTTCCGGTCGCTATCCTGAAGAACCGGGCCAAACATGGCTTCGAGCGGGTCGCCAGCGTCGACTGGGATGTTCATCACGGCAACGGCACCCAGTCCGCCTTCTATTCGGACCCGTCGGTACTGACCATCTCGATCCATCAGGACGGTCTTTATCCGGATGACAGCGGTCTTCACAAGGAACGCGGCGAGGGCAAGGGCGAAGGCTACAACATCAATGTACCGCTGCCGGCCGGCTGCGGCCACGGCGCTTACATGTCCGTCTTCGAACGCGTCGTGCTACCGGCGCTCAATCGCTACAAGCCTGATCTCATCGTCGTGCCGTCGGGCTTCGACGCCTCGGCGGCCGATCCGCTGGGGCGCATGATGCTGCATAGCGGTAGCTACCGCGACATGACGCGGATGCTGATGCAGGCGGCGGACGACCTCTGCGGCGGGCGCCTGATGATGTCGCATGAGGGCGGCTATTCGGCCTCCTACGTTCCCTATTGCGGCCTGGCGGTGATGGAGCAACTGTCCGGCATCAGGACGCATATCGACGACCCGTTCCTGCCGGTCTTCGAAAGCTATGCCGGCCAACCCTTGCAGCCACATCAGGCGGCCGCTGTTTCCAGGGCGGAGGAACTTTTGGGCGGCATCGCCTAGAATTCTGATTGCGGTCAGCCAATGAGGCGATCTCAAGACACACCGGCGCCCAATCTCACAAATGCGGACTTGCGCTGACGGTAGGACGTGCGGCTGATGCATGTCGCCCAAAAGTGGCCCCGGTTTGGGACAACGACATGCATGAAAACAAAGACTTAAAGCGCGTCGCATGAATCCGTTTCAACGCGACGCGCTTTAAAGTACTGTTCGCGCCGAAACGTCACCGGGAAAGCCATTTATTTCAAATGGTTGACCTACAAAAAGCGTCAGGCCGAGAAACGGGTGACGGTCCTTTCTCGGACGTTGATTCACGTACGAAAAGTACCGTCAAAAGTACCGCCAGATTGATCTGCTGCCCTTCACACGCAACGAAGCCCTCGTTTGCACGGGGCCAGAAAAATCAGTGACTTAGACAGTCGGAGACTTCAGTTGATGATGCAGCATCGATAGTGAATGAGATAAACCGCAAATCGTTGCTTTTTCTGCGAAAAACTACGCCGGAGCAGTCCAGACTACTAACTCCTACTCCCACTCGATTGTTCCCGGCGGCTTCGACGTCACGTCGTAGACGACGCGGTTGATGCCGCGGACTTCGTTGATGATGCGGGTGGCGGCGGCGCCGAGGAAGGCCATGTCGTAGTGGTAGAAATCCGCCGTCATGCCGTCGACCGAGGTGACGGCACGCAGCGCGCAGACGAACTCGTAGGTGCGGCCATCGCCCATCACGCCGACCGTCTGCACCGGCAACAGCACGGCGAAGGCCTGCCAGATGGCGTCGTAGAGGCCGGCCTTGCGGATCTCGTCGAGATAGATGGCGTCGGCCTCGCGCAGGATCTCCAGCTTTTCGCGGGTGATGCCGCCGGGGCAACGGATGGCAAGACCCGGGCCTGGAAACGGGTGCCGGCCGATGAAGCTTTCGGGCAGGCCAAGCTCCTTGCCCAGCGCCCTGACCTCATCCTTGAACAGTTCGCGCAGCGGCTCGACAAGCTGCATGTTCATGCGCGCGGGCAGGCCGCCGACATTGTGGTGCGACTTGATCGTCACTGACGGGCCGCCGGTGAAGGAGACGCTTTCAATGACGTCGGGATAGAGCGTGCCCTGCGCCAGGAATTCGGCGCCGCCGAGTTTCTTGGCCTCTTCCTCGAACACCTCGATGAACAGCCGGCCGATGGTCTTGCGTTTTTTCTCCGGGTCCGACTCGCCCTCGAGGGCGTCGATGAAACGGTCCGACGCGTTCACCAGAATGAGCGGTAAATTGTAGTGTTCGCGGAACATCGCCACCACGCCCGCGGCCTCGTCCTTGCGCATCAGGCCGTGGTCGACAAGGATGCAGGTCAGCTGGTCGCCGACCGCTTCGTGGATCAACAGCGCCGCAACGGAGGAATCGACGCCGCCCGACAGCGCGCAGATGACCTTGCCCTTGCCGACCTGCTTGCGGATCGTCTCGACCGCGTGCTCGCGGTAGGCGCGCATGGTCCAGTCGCCCTCGATGCCGGCGATGTTGTGGACGAAATTCCTGAGCAGCCGGGCGCCGTCGGGCGTATGCACCACCTCGGGATGGAACATGATGCCGTACATCTTGCGCTCGATGTTGCCGAAGATGGCGAAGGGCGAGCCTTCCGACTTGCCGAACACTTCGAAGCCCTTGGGCAAGGAGATGACGCGGTCGCCATGGCTCATCCACACCTGGTGGCGCTGGCCGGGTGCCCACAGGCCCTCGAACAGCGGGCTGTCCTTTTGGATCTCGACGAAGGCGCGGCCGAACTCGCGATGATCGGAGCTTTCGGCAACGCCGCCCATCTGCACGCACATGGCCATCTGGCCGTAACAGATGCCAAGCACCGGCACGCCGGAATCGAAGACGATCTGCGGCGCGCGCGGGCTGCCGATATCGCCGGTCGAAGCCGGACCGCCGGACAGAATGACGGCCTTCGGATTGATGCGCTTGAATGCCGCTTCGGCCGACTGGAATGGCACGATCTCGGAAAACACGCCGGCCTCGCGGATGCGGCGGGCGATGAGCTGGGTGAACTGGCTGCCGAAATCGACAATCAGGACGGTGTCGGGATGATTGGCTGTTTTCATGGCGAGCGTTTAGAGAAAGAAACGAGTCGGCGCAATGGGTTGCGTAGCCCGACTTTCAGGCTGGTCTGGCATCTTCATGGGATGGTTCCGTCCGAAGGGCGCCGTCGCCGATTGCCTGTTCAAGCCGCATGACGGCGTCCGCCAGCTTCTCGTCGATGACTTCAAGATATTCGGTCCAGTCGCCGACATGCCGCAGATCGGCCGCCCCGTCGGAAATGCCGCGCAGACCGATCAGCGGAATGTCGAACAGTTGACAGGCGCGCAGGCAGGCGAAGGTCTCCATGTCGACCATGTCGGCGCTAACAGCATCATAGGCCGCACCGGTGATGATCGCTGCGCCGGTCGACAGGGTCGCCTGCCTGATCTCCGGTATCTTGAAGGGCAATGGCACGGTTACCGGCAGGTCGAGGAAGGGTGTCGCACCCTTTTCGAAGCCGAGCGGCGAAGCGTCGATGTCACGGTAGCTGACCGAAACCGCCTGGTAGATCTCCGTCTGCTCCAGCGTCCGACTGCCGGCTGAGCCGAGCGAAACAACGAGATCCGGCAGTGCCTTTTGCGATTTCAGCCAGGAGAGTTCCGCACCCAGCCTGACGCCGGCCTCGACGGGACCGACACCGGTCATCAACGGCGTGAACAACTGCTTGAGGTGCGGGCCGTATTCGGCCTGCGCCGCCATGACGAAGAGGACGTCCTTGCCCGACAGGCGCGACACTTTACCGGTCATGATGATTTGCTCCTCTCCGCCGGATCATCTGCTTATCTGCACCGCCGCTCGCCGGGACCCGCTGCCTCCGGCAGCTCCCGGCGTTCGTGGCCTTCCATCGTGCCACCGGCACGATGGATTCGCCTGCGGCGAACCGGCCACTCACCCTTCTATGCCATCACGCCCGACCACGGTCATCATGGTGCCGGTCATGGTGGCGATCAGCTTGGCCTCGCCGTCGGCGGCGAAGGCGTAGGCTTGGCCGTCGGCGACGATGATGGTGCGGCCCGGCTTGGTCACCGAGCCGCGAAACAGGAAGCGCTCGCCCCTGCCCGGCGCCAGGAGGTTGACCTTGAACTCGATGGTCAGCACGCCGGAATTTTCCGGCATCAGCGAAAAGGCGGCATAGCCGCAGGCCGAGTCCAGCGCCGTCGAAATGACGCCGGCATGGAGGAAGCCGTGCTGCTGGGTGAGTGCCACCGAATAGGGCATCTCGATCTCGATGATGCCGGGCGTCACCAGCGTCAGTTCGGCGCCGATCGTGGCCATCGCCTTCTGGCGCGCGAAGGAGGTCCTGACGCGATCCTCATAGTCCGGGGCGGGTACGATCTTTGCTGCCATTGCCGCTGCCTTCCTCTACGCGGATAAGCTTATTGCAGAGGCATGGACGGCAGGCAAATGCTTTTGCTGCACTGCACAATCGACCTGGCCTGCCGGCCGGCGCCGCGCATCCGTCAGGAATTGGATTCAGGCCGATCTGCGTAACGCACAGAGATAAAACCCATCGGTGCCGCTGAGCGCCGGCGACAGCGAGATGTCGCCTTTGGCGCCGATGCGTGCGGCTGCCTCATGGCCGGGAAAACGGCTGTCCCAGAGCCGGCGGTGGTCGACGGGAACATAACCGCTGTTACGGTCCCGAAAGGCCGCGATCTGCTCACCGTTTTCCTCATCGAACACCGAGCAGGTGATGTAGACCAGCAGGCCGCCCGGTTTGACATAGGCTTTGGCCGCATCGAGGATCGCCGACTGCTCGCCCTTGCGGGCATCGAGCTGTCTCTGCGTCAGCCGCCATTTGGCGTCGGGACGGCGGCGCCAGGTGCCGCTGCCGGTGCATGGGGCGTCGACCAGCACGATGTCCATGTGGTTGCCGAGCGGCGCGAGTTCTGTGGGTTTGGTGACCACCTGCACATTGCGGTTTTCCGAACGACGGATGCGGTCGAAGATCGGTGCCAGCCGTGCTTTCTCCGCATCATGGGCAAAGATCTGGCCACGATTTTCCATCGAAGCCGACAGTGCCAGCGTCTTGCCGCCGGCGCCGGCGCAGAAATCCAGCACCTGCATGCCGGCTTCGGCCCCGGCAAGGGCGGCCGCGATCTGCGAGCCTTCGTCCTGGACCTCGAACCAGCCCTTCTGGAAAGCCGGCTCGGCCTGCACGTTCGGGTGCCGGCCGTCGCCGTCGATCGGCGGGATGCGGATGCCGTGTGGCGCGATTGCCGAGGGTTTCGCGCCAGTTCCCGTCAGTTCGGCCAGCACCTTGTCGCGGTTGGCCTGCAAGGTGTTGACCCTGAGGTCGAGCGGCGGGCGCGTTGCCAGCGCCGCGCCCTCGTCGGCCCAGGTCGAGCCAAAGGCTCGCTCGAAAAGCGGCGCGCACCAGTCGGGAACATCCGCCCGCACCGCGTCCGGCGCGTCGGCGAGCCGATGGTCGGCGATGGCCTGAAGCTCGGCGGCGGTCAGCAGCGGCGGTGCGAACTTGTCGCCATCAAGCGCCTCGTTGAGCGATTGTGCCGTCTGGCCCCATTCGAGCAGCAGCGCGCCGAAGCCGATGGCGCGCGGCGTGTCCTGCCCCAGCAGCCAGCCGGCGGAACGCTTGTGGCGCAAGGCGTCATAGACGATGTTGCCGATCGCCGCACGGTCGCCGCCGCCGGCGAAGCGATGCGACAGGCCCCAATCCTTCAGCGCGTCCGCCACCGGCCGGTGGCGCCGGCCGATGTCTTCCAGCACTTCGATGGCCGCAGCCAGCCGTCCGCCCAATCGCATGGTCTTGTTCCGTCACGCAGAAAATTATTCCGGCCCTGCTCTAGAGCGCGCAACCGGCGCGCACAAGCAGGTCGGCCTGCACAACCGCTCTGCTTTCCAACTTTTCTGGTTGCGAATACTCTTCCGGTTGTGATTCGCGGAGCGCAAAAGGCGGACCGGCGGATTGACACGAGGAGAGGGCAATGAAGACTTATCTGGCGGAAGTTCTAGGCACATTTCTATTGGTGTTCATCGGTACGGCTTCTGTGGTGACGGGCGGCTTCGGCGGCGCGCTGCCTCTCGGCCAGGAAGGCATCGGTCTGGCGTTCGGCATCGGCCTCATCGCGGCGGCCTATGCGATCGGCCCGATTTCGGGCGCGCATCTCAACCCGGCGGTGACGCTCGGTGTCTTTCTGGCGGGCCGGCTGCCGGCCAAGGACGTCATCCCCTACTGGATCGCGCAGGTCATCGGCGGCGTCCTTGCTTCGCTGGCGTTGTGGATCATCGTTTCCGGCCAGGTTGGCGGACACACGACCGGCTTCGGCGCCAATGGCTGGGATGTGACGAAATGGGGCGTCAGCTCGGCATTTCTGTGGGAAGTGATCGGCACCTTCACCTTCGTCACCGTGATCCTTGGCGTCACGGCTGAAAAGCACTCGACCGCGTTCGCCGGACTGGTCATCGGCCTGACGCTGGCAGGATTGCACTTCGCCATCATCCCGGTGACCGGAACGTCGCTCAACCCGGCCCGCTCGATCGGCCCGGCGCTGTTTTCGGGAACTGCCGCAATCGGCCAGCTCTGGCTGTTCATCGTTGCACCGCTGATCGGCGGCGCCATCGCCGGCGTGGTTGCGAAGGCGCGCATCTTCGAGAAGGACTGAGCTTCGAAAGCCTGGACAGAACAAAGGCGCGGGCCAAATCCGCGCCTTTTTCTTTGGGGGATACTCTTGCCGTCAAAGCACAGCCGGGGCGGTCGTCGTTAGGATCCGGACCTTCGGAGGGCGTAGCAGAAAATAGAATGCGGCGATGTGCGTGATCATCAGCAGCGGCACATAGATGATCGGGATCGCGTAGGCGGCGCCCAGTTGCTCCGCATGTGCAGGGAGGCCGACCTGGATGGCGTGGTAATAATCGACGACGAGCTCGACCGTCCCGACGATGTTGAAGGCGACGATCAACGGCCAGAAGAGCCGGGGTAGCCTCACCGTGAGCAGCGCCAGCATGGCCAGTACCCCTGTTGCGAAGTCGCCGTAGGCGGCGAACACGGCGAAACCGGCCGGCAGATCGGGGCTTACGACGCCCGGCAGGATGAAGACGAGCCCGAAGAAACGGAAGCTGTGCAGGGTGGCGATGGCACGTTGCGCCGCGACCCGGTCCAGCGAGCTCAGCCATGGGAGGCCGTATGCGCCGAAGCAGAGCAGCCACGCGACGTAGCCTAGAACGAGATGGGTCTGGAACACCATTTCCGTGGACATTTGGCCTCCTGTCAGCAGCCGGTTCACGCGGCCCCAGCTTCAGTCGGTTACCTCTAAGCCTGCTTCCATAATTCGACTACCCGGTGTAATCACAACAACCTATGAAGCAGAACTACACAGTCCGGCACGGTGCGCTGGACGGGGTCGAGACCTTCCTGGCGGTTGCCAGGCGCCGCAACTTTCGCCGTGCCGCCGCCGATCTCGGCGTGACGCCGTCCGCCGTGAGCCAGGCGGTGCGCACGCTGGAAGCCCGCACGGGTGCGGCGCTGTTCGTGCGCACGACGCGAAGCGTCGGTTTGACAGAGGCTGGCCAGCGGTTCCTCGATCGTGCCGGACCTGCCTTCGAGGAGCTCGTCGCGGCAGGCGAGGCCGCGCGCGATGTCGGCCAACGGCCAACCGGGCTGCTGCGCCTGTCTGTGCCCCGCGCCGTCGTGCCGTTGATCCTGGAGCCGATGATCGCGTCGTTCTGCCGAACCTATCCGGAGATCGAGCTGGAGATCGCCGCGAGTGACGAGATGGTCGATCTTGCGACCGGCGGGTTCGATGCCGGCATCCGCCTCGGCCAGTTCATCGCGCCCGACATGGTCGCGGTGCGGCTGACGCCGTCGTTCCCGTTCGTGGTCGTCGGCAGTCCGGACTATCTCGAGCGCCATGGCTACCCCGAGCACGTCGACGACTTGTGCCGCCACGCCTGCCTGCGCTTGCGCCGTTCGAACGGCGCCATCGCGCCCTGGTCTTTCGTCGACGGCAACGGGGAGATCGAGGCGATGGTCTCAGGCCCGCTGATCGCGCACGACTATCCGACGCTGCTCGGGGCCGCGATGCAGGGCATTGGGCTGGCGCAGATCCCCCGACCCGTCGCCGAAGGTCCGATAGGCCAGGGAAAACTCGAGCCGGTCCTAGACACCATCGCCGCCACGACGCCGGGCGTCTTCCTCTACCATCCCGGCAAGCGCCAGATCCTGCCGAAGCTGCGCGCCTTCATCGACCACCTCAAATCCACGGCGTGAGGTAACGAAGGATACCGCCCCCTTGGCGCTTCGCTTGCACCAAAGCTCTCATGGTATAAATATCAGAAATACATAAGTAAAAAATACTACAAGATGGACCATTCCGGTCAAGAACGTCGTTCTTTCAGTGCTGAAGCTTACATTGCATATGAAAAGCGCCAAGACCAAAAGGACCGCATCAGCAGCCGGCAGCCCCAGGGTTAACCCTCTTCCCGTCAGCAGGCTGGCGGCTGCGACCGCCGGTATTGTCAAACCAATCGTGGCACAAGCGGAACCCATCGCGACATTCAAACCGCGTTGCAGCTCATTGTTGAGTGAAGCGCGAACCGCCGAAATGGCCTCCGGCATCAAAACCAGCCCGGCGATCAATGCCCCCACAATGCTGTCAGCCTGTGTCACCTGATAGGCAACGAGCGTATTTTCAACACTTGCGGCGACCTGCTCGGCGAGCATGACAATGCCAATCAGCCCGATCAAAAGCAGCAATGCGCCGGCAAAGACGCTTTCGTGAGGGGCAGTCCGCAGCGCAACGCCGTGGGCCTGCCCTTCGACAAAGTCTTCTCGGTGGCGGACAGTCTGCGCGAACACAAAACTTGCATAAAGCAGCACCGAAAGCACGCTCACAAAGCCAAGTTGAGCTGCCGAAAATGTGCCCGGCCCCGTAGCTTGTGTGTAGGTCGGCAGAATAAGCGTCATGATGGTCAGCGCGATCAGAACCGCCAAATATGCGCTGGTCCCTTGTCGAACAATTGCCTGCTTGCGATGACGCCAGCCGCCGAGCGCAAGACACGTGCCGACGACGCCGGTAGATGCAATCATCACCGTTGAGAAGACGGACTCACGTGCAAGCGTAGGGTTGTTCTCTCCATGCAGCATCATGGAAACGATGATCGACACCTCGATTGCCGTCACGGCAAAAGTCAGCACCAATGTGCCATAGGGCTCTCCTACACGCCGGGCCACCGCCTCGGCGTGGTCGAGCACCACGAAAATGGTGGTGAACATAATCGCACTCGAAAGCGCTCCGACGAGTATCCTGGCGCTCAGCGAACCTTCGTCCGCCGACAGCCCGCCTGCCCTGACTGCAACAGCCATCACCAAGGCGGCCAAGGGCATCGCATAAGAAACCACCGATCGTTTGAAACCACCCATTCAAGCCCCTATGCGCTTCTGCGAACCTTGCGGAAAACCCATGCGGAGTGTGGAGCGCCTTGGAAAACATCCGGCAGGCCCGACGGCCGGCGTTCGCCCCCTCACAAACAACGCGCTCCAAATGATGCAGCAGGATCGCGACCTGACCGCACCCAGCGCGCCGGACAAACCGAAGCGCCGCCTTCGCTCACGCCGTCTTCTGCGCCACCAGCCCCAGTTCCTCCACCATCGCCTCGCGCATCAAGAACTTCTGCGGCTTGCCGGTCACCGTCATCGGCAATTCGGTGCGGAAGCGTATGTGGCGGGGGATCTTGTAATGGGCGATCTGGCCGGCGCAGAAGTTCTTGACCTCCTGCTCGGTGGCGATCTGGCCGGGCTTGAGCACGATCCAGGCGCACAGCTCCTCGCCATATTTGGCGTCGGGAATGCCGAACACCTGCACCTCCTTGACCTTGGGGTGTCGGTAGAGGAATTCCTCGACCTCCCTGGGATAGACGTTCTCGCCGCCGCGGATGACCATGTCCTTGACCCGGCCGACGATGTTGCAATAGCCTTCGGCGTCGATGGTGGCGAGGTCGCCGGTGTGCATCCAGCCGTCGCTGTCGATCGCCTCGCGGGTCTTCTCCTCGTCGTCCCAGTAGCCCTTCATCACCGAATAGCCGCGCGTGCAAAGCTCGCCCGGCGCGCCGACGGCGACGGTGGCGCCATCGGCATCGACCGCCTTGACCTCGACATGAGGGTGGATACGCCCGACGGTCGAGACGCGCTTTTCCAAGGGATCGTCGACGCCGCTCTGGAACGAGACCGGGCTGGTCTCGGTCATGCCGTAGGCGATGGTCACCTCTTCCATATGCATCAGCGACACCACCTTCTTCATCACCTCGATCGGGCATGGCGAGCCGGCCATGATGCCGGTGCGCAGGCTGGAGAGATCGAAGGCGGAAAAATCCGGATGATCCAGCAGGGCGACGAACATGGTCGGCACGCCATAAAGCCCGGTGCAGCGTTCCTGAGCCACCGCCTTCAGTGTGGCGCCGGCGTCGAACCCTTCTCCCGGGAAAACCATGGTCGCGCCTTTCGAGACGCAACCCATCGTGCCCATCGACATGCCGAAGCAGTGATAGAGCGGCACCGGAATGCACAGCCGGTCGTCGGCGGTCAGCTTGATCGCCGAAGTGACGAAATTGCCGTTGTTGACGATGTTGCTGTGGGTCAGCGTCGCGCCCTTGGGGGCTCCCGTGGTGCCTGAGGTGAACTGGATGTTGATGGCCTCGCCCGGCTTCAGCTTCTCCGAGATGCGGTCGAGGCTGTCATGCTCGTCACGCCCGGCCATGGCCAGCACGTCGCCGAAATTGAACATGCCGGGCGAATTCTCGTCGCCCATGCGGATGACGATCTTCAGCGCCGGCAGTTTCTGTGCCTTGAGCTTGCCCGGTGTGGCCTTGGCGATCTCGGGTGCCAGCGTCTCGATCATGCCGAGATAGTCTGACGTCTTGAACTTGGCAGCGGTGACCAGCGCCTTGCAGCCGACCTTGTTCAGCGCATAGTCGAGCTCGGTCAACCGATAGGCGGGGTTGATGTTGACCAGGATCAGGCCGATGCGGGCGGTGGCGAACTGCGTCACCAGCCATTCCCAGCGGTTGGGCGACCAGATGCCGACGCGATCGCCCTTTGCCAACCCCAGTGCCAGGAAGCCTGCGGCCAGCGCGTCCACCGTGTCCGACAGTTCGCTCCAGGTGAAGCGCTTGTCCTGGTCGACGAAAACGGCGGCGTCGAGCGTGCCGTATTTGCTGACGGTGTCGGAAAACAGCGCGGGGATGGTCTTGTCGAGCAGCGGCACGCTGCGTTCACCAGAGACATGCGCTCTGTTGTCGACGGGTGCGACGAAGACACCGCCAGCACGCGCGCCGCGTCCGCGCAAATTGCTGGCATTCTTCAGCTCGTCGAGATTGACCGGCATCGCTCTCTCCTCCCGGGACTGGCCGAGCCTATCAGCCCGAGGGGGTGGTGAAAATCCCGCCGATGGTCGAGGCCGGGCAACGATACGGCCCACGACGCTTCGGGGCCTTCGTTGGTTGACGAACATCAAAACGCAAAAACCCGCCTGGGCGGCGGGTCACTGGCGCAAATCAGCACCATAGGCAAAAATGTACCATAGCTGACTGCATCGATCAAGGAAATAATTCCTATACAGGAAAAACCCCGGCGCAAAGTTACCGACACCGCAGGACGGCCCGCCGTAAGGTTTTGAAGCTGGGTTCGGAGCCCTGAGGGCAGCGGGCGAAGGCCCGCCGCTATCCGGCCGCAGCCGCCATCTTCGCGGCAATGTCGCGCAAGAGCGCCTCATCCGCCGCCGCCCGTGTCTTCTTCGACGCTACCAGACAGGCCTGCGAGCGCAGGACGAGGCCATCGCCCAGCACCTTGAGATGATTGGCGCGCAGCGTCGAGCCGGTGGTTGTGATGTCGACGATGACATCGGCCAGACCGGCCGCCGGCGCGCCTTCGGTAGCCCCTAGGCTCTCGACGATGCGATAAACCTGGATGCCGTGCTTCTGCGAGAAGAATTGCTGCGTCAGCCGCCAGTATTTGGTGGCGATGCGCAGCCGCCGGCCATGGCGCTGGCGAAAATCGGCGGCGACGTCGTCGAGATCGGCCATGGTGTCGACATCGAGCCATATGTCGGGCACGGCAACCACGACATCGGCATTGCCGAAGCCGAGACGGGCGACAATTTCGGCGCGGGTCTCCCAGTCGGCGAGGTTTTCACGCACCAGGTCCTCGCCGGTGATGCCGAGATCGACGGCGCCCTGGCCGATCTCGCCTGATATCTCGGAAGCCGACAGGAACACCACTTCGACATCATCCAGACCCTCGACGCGGGCGTGGTATTTGCGCTCGTCACCGGGCAGGCTGACGGCGAGGCCGGCTTTGGCCAGTATTTGCAGCGCCTGCTCTTTCAGGCGGCCTTTCGACGGGATCGCCAGCGTGATCATGGCGCCGTCTCCCGCAATGCCTCGATGCGATCGAGCCAGACCGAAAAGCCTACGCCGGGGATAGGCGTCTTCGCGCCAAGCAGGGTCAGCAGCCGGTCATAGCGGCCGCCGCCGACCAGCGGCCGGTCGCCATTGTCGGCCGCGATTTCGAAAACCAGGCCGGTGTAGTAATCGAGCGGGCGGCCGAAGGCGGCGTCGTAGCGGACTTTATCGGCCGGCAAGCCATGCGCTTCGATCGCCTTGGCGCGGGCAGCGAACTTTTCCAGCGCGACATCGAGCGACAGACCGGCCCCGGTGGCGAAGGTCTCCAGTGCCTGGGCCGCGCCATCAAGCGGAACGTCGATCGCCAGAAAATCCTTCAGCGCGGAAAAGGCCTCGCTCGACAACCGAACGCTGCGCAATTCGGCTTTCTCGATCAGCCGCCGGGCAATGTCGGACGGCGCGCGTCCGGCGGACGCCGACAGGCCCGCCTCTTCCATGCCGCTGGCGATGTGAGCGGAAAGACCGTCCAGATCACCGTCTAGCACAAGGGCCGCGACCGGCCCGGAGAGCTGGCCGTTGCGCGGCGGGTTGGCGAGATCGGCGAGAGCCGCCTCAAGCATCGGCGCCGAGCCGAACGCACGGGCAAGGCGCATGCGCCAGCCGCGCGGCAGGCCAAGGGCAGCCAGAACCGCCTCGAAAATGGTCTGGTCGCCGAGCGTGATGGCCAGCGCCTGACCAGGCAGCACCAGCGACAGCAGCGCATGCGCATCCGCCACCGAGCGGGCATCGGCTCCAGCGGTATCGCGGTCGCCGAGATCCTCGATGCCGGCCTGGAAGAACTCGTTGCCGCCTTCGCGGCGTTGGCGAAACACCTCGCCCAGATAGGAATAACGGCGCGGCGTGCCGGCCTGCGAACTTATGTGGTCGAGGCAGACCGGAATGGTGAATTCCGGCCGCAGGCAGAGCGTCTGCCCGGTTTCGCTTTCGGTCAGGAAAATCCGGCGGCGCAGATCCTCACCGGCCATGTCGAGGAAGGGGTCCGCCGGTTGCAATATGGCGACCTCGACCGCGTGCGTGTTGCGGGTGGCGAAGAGGTTGGTGATGTCGGTTGATATTGCGGGGTAGCGGGAGGTCATCGATCGGATGGGCGCGAGGCACCCCCCTCTGGCCTGCCGGCCATCTCCCCCGCAAGGAGGGAGATCGGCAGCTTGAGGCTCAGCGCCTCTTCTTCAACGCTGGAGATTGGCGAAAGCCCACGTGACATCCAATCTCCCCCCTTGCGGGGGAGATGGCCGGCAGGCCAGAGGGGGGTATTCAAGCGCCACCTTTCGCGCGATCAGCGGCCTGCGCCGCCAATATCTTCTTCACCTCACCAACCAGCTCGCTTTCCGCCACCGTCACCTGCGCCGGGCGGGCGGCGCGCCATTCGGCGTTGTCTGTGATCTCGGCCGACATGCGCGCGCCTTCGATCAGATCCTTGATCTGCAGCTCGCCCTTGGCGCGCTCGTCGCCACCCTGGATGATGGCGACCGGGCAGCCGCGGCGGTCGGCATATTTGAGCTGCGCCTTCATGCCGGCGCCGCCGAGATACATTTCGGAACGGATGCCAGCGGCACGCAGCTCCGCCACCATCTTCTGGTAGCGGCCGAGGCTGTCGGTGTCCTTGTCCATCACCAGCACGACGACAGGTGCGATCACATCCGAGGCGTCGAGCTTGCCGAGGTTCTTCAGCGCGGTCATCAACCTGGAGACGCCGATGGAAAAGCCGGTCGCCGGCACAGGCTCGCCGCGAAAGCGCGAGACCAGACCATCATAGCGACCGCCGCCACCGACCGAGCCGAAGCGCACGATCTGGCCGTCCTCGTTGGGGATTTCGGCCAGCAGCTCGGCCTCAAAAACGGGGCCGGTATAGTATTCGAGGCCGCGCACGACCGAGCGGTCCATGGCAATGCGGTCCTCGCCATATCCTGCCGCCCTGACCAGCGCTTCAATCGTGGCGAGTTCGCCGACGCCTTCCTGGTAGATGGCATTCGAACTGACCATGGAATCCTGGCCGGTCTGTATAGTCCTCGCAGTCGCGAGAAGAACCGCCTCGGCTTGCCCGTTGTTCAATCCGGCGCCCTTGGCGAAGTCGCCTTCGCCCTCCTTGCCGCCGTCCCAGCGGCCCGGGCCAAGCAAAAGCTTCACGCCTTCCGGCCCGAGCTTGTCGAGCTTGTCGATCGCGCGCAGCACCGTCAGCCTTCGTCCGGCATTCTCCTCGCCGCCAAGGCCGATCGCCTCCAGCACGCCATCCAGAACCTTGCGGTTGTTGACGCGAATGACGTAGTCGCCGCGCCTGATGCCGAGCGCTTCCATGACGTCGGCCATCATCATCGCCATTTCGGCGTCGGCGGCCACGCCAGGCGTGCCGATCGTGTCGGCGTCGAACTGCATGAACTGGCGGAAGCGGCCCGGACCCGGCTTCTCGTTGCGGAACACCCAGCCGGAGCGATAGCTGCGGTAAGGCTTGGGCAGCCGCTCGTAATTCTCGGCGACGAAACGGGCCGTCGGCGCGGTCAGGTCGTAGCGCAGCGACAGCCACTGGTCGTCGTCATCCTGGAAGGAGAACACGCCTTCGTTCGGCCGGTCCTGGTCGGGCAGGAATTTTCCGAGCGCGTCGGTGTATTCGATCAGCGGCTGGTCTGCCGGTTCGAAGCCGTAAAGCTCATAGACCGAGCGGATCGTCGCCATCATCTTCTCGACGGCGCGGATGTCCTCGGCGCTGCGGTCGGCAAAACCGCGCGGCAGTCGCGCTTTCGTCTTTTCCGATTTGTCGGCCATGAGTGAGCATCCGGTGTTTCGTGGCGTTGCGGGATAGGAAATTTCCTATTCGGCAGCGCGCGTTTCCTAACTGATGCAGCCGGGAGCGGCAAGGGTCGGCACCCAGCACCACGCTCGAACCTCCGTGAAACAAAACCGCATCGAAAATGAAACAATCCCGACACGGGTGCGGCATCGTGCCGACACAATCGTCGCCGATAAGGCGGGGTAAATGAGGGCTCGGGGCCATGGTCAGCACAGCAAGATTTTACGCTATTGATGGCGAAGCCGGCGAATTGCCCGCGCGCTTGCGCCCGGCCGACATCCACGCTCCGAAAATGGTCAGCCAGGCTGCCGGCCCGTTCGAAGTGCCGGCCGACACCGGCAAAGGCCCATCCATGCGCGACGCGTTGATGACCGGCCTGCTGGTGATCTATCCGACCGTGGCCACGGTGGTGGCGATCGTCGCCGGCCTGGTGCTGGCCAGCGCCAACGGCACCTGAAATTACTCGTTTTACCGGAAGTAGAGGGGCTACTTCGGCCTTTTGAACGCCTTCCGCTGCTTCTCGACCTCTTTGCGGCAGATGCAGCCCTCGAGATGGTCGTTGACCAGGCCCATCGCCTGCATGAAGGCGTAGACAGTGGTCGGCCCCACGAAGCTCCAGCCGCGTTTCTTCAACTCCTTCGAAATCCGCACCGAGACCGCCGTGGTCGGGTTGGCGCGCAGATGGGCGAGATCGACGATCTGCGGCCGCTCCTCCTTGCCGGGTTCGAACTTCCAGAACCAGGCGGCCAGCGAGCCGAACTCGTCGGCCATTTCGCGGGCGCGCTTGGCGTTGTTGATGGTCGAGACGATCTTGCCGCGATGGCGGATGATGCCGGCATTGCCGAGCAGGCGCTCGACATCCTTGTCGGTGAAGGCGGCGACCTTGTCGAATTCGAAATTGGCGAAGGCTTCGCGAAAATTCTCCCGCTTGCGCAGAATGGTCAGCCACGACAGGCCAGACTGAAAGCCTTCGAGGCAGATCTTTTCGAACAGCCTGCGGTCGTCGGCCACAGGCCGGCCCCATTCATGATCGTGGTAGTGCAGATAGTCGGGCAGATTGCCGTGCCAGAAGCAGCGCGCGACACCATCGGGACCGGCGAGCAGTCCGGTGTTTTCCTTGTCCATAAGCCAAAATCCGTTCGTTAACGCGCTTTTGCGCGGCATTTACTGCGGCTTTACCAGATTCCTGAACCCGGCGGTAACCACACCAAAAGGTTTACCGACAGTTCCGCATTTTACGCATTCCGATTCATGTTTCGGTTGCTGCTTGCGCGCCAATGATCGCCGAACCGGGAGGACGTTTCCACCCGTTTTGTATCAGACGATCAAGGTGCGCTACGATGAAGACAGTTCTGTTTCCCGTGCTCGGCGCCGTGGCTGTGTTTGCCGCCGGCGTCACACCCTCAACCGCCGGCGACCGCTATGCCGACAGGCCGCCGGTGATGGTGAGCCCCGACCTTTCCGCACCCTGGGTGCTGCAGCTTGGCCAGGCACCCGGCATCGTGCGCCAGAACCGCCAGGTCGTCCAGCAACAGCGGCGCCTGCGCCCGGCGCAGCCCGACCGGGTGCAGACGGCGGCGGTGCAGCCGCCGGCCAAGCGCATGGTCGCGCGTCCTCAGATCAACCCGATCTACCTGCCGCAGGAAGTCGACTATGACGGAGGCCAGAAGCCGGGCACGATCGTCATCGACACCACGCAGAATTTCCTCTTCCTGGTCGAGAAGAACGGCAAGGCAAGGCGCTATGGCGTCGGCACCGGCAAGCCGGGCTTCGAATGGTCGGGTACGCACAAGATCACCAACAAGCGCGAGTGGCCGGACTGGCGCCCGCCGGCGCAGATGATCAAGCGCGAAGCCGCCAAGGGCCGCTATTTGCCGACCTATCTTGCCGGCGGCGCGGAGAACCCGCTTGGCGCCCGCGCGCTCTACCTCGGCACGACCGAGTACCGCATCCACGGCACCAACCAGCCGTGGACGATCGGCGGTGCGGTGTCATCGGGCTGCATCCGCATGCGCAACGAGGACGTCGTCGACCTCTATGAACGGGTCAATGTCGGAACCACGGTCGAGGTGATATAGTAGGTCCTGCGAATCACCTGGCCGGCAAAGCAGTCCGCTTTTCGAGGCCAGTTAGGGACAACGGGGGACGGGCCGTATGGGGATGCGGCCGGTCAGGAAGGGCAGCACGGGAAACCGCGCTGCCCTTTCCGTTTTTGAGCAGAAATCGAGGGCAAAGGTCACCTACGCGTCGCGCAACGGGCATAGCGGTTCGCTTTCATGCTGCCCTTTACCGCATTCTTTTGCTATCTCGGTGGCTAGTTCCACAAAAGAGTTCACCCATGCCCCTGTCCGAAGACAGCCGTTATCTCAAGGGCGGCCCGGTCGCCCAGCGCATCATCGCCGCCGTTCGCGAGGACGCCGCGATCGCCAAAGCCGAGGGCTTTCCCCCCAAGCTGATCTCGATCACCGTCGGCGACACCGATGCGGTGGATGTTTATGTGCGCAACCAGCGCGCCAAGGCTGAGCTCGCCGGCATCGATTTCGAGGAACGGCGCTTTCCCGCCACCATCACGGCAGGCGAGTTGGAAGCGGCCATTCACGGCCTGAACGCCGATCCGCGCGTTACCGGCATCATCATCCAGCGGCCGGTCCCAGTGCATATCCCGATCAGGACGCTGCAGGCGGCGGTGCATCCGCTCAAGGATGTCGAAGGCATGCATCCGGCCTCGATCGGCAACATCGTCTACAACCAGCTCGATCTCGCGCCTTGCACGGCGGCGGCCTCGGTCGAACTGCTCAAGGAAACCGGCCTCGACCTCAAGGGGCTGGAAGTCGTCATCGTCGGCCATTCGGAAATCGTCGGCAAGCCGATCGCCTTCCTGTTGATGAGCGAAGGCGCGACGGTGACCGTGTGCCACCACATGACGCGGTCGGTCGCCGCCCATGCGCGACGTGCCGATGCGCTGTTCGTCGCCGTCGGCAAGCCGCGGCTGATCAAGGCCGACATGGTCAAGCCGGGTGCGGCCGTCATCGACATCGGCATCAATTCCGAAATCGGCCCCGACGGCTCAAGCCGCATCGTCGGCGACGTCGACACCGAGAGCGTCCGCGAGGTCGCCTCCTGGATCACCCCGGTGCCGGGCGGCGTCGGCCCGATCACGGTCGCCATCCTGCTGCGCAACACCATGGTCGCGCTCAGCCGCCAGCGTGCGCTTTATGAGGCGACCTACGGTACGGCGGACAGGCTCGCGGCGGAGTAAGCGCGGCGCCCTACTCCGCGGCGATGAGGTTCTCTCCCCGAACGCCTGCCGGCATCGGTCCGCCATAGGCCCAGTCGAGCAGTTTTATCGTGTGCACCACCGGCAGCTTGGCGGCGGAAGCGATCTGGGTGATGCAGCCGATGTTGCCGGTGGCGACGATCGAAGCCCCCGTCGCCTCGATGTTCTTCACCTTGCGATCGCGCAGTTTGGCCGAGATCTCGGGCTGCAGGATGTTGTAGGTGCCGGCGGAGCCGCAGCAGAGATGTCCTTCACGCGGCTCGCGCACGATGAAGCCGGCCTTGGCCAGCAGTTCCTTCGGCTGGCGGGTGATCTTCTGGCCGTGCTGCATCGAACAGGCCGAGTGATAGGCGACAACCGTGCCCGGTTTGCGCACCGGTTCGGGCAGGTCGAAGGTCGAGAGATATTCGGTAATGTCCTTGGCCAGCGCCGAAACGCGCGCCGCCTTGTCGGCATAGGCCTGGTCGAGCCGCAGCATGAAGCCGTAGTCCTTGATCGTCGTGCCGCAGCCGGAGGCAGTGATGACGATGGCATCGAGCCCGCCTTGTTCGATGGCGCGCGTCCAGGCATCGACATTCTGCCTCGCAGAGGCAAGCGCGGCCTGCTCGCGCCCCATATGATGAACCAGCGCCCCGCAGCAGCCCTCGCCCGGTGGCACCACGACCTCGACGCCGAGCCGCGTCAGCAGCGAAATCGTCGCCTCGTTGATGGCGGGATCGAGCACCGATTGCGCGCAGCCGGTGAGGATGGCGACGCGGCCTCTTTTGCTCCCCTGCCCGGCATGGATGCCAGGTGAAGCTATCGACGATGCTGTCGGGATCGAGGCCGGCGCGAGCTTGAGCATCGCACCGAGCGGTTTCAGCGCCGGAACCTTGTCGAACAAGCCTATGAACGGCTTGCCCAGCTTCGCCAGCTTGAGCGCCGCGCGAAAACGCTGGGGATAGGGCAGCACGAAGGCCAGCATGGCGCGGGTCAGGCGGTCGAGCAGCGGCCTCTTGTAGGTTTCCTGGATATGGGCGCGGGCATGGTCGACCAGATGCATGTAGTTGACGCCCGACGGGCAGGTGGTCATGCAGGCAAGGCACGACAGGCAGCGATCGATATGGGTGACGATCTCCTTGTCGGCCGGACGGCCGTTTTCCAGCATGTCCTTGATCAGGTAGATGCGCCCGCGCGGTGAATCGAGCTCGTTGCCAAGCGTCACATAGGTCGGGCAGGTGGCGGTGCAGAAGCCGCAATGCACGCATTTGCGCAGGATCTTTTCCGATTCCGCGACATGCGGATCGGCAAGCTGGGCAAGCGAAAAATTGGTCTGCATCGCTGATGTCCTAGGCCATTCGGCCGGGATTGAGGATATTCTTCGGGTCAAATTCTTGCTTCAGCCGCTGGCTGAGTGCTGCCAGCGCCGGCGGCTGCGGCTCGAACACCGGCAGAGCGGCGCGATGCGAAGGTGCGGCACGCACCAGCGTCGCATGGCCGCCGCCATGTTTCCTCAACAGCCCGCGCAGCAGGGCGGCTTCCGGGTCGCCTTGTTCCATGCGCAGCCACACCAGCCCGCCCTGCCAGTCATAGAAGGCGCTGACGGCGGCCTGCATGCGCAGTGTCAGGACCATCTGGTGGCACTGTCCCGGCGTCATCGAGACACGCCAGACCGGTTTCTCGCTGCCGTCGGCGAAAGGCCTGCAATCGCGCACATCGCGCCAGATCAGCCGTGAGGTTTCACCGGCAATCTCCTGCAGCGGCCCGGCCTTGCCGAGCAGCGTTTTCAGCGCGGCGATGCGATAGGCAACGGACGGGCCGAAGCCTTCGACACGCAGCAGCGTGGCGGCCTCGCTGCCGAGACTGCCGCCGGCGACACGCGCGGCGATGCGCTCCGGCAGATGGGCGGCACTCGACACTTCAGCACTCGAGCCAAGCGCCAGGGCCATGGCTGCGGCAGCGGCATCATCGAGCAGGCCACGGATGGCGAGCGTGACTTCGGTCTCGGCTGCCGGCAGCACCTTGAAGGTGACGTCGGTGAATACGGCCAGCGTGCCCCAGCTGTTGGCCATCAGCTTGGACATATCATAGCCGGTGACGTTCTTGACGACGCGGCCGCCCGACTTAAAGGCCTCGCCGCGACCGGACACCACATTGATGCCCAGAATATGGTCGCGCGCAGCACCCGCCTTCAGCCGGCGCGGACCGGAGAGGTTCGCGGCGAGCACGCCGCCGATCGTGCCTTTGCCAGCTTCGCCGCCGAGCAGCGGGCCGTAGTCCATCGGCTCGAAGGCAAGCTGCTGGCCGTGTTCCGCCAGCAACTTTTCGATGTCGGCCAGCGGCGTGCCGGCCTCGGCCGACAGCACCAGTTCAGCCGGTTCGTAAAGCGTGACGCCGGTGAGCCTCGACAGGTCGAGCGTGTGTTCGGTTTGCAATGGCCGGCCGATGCCACGCTTGGAACCGTGGCCGAGGATTTCGAGCGGCGAGCCTTCCGCCACGGCCCAGGCGACGGTGGAGAGGACTTCTTCCGACGTGGTTGGGGTGAAGGTGGTCATGAGATCGACGCCCCATCGACAGATGCGGAGGCGTCGCGATCCTTCACACCCCCCTCTGTCCTGCCGGACATCTCCCCCGCAAGGGGGGAGATCGGCAACTTCAACGTCGCATCTGTCTTCCAACGCCGGCAGTTGGCGAAAGCCGCGATGATAGCCAATCTCCCCCCTTGCGGGGGAGATGTCCGGCAGGACAGAGGGGGGTGTTCAAGCGCCGACATGTCCACTCAAAACCTCGGAATGTCTGGGAACGGCAGTTTGCCGCCGGAAATGTGCATCCGCCCAAGCTCGGCGCATCGCCGCAGCTGCGGGAACACTTTTCCCGGGTTGAGCAGATGGTTGGGATCGAAGGCACATTTGACCCGCATCTGCTGGTCGAGATCGATCTGGGTGAACATTTCCGGCATCAGGTCGCGTTTTTCCACGCCCACACCGTGTTCGCCGGTCAAGACGCCGCCGACCTTGACGCAGAGCCGCAATATGTC
Source organism: Mesorhizobium sp. M0243 (assembly GCF_040321775.1). Classification (NCBI taxonomy): domain Bacteria; kingdom Pseudomonadati; phylum Pseudomonadota; class Alphaproteobacteria; order Hyphomicrobiales; family Phyllobacteriaceae; genus Mesorhizobium; species Mesorhizobium sp. M0243. The sequence continues at coordinate 1,549 of NZ_JAMYSF010000023.1, read as the reverse complement.
GGCGCCGAAGCTTTCGGCCTTGTCGAGTTCGCCCGGTACGTTGGCATCGTAGAGGATCAGCGGATGCAGATTGCCGTCGCCGGCATGAAAGACATTGGCGACGCCGAGACCGTATTTTTCCGACAGCTCGCGCATGCCGGCGAGCACGCGCGGCAGCTCCTTGCGCGGGATGGTGCCGTCCATGCAGTAGTAGTCGGGCGAGATGCGGCCGACGGCCGGAAACGCCGCCTTGCGGCCGGCCCAGAAGCTCAGCCGTTCCTGTTCGGATTGCGAAATGCGGCAGGTGGTCGAGCCGTTCTTGTAGGCAATCGCCTCGACCAGACCGATCAGATGATCGACTTCGACGCCCGGCCCGTCGAGCTCGACGATCAGCAGCGCCTCGACATCGAGGGGATAGCCGGCATGAACGAAATCTTCCGCCGCATGGATCGCCGGCCGGTCCATCATCTCCATGCCGCCCGGGATGATGCCGGCGCCGATGATGTCGGCGACGCACTGGCCGCCCTGCTCGCTGGTCGGGAAGCCGATCAGCAGTGCACGTGCCGTCTCCGGCTTCTTCAGGATGCGTACGGTAACCTCGGTGACGACGCCGAGCAGCCCTTCGGAGCCGGTCATGACGCCGAGCAGGTCGTAGCCTTCCGCATCAAGGTGACTGCCGCCCAGCCGCACCACTTCGCCATTCATCAGCACCATCTCGATGCCGAGCACATTGTTGGCGGTTAGGCCGTATTTCAGGCAGTGCACGCCGCCGGAATTCTCCGCGACATTGCCGCCGATCGAGCAGGCGATCTGGGAGGATGGATCGGGGGCGTAGTAAAAGCCCTCCTGCTCGACGGCGGTGGTGATGCCGAGATTGGTGACGCCCGGCTGGGCAACGACGATGCGATTGGGGAAATCGATCCCGAGGATTCGGTTGAAGCGGCTCATGACCAAAAGCACCGCGTCCTCGAGCGGCAGCGCGCCGCCCGAGAGCGAGGTGCCGGAGCCGCGCGGCACGACGCGGATGTTGCGGTCGTTGCAGTATTTCAGCACGCGCGAAACCTGCGCCACCGTTTGCGGCAGCACGACAACCAGCGGCAGCTGCCGATAGGCGGTCAGGCCGTCGCTCTCGAAGGCGCGCATGGAATTGGCGGCGTCGACGACGCCCTCACCCGGCACGATGATGCGCATGTCGGCGACGATCTCGTCGCGCCGGCGCATCGTGGCGTCGTCTGGTTTCGGCATGGACAGGCCCGACATCAGCAGCCTCATTTCGCTTGACTGGTCAAAATCTTTTACCAGTGAAGTGGGTTGGGTGCAAATCCGGTGGTGGTTGGGAATCCGGCATCAAGGCTGAGGCAAGCTTCCGCAGCGGCAATCTGCCGCTGTCTCACCCTCCCCCTTGGGGGGAGGGTCGCGAACGAAGCGAGCGGGGTGGGGGTCCGCGCGGCGCTCTACGAGGAGGCCCCCCCCCGGGGCCCCGAGTGGGGGGGGGGGGGGGGCGGGGGGGGGGCGCGCCCCCCCGCGCGGGGGGGGGGGGGGCGTGTGGGGGGGGGGGGGGGGGGGGGGG